>JBAZSA010000008.1:0-30127 GCA_041662645.1 Desulfurivibrionaceae bacterium
TGCTCCTGGGACTGGCCGCACTGGGAATGCAGCTCTTCGGCGGCAGAGGCGGACTGCTCCGCGCTGGCGGCAACCTGCTGCACCACCCGATCCATCTCGGAAATGGCCTTGTTGATCTGCACAATCCCGTTGGCCTGCTCCTTGGATGCCTCGCTGATCTCGCTGACCAGGGCGCCAACCTTTCCGGTGCTGCTGGAGACCTGGGAAAACGCGGCGCTGGTCCTCTCCACCAGATGGGAACCGGCACTAATCTTTTCCACCGTCCCCTCAATAAGGGTCGCGGTGTTCTTGGCAGCTTCGGCGGCGCGCATGGCCAGGTTTCGGACCTCGTCCGCCACCACGGCAAAACCGGCACCCGCCTCCCCGGCCCGGGCCGCCTCCACCGCGGCATTGAGCGCCAGCAGGTTAGTCTGGAAGGCGATCTCGTCAATGGTTTTGATGATCTTCTGGGTATCCTCGCTGGCCTTGGATATCTCCGCCATGGAACGCGTCAACTCCTCCATGGCCGCGGTCGCCTCTGCCACCACCTTGCTCGCGGTCTGCATATGGCTGTCTGCCTGGCTGGCATTGTCGGCGTTCTGCTTGGTCATGGAGGCCATTTCCTCCATGGAGGCCGATGTTTCCTCAATGGCAGCGGCCTGTTCCGAGGTGCCCTCCGCCAGCATCTGGCTCGAATCGGCAATCTGGCTGGAGGCCTGATCCACCTGGGCGGAGCCCTCGGTGATTCCGTTGATTGCCCGGATCAGGGGCACGGTGATGCCCCGGGTAATGAAGATCGCGGCAACAACCCCGAAAACCACGCCGAAGATGGAGAGCGTGATGATGGAACCATTGATGCCGGAGATGGCTTTTCCAAGTTTCTCGTCTTCTTCGGCAATCACCTTGTCTTCATGCTCGCGCACCTTGGTCAGCAACCCCTTGATCTCGCCATAGGCGGAAAGAGCCGTGGTGTTGTAAACCTGCTTTGCCCTGGCCAGATCACCGGCGCTATAGGCCCTGCCGATTTCGATGGCAGATTCGTGCAGCTTCCGGTGCGGAATCTCGATGGCCTTAAGGAGCTGCGCCTCTTCCCCCCCCTCCTGCAACATGGCCTGGGTCTTGTCGCTGTAAAGCCATTTACCGAAGCCGCACTTGTGGTCATCGGTTTCCACCTCAAGCTTGGCCACGCCATCCCGGATGAAAATTTCGTTGATCTTGCTCAACCAGTTGAGATGGTCGATCTGTTTTTCCAACAAAAAGGCCTTATCGGCATTGCGCTCCAAGAGCAAATGGGAGTAGCCCTCAATAGTGCGCAAGCCGAAAAAGCTGCCCACCGAAATAGCCGCCAGCAGAACCAAAAAAATTCCAAAACCACCGCCTATTTTCACCCCAATTGAGACATTGCTCCCGATCATCCAAATCCTCCCCTGGCTGTTTCATTAATACGGCACATCATCCTTCCCCACCTCTGGGCTTCATTATCTGCAAAAAACAGTCAGCTTGTACAATACAATTTTTCCAACCTGCCGATTTTCCACCAAAAACAGAAAAAAAATGTCAGGGAAACCCCTCGCCGCTTTCCTGCTCGCCCCGCGGCCAAATCTCGATTACACTCCCGGCAGAAAGGAGCTGCTTTCGCCAAGGCAACGGCTCCCAAAAAAACGTGCCCCATGCCGGATTTCAATCACAATGGATACAACACCATGCCGTCCATGATCACCCTGACCACGGATTTCGGACTTCAGGACGAATACGTCGGCGTCGTCAAAGGGGTCATAGCCGGGCTGGCCCCGCAGGCGCGGCTCATCGACCTCTGCCACACCATCCGGCCACAGGATATCCGCCAGGGAGCCTTTATTCTCCAGGCCGCAGCCCCGTATTTCCCAAAAGGAACCATCCACCTGGCCATTGTCGATCCGGGGGTCGGCACACACAGACGGCTTTTGGCGATCCAGGCCCTGGGCCAGATTTTCCTGGGGCCGGACAACGGCATCCTGACCCCATTTTTGCAAAATCAATTCTTTGAAGAAGCAATCTGCATTGATTGCCCGGAGCGGTATCTTGCCCCGCTCGGCACTACCTTCCATGGCCGCGATATTCTCGCCCCGGCCGCGGCGGCCCTGGCCAATGGCGCCGCGCTTTCCAGCCTTGGCTTCCAGACGCTTAAGGAAAAACTTACAAAACTTGCATCCCCTGCCTTGCAAATTGATCGGATTCATGGCAACATGGCCGGGTCCGTGATCCACATCGACCATTTCGGCAACCTGACCACGAATATTCACCAGCGTGATCTTGCCGGCCTGACAGCTGATCCGGCTTCCATTAAGATCTTTCATAGAGACCAGCAGGTGACCGGATTGGCAAACGCTTACGCCACGGTGGCGGACGGGCAGCTTCTGGCGCTCATCGGCAGCCGCGGCTATCTTGAGCTGGCAGTAGCCAAGGGGAATGCCGCCCGGATTCTCGGGGCGGAGGTGGATGATCCCGTGCGGGTGACACGGGGAGAAAACTAACATTTTTTCTGTTTACAGACACGGCGGCTCAGGATTACAGTCACAGCTTAACTTCAGGGAAGGAACACCATGCATGACCAACATATCGAGGATATCGCCAAACTCCTCAAAACCATGTCGCACCCCATCCGCCTGAAGATTCTCTGCCTGTTGCAGGACAAGGAAATGACCGTGGGCGACCTCCACAAGGAGGTGCATACCACCAATGCCAATGTCTCCCAGCATCTCTCCATCCTCCGCAATCAGGGCATAATCGCCTACCGCAAGGATGCAAATTTCATCTACAACCGGATCGCGGAAGGCCGCGTCACCGAGCTGATCAAAACCATGCGCGAGCTCTTCTGCCAGATTTCCTGATTTTAAGCCACCGAGGAGATTTCATCATGATCATCACGGACTGGGTTCATGTTTTCGCAGGCGCCTTCATCCTGACCAGCCTGGCCCTGGGCACCTGGGTTCACCCCTATTGGTATTTCCTCGCCGCCTTTGTCGGGGCGAATCTCTTCCAATACGGCTTCAGCAAATTCTGTCCGCTGGCCATGATCCTCAAAAAACTCGGCGTGCCGGAAACCCGCACCGGACAAGGCTGCTGCCAGAAATAAGCCTCACCGCCAGCCACGAAGCATCGGGGTAACCCAGACTATCGGGCTTGCCCCCTCTCTGCCCTCTTGCCCACAAAACATCCCGCCCCCCCTGCCTCGCACAATTGTTTCTTGCTGGGATACTGATCTCCGTGATACCATTTCTCCACCAATAGACACCTACTGCCGCCTACGGCTTGACGTTCCCCCATCACGGATCCCGCCCATGAAGATGGCCATAAAAACAAAGCTGACCCTTGCCATCTCCCTGCTTTTTCTCTGCCTGATGAGCGCCACCTCCTTTTGGGTTCTCTCCATATTCAAGCGACAACTCAAGGAAATTATCTCCACCGAGCAGTTTTCCGTCCTTTCCGACATCACCAGTTCATTGGAAGACAGGCTCTCCTTGGCCCATGGCCAGCTTGCGGCCACCGCCACGCTGGTCTCCGCGGAAACACTTGCCTCGGGAGAGGCCGCTCAACAGTTCCTCGATTCCCGTAAGGGGTTGCAACGGGTTTTCGACAACCACATCTTTTTGTTTTCTCCCGAGGGCAGGATGATCGCCGAGGCCCCCTTTCTCCCGAACCGCCGGGGGCTTGATTTTTCTTTCCGCCCCTACATCAAAGACACCCTGGCCACCTCGGCTCCGGTGATCTCCGATCCCTATGTCACCACCCAGGCGCACAAACACCCGGTGATCATGATGACTGCCCCGGTCTTTGACCAGGAGGGCAAGATCATCGCCATTCTCACTGGCAGCCTTGACCTGATGAGCCACAATGTTCTGGGCAAACTCGCGGAAAAAAAGATCGGAAAAACAGGATACCTGTATCTGCTTTCGGCGGACAGGACCATGATCATGCATCCGGACAAGGCCAGGATTTTCAAACAGGTCCCCCAAGGGAAAAACCCCCTCTATGATCGGGCGCTGGCGGGCTTTGAAGGCACGGAGGAAAATCGCAGCGGCGCCGGAGTGCCCATGCTCACCTCTTTTAAGCGGTTGCAGTTGAAAAACTGGTTTTTAGCCGCGAATTATCCGCTGGCCGAGGCCTACGCCCCGCTCAATCAGGCCGGACAGGTTCTTCTGATCGGCATGCTCCTCATCACCCTGGCAGCCTTCGCGGTCATCCGCTATTTCAGCCAATACCTGACCAGGCCCCTCCTGGCGCTTACCCAGCATGTGGCGGAGTTGGAGGGCAAAAAAGGGGAGGCGCGACTGTTTCGCACAACAACACAGGACGAAACCGGAACCCTGGCTCAAGCCTTCAACGCCATGCTTGCAAAACTGGATCGACAACGGGAGGAGTTGCGGCAGAGCGAGGAACTCTATCGCACCGTTACCGAGTTTGCCTCCGATTTCATCTTTTGGCGGGCGCCGGACAAAAAGATGATCTTCGTCTCCAATAATTGCGCAACGCTCACCGGATATACCGAAAAGGAATTCCTTGCCGACCCAGAACTTCTGGATGCGCTCTTCCACCCGGAAGACCGGAAAAAATGGATCAGCCATGTGCATCCCACGGACGCGGCTGGAAAAGAAGTCCCCCTGGAATTCCGGATTATCACCAAGACCGGCCAAGTGCGCTGGGTCAGCCATGTCTGCACCGAGATCCACGATGACGCTGGGCTCCTTCTTGGTTTGCGGGGGAGTCTTGCCGATATCACCGGGCTGAAACAGGCGGCAACGGAACAGGAAAAACTGAAAACCCAGCTGGCCCAGGCCCAAAAGATGGAGTCCATCGGCATCCTGGCAGGCGGGGTTGCCCACGACTTCAACAACATCCTCTCCATTATTCTCGGCTACGCAGAGTTGTTGCTGCTGGAACTGGCCGAAAATGAACCCGCCCACAAAAAAGCCCGGATCATCCTTGATGCCGGGAACCGGGCCGCCACCTTGACCAGACAGCTCCTGGCCTTCAGCCGCAAGCAGACCATCCAGCTGGCCCCGTGCAACCTGAATGCGCTTATCCAGAACCTTGCCAAGATGCTGGGGAGGATGATCGGGGAAGATATCTCCCTGGAAGTCAGGGCCGCGGCCCAGAACGACACCGTGCTCATAGATCCGGGCCAAATGGAACAGGTGCTGCTGAACATGGCGGTCAATGCCCGGGATGCCATGCCCAAAGGCGGCAGCCTGGTAATTGAAACGGAAAACCGGGAGCTGGATGCGGAGTATGCCAGAACCCACGAAGGGGTGCTCCCGGGGAGCTATGTGGAGCTTTCGCTGAGCGACACCGGCCAGGGCATGACCAGGGATATCCAGGGAAAAATCTTTGACCCGTTCTTCACCACCAAGGAACGGGGTAAGGGGACCGGGTTGGGGTTGGCCATGGTCTTCGGGATCATCAAACAGTTTGGCGGCCACATCTTCGTGTACAGCGAACCGGGACAAGGCACGACCTTCAAGATATTCCTGCCCGTTGCTCAGTGTGCGGCGGAGAAAACTCCGGAATCATCCGCCCTGCCTCTACCCCGGGGCAACGAAACCATTCTGGTGGTGGATGACGAACCCTCGCTCAGAACCCTGATCCCCGCCATCCTGCAACCCCTCGGCTATACCATGCTTGAGGCGGGCAGCGGCGAGGAGGCCTTGCAGGTAAGCAACTCCTTTGCCGGACGGATCGACATCCTGCTCACCGATGTCATCATGCCGGGGATGAATGGCAGGGAACTGGCAGAGGCGATCACGAAACAACGGCCGGAAACCAGAATCATCTATATGTCCGGCTATACGGATAACGCCATCGCCCACCACGGGGTGCTTGATCCCGGCGTGATTTTAATCGAGAAACCGATCACCTCCGACAAGCTCCTCAATGTCCTGCGGGCAAAACGCGAAAACGCAACAGCAATGGCGTAACAAGATCCCCGTAAAAACGCTCAGCCCCGCAATGCCTCAGAAATCGCCTTGCCAACCGGAACAAAATCCAGCCGGGCCTTTCCCGGATCAACGCAGCGGTGCAGACGGCCAAAAAACCGCACCCGCCCCATTTCGGCAACGGTCCGCATATTGTCCTCAACCAACAGCGTGTCTTCCTCCGGCCCGCCATCGGAAAACACCACGCCCAAAACCGGAATATCCCTGTGGCGCAGAGCTTCCAGGGTGAGCAGGGTGTGGTTGATGGTGCCAAGGCCGCTTCTCGCCACCACCAGGGTGGGAATCTTCAACTCCCGCAGCAGGTCAGCCAGCAACAGCGCCCGGTTGAGCGGCACCATGATCCCGCCAACCCCTTCGACCACGAGCAGCTCATACCGGGCCAGCATCTCCTGATACCGGAGGCGGATCAGCGCCGGATCAACGACCTTCCCTTCCTGCTCGGCGGCGAGGTGGGGCGAGGCAGGCAGGGCGAAATGATACACCACCTGGCGGCTGACCAGCTCCGGATCAAGGTCAAGGGGCAGACCTGCCGTGCGCAGGCACGCCTCCAGATCAGCGGGCGGAGATTCCGGGCCGGTGGCCGCCCATTTCTGGTACCCGGCCATGACGCCCTCTTTGAGGAAAAAATCGAGCAGCAGTCCGCTCACATGGGTCTTGCCCACATTGGTGTCCGTGCCGGCCACAAAGATCGCACTCATTTCTCCCCCCTGACGACAAAGGCCTGATAGGTGGCGGGATACCCGCCATGGGTTGCCTGAAACCAATCATCAAGCCGGCGCAACCGCCCCCGGGTCAAAGCGCCGGGCAGATGGCCGCCGCCGGTGCCGGTCTTGCGGATGTGATCCAGCAAATCAAGAAGGGTGGCGTAATTTTTCTTCTTGAGTTCTTCCTGCACGGCAAAACGCGGAAAAATCCCGCCCAGCATGGACTCCAGCTTCTCCCTGGAAGAAAAGCCATGGGGCGGCAGGCACACCTCCTGGCCGAAAATCTCACTCAACCCCTGGGCCAACTCGCTGAAGGTTTTAGGGCCAAACAGCACCCCGGCAAAGCACCCTTGGCCGGAGAGCAGCCCCCCGATCCGGGCCAGTCCCCCCTGGAGGTCATCAAACCATTGCAGGGTGGAATTGGCGCAGATCAGGTCAAAGGGGCCGGGGCAGGTAGCCAGATAGCGTTCCCCATCCTCGCAGAGCACGGAAACATTGTCCTTGCCTTCCAGCCGCTTTCCGGCCAGTTGCGCCATGCCCTCGGCAAAATCAAGGGCAATGATCCGGGCCTCTGGGTAGCGGTCGGTAAGCAGCGCGGTGAAATACCCGGTGCCGCAGCCGATCTCCAGGATGCGCCCGAACCCTGCGATACCTTCCGGCCCGCTGCCTTCGCGAAGCTCCCGGAGCAACCGGAGCGCCATATCCTTCTGCACCTCGGCATGGGCGTCATAGGTCCCGGCGGCGCGGGAAAACCGTTGCCGGATTCTTTGCTTGCGGGCCTCACGCACCGAAGGCAAACTCCCGGTCGAGAAAAAGGGCATGCCCGCCATGCTCGATGATGAAGGTGCGGGCTCCGGGGATCTGGGCCTGCTCCGTAACCGGCGCGATGATATCCCGCCGCCCGTGCCAGCAGGATATCGGACATGGCGGGATTTGCGCAGGCAGCCGCCATTGGGCCAGATAGTCAAGCCCCCGGCCAAGCACCTGCATATCGAAAGACTCCAGCAACGCCTCCTGCTGCTCGGCCACAAACCGTAGGGATTCCTTTTTATAGCCAAGCAGGCTTTTCCTGTAGAAATCCCGTAGAAATGCCGGGGGATCAGCAACAAGGGCAGAACGAATGGCCGCGATTTCCTCCGCCGGCCAGGAAGCCCGCATGCCGAGCAGAGTCAAGCTGGCCACCTTTTCGGGAAAAATGCAGGCAAAATCAACAGCCAGGCAGGCGCCCATGGACCAGCCAGCCAGGTGGATGGCTTCAATCTGGCGCTCAGCCAGATACGCCAGAACCTCCGCCACGGCAGTGGCCGGGTCCAACGGGGTCGCAGGCCGTGCCCAGACGGGCGGCTTGTCCGCCAGATCCATCACCTGCCCGGAAAATCCCCAGCCGGGCAGAAACAAGAGCGGAGGCTTTGTGTCCGTCATGCGCTTTTGGGGGGGAACTGACCAAATTGTTTTCATAATGGCAATAGAGGGCTGTTGGGCAAGAATATTCAGCTATCCTGTGTCAGCGGGACAATTCTCTCAACGCCTCACTGAGAAGCGCAAAATGCTCATCCAGGGGATAGTGATGATTACCGATGAACAGGCCGTTGCGGTCAATCCAGTCCGCCTGGGCAAGAGCGCCATGGTTCGTGGCATCGAGCCAGCGCACAGCCTCACACCTAGCAAAATTACCCGCCACAATGGGACGGCACTCAATCCCATGGCCATCCAGGATTCGGACCACATCCTCCCTGGAAAATGGCGCGCCCTCCCGCACCACCAGACTGAATCCGAACCAGCTGCTTGCACCGATTTCGCGCTGAGTCTGAAGATGGGGAAAGGCCTCCATGAGGCGGAGAAATTTCGCGGCATTCTCCCGGCGCACTCTTACAAATTCCGGGAGCTTTTGGAGTTGAGTCATTCCCAGGGCACCACTCATTTCCAAAGGACGCACATTGTAGCCGGGCAGCACAAAGCGAAAAGATTCCTCAAACGGGTTATCCCCCTTCACGCCGCAAACCCTGTTCACCTTGGGCAGATTTCTGGTCCAGCCGTGCGCCCGGAGACTGAGCAGGATATGGGCCAGCTCCTCGTCGTCGGTGAGGATCATCCCCCCCTCCATGGTGGAGATGTGGTGGCTGAAAAACGAGCTGAAACTGCCCATGAGCCCGAAGGTTCCCGCCATCCTTCCGTCAAAGGCGGCCCCCATGGATTCGCAGTTGTCCTCGATGAGGATAACGCCCTTACCCGCCAAAATCGCCTGAATCGCCGCAAAATCGTTGGGGTTTCCCAGGAGATTGACGGCCATGACCAGCCGGGTCCGCTCGCTTATCGCTTCTGCGAGCTGGGCAAGGTCATAATTCAGGGTGGCCGGATCGATATCCACGAATCTGAGCTTCAAGCCATACTGATGCAGGGGAAAATAGGTGGTGCTCCAGGAAACCGCAGGAACAATGACCTCGTCTCCGGCCGCCAGCCGCTCTGCCGTGTTTTCCCGGTAAAAAAGGGCGGCAACCATGAGCAAATTCGCCGAAGAGCCGGAATTGACCATGACGCAGAAGCGGGAGCCGAAATAACGGGCAAATGCCTGTTCAAAGCCAGCGACATGTTCGCCCATGGAAAATCTGCCGGATTGGACAACCTGGGCGATGGCCTCATATTCCGCCTCGTCCCAGGAAGTACATGCCAATGGATATCTGCTCATGCTCCATGCTCCTGCTGTTGCAAGTAATAATCATACGCCTGCTCAATGCCTTGCCTAAGGGAGGTTTGAGCGGTCCAGCCCCAGGCAACAGCCCTGGTCACATCCACGAGTTTACGCTGCATGCCCACTGGCTTGGCAAGATTATGCACAAATCTGCCCCGGAAACCGACCACCTCGGCCACCGTCTGGTAATATTCAAGGATGGTGCAATCCTGCCCTATCCCCACGTTCATCAGCTCCGGCAGGGTGTCATAGGAGCACACCGCCTTGGCCAGGCAATCGGCCAGGTCGCCGGCGCACATGAACTCCCGCCGGGCAAGGCCGTCGCCCCAGATTTCCACCGTCTCCCGGTTCTCCTCTTTGGCCCGGTGCATCTTGTGGATGACAGCCGGGATGAGATGGGAGCTGGCCGGGTCGAAATTGTCATGGCGGCCGTAGAGGTTGCAGGGAATCAGGGTTTTATAGGCATAGCCGCTGTCTTCCCTGGCGATATACTGACAGAGACGGGCGGTGGCGATCTTGGCCAGGGCATAGCCTTCGTTGGTCGGCTCCAGCTCCCCCTGAAGGATCATCTCCTCCCGCAGGGGATTGGCGGCGTTGCGCGGATACATGCAGGAGCTGCCGAGATTGATAAGGCGGGGCACACCCTGCTGGCGCGCTGCCCAAACCAGATTGCGGCCCATGTCGAGATTATCGAGAAAAAAACGGACCGGCTCCCGCAGGTTCGCCTCAATCCCGCCGACCCGGCCCGCGGCATGGATGATCATTCCGGGCCGGTGGGCGGCCAGATACTGCGCAACCTGCCCGTAGTCGAGCAGGTTGAGTTCGCGGCTGGAGGGGGCCAAAAGCGCGAACCCGGCCGTTGCCGGATGCTCCCGGAAATTGCGCCCGACCAAGCCATTGCCGCCGGTTATCAGAACCTTCATCTTCATCGCCAAGAGAGGATTACGGCTGCTCGTGCCGGTTGAAAACCTTAAACCCGCTCTGCTGGCACATTTTATCCCGCCGGGCGATTTCAAGATCCTCGCGCACCATCTCGGTTACCAGCTGGGCAAAGGTGATCTTCGGCGTCCAGCCCAGTTTTTCCTTGGCCTTAGTCGGGTCGCCCAGCAAGGTTTCCACCTCCGTGGGCCGGAAGTAGCGGGCATCCACCCGGACAATGACCTGCCCCACAGTGAATCCAGTGCCTTCCGGGGCATCGGCCAACGAAGCCACGATGCCGACCTCGCCAACCCCTTCCCCCTCCCAGCAGAGCCGAACCCCAAGCTCCCCGGCTGCTACCTCGACAAACTCCCGGACACTGTGCTGTTCGCCCGTGGCGATCACAAAATCCTCCGGGCTCTCCTGCTGGAGCATGAGCCACTGCATCTCGACAAAATCCTTAGCATGTCCCCAGTCCCGCAGGGCATTCATGTTGCCGAGATAGATGCAACTCTGCAGGCCGACACCAATCCGGGCCAGCCCCCGGGTGATCTTTCTGGTGACAAAGGTTTCGCCGCGGATCGGAGATTCGTGGTTAAAAAGAATCCCGTTGCAGCCATAGATGCCATAGGCCTCCCGGTAGTTCACCGTTATCCAGTAGGCATAGAGCTTGGCCACCGCATAGGGGGATCTGGGGTAAAACGGGGTGGTTTCCCGCTGCGGGGTCTCCTGCACCTTGCCGAACAGCTCCGAGGTCGAGGCCTGATAGAATCTGGTCTTTTTCTCCAGCCCCAAAATCCGGATCGCCTCCAAAATCCGCAAGGCGCCGAGGGCGTCCGAATCCGCAGTGTATTCCGGCTCCTCGAAGGAGACCGCCACATGACTCTGGGCCGCCAGGTTGTACACCTCATCGGGCTGCACCTTCTGGATGATCCGGATCAGGCTGCTGGAATCGGTCATATCGCCATGGTGCAGGATAAAGGCGACGTTTGTTTCATGGGGGTCCTGAAAGATATGGTCGATGCGATCGGTGTTGAACAAGGAGGTCCGCCGTTTCAGGCCATGGACCTCGTAGCCTTTTTCCAGGAGGAATTCCGCCAGATAGGCGCCGTCCTGCCCTGTCACCCCGGTAATCAATGCTTTTTTCTTCATCTTCGCTCCTGATGCACGCCGCTGCAAGCCCAGTTGATTTTGCCTTGGCCTGGCGGCAGAATAATGCTGTATACTTATCCAAAATCCATAGCGCGCACGCTGCGCTACTCGCCGTATCTATTCTGCGGCACATCCTACTATGGAAGCAGCAAATTCTCAAGCCAACGCTGGCATAAACCCGCCACAACGGAGAAAAAAAGCATGGCCAACTATGATTACGACCTCGGCATCATCGGCGGCGGCGCCGCAGGGCTCACGGTGGCCTCCGGCGCGGCGCAGTTGAGGGCCAAGACCTTGCTGGTGGAAAAAGAAACGGAGCTGGGCGGCGATTGCCTCCACTATGGCTGCGTGCCGAGCAAGACCCTGCTCAAGACCGCCCATGTCTACCATCTCATGAAAAATGGGCCGCGATTCGGCCTTCCAGCAATCACTCCCCCTGGTGTGGATTTCCGGCAGGTCGCCGCCCGGATCAAGTCGGTGATAGATACCATTCAGGAGCACGACTCGGTGGCGCGGTTTTGCAAGCTCGGCGCCCGGGTCGAATTCGGCGAACCGGTGTTCACCGACGAACACGCCATCCGTTTGGACAGCAAAATCATCTCCGCCCGGGCCTGGGTCATCGCCACCGGTTCGTCCCCGGAGACCCCATCCATTGAAGGGTTGGCCGCAACACCCTACCTGACCAATCGCGACCTCTTCTCCCTGGAGACGCTACCCGCCTCCCTGATCATCCTCGGCTGCGGCCCCATTTCCGTGGAGATGGCGCAGGCCTTCTGCCGCCTGGGCGCCAAGGTGACGGTGATCCAGCGCAGCGGCCAAATCCTGAGCAAGGAAGACCGGGACATGGCCGACATGGTGCAACGGGCGCTGGAGGAGGAAGGCGTCACCTTTCTGTTGAACACCACGGTGGTCCGGGTGGGCGATCTGGGAAGCGAACGGGAGGTGGTGGTGAAAAATGCGGCGGGCGAGACCATAACCCTCAAGGGGGAGGCGATCCTGGTCGCCATTGGCCGCACCCCCAACGTGGCGGGCCTGGGCCTCGAAAAGATCGGCATCCCTTTCGACCACAATGGGATCACTGTGGACAGTCATCTGCGGACCAGCCACCGCCATATCTATGGCGCCGGCGATGTCATCGGCGGCTACCGGTTCACCCATGTCGCCGGGTATGAAGGGAGCGTGGTATTGAGCAATGCGGTATTTCATCTGCCCAAAAAAGCCGATTACACACTGGTCCCCTGGTGCACCTACACCCAACCGGGTCTCGCCAGCATAGGCCTCAACGAAAAACGCGCGCACAAAGCAGGGATTGAATACACGGTCTGGAGCGAGGAGTTCAGCAATAACGACCGGGGGTTGGCCGAGGGAGAAAGCGCGGGGAGGATCAAGCTGCTGCTCGGCCGCAGGGGCAGACCCCTTGGCGTGCAGATTCTTGGCCCCCAGGCAGGGGAGTTGCTGAACGAGTGGGTGGCGGCGCTGAACGGCGGCGGGTTGTCGCAAATCGCTTCGGCCATCCATCCCTACCCCACCCTGGGGGAGATCAACAAACGGGTGGCGGGCGCGGTTTTCGCCAAAAAGCTCTTTTCCGCGCCCGTGCGCAAGGGGCTTAAATTCTTTTTCGGCCTCCGGGGCCGGGCATGCGGGGAGGGGGAATAACCCCCTACTCCACCGTCACGCTCTTGGCCAGGTTCCGGGGCTGATCCACATCGCAGCCGCGCAGAACCGCAATCTCATAGGCCAGCAGCTGCAGGGGCAGGACAAAGAGGATCGGGTTCAACTCCTCGTGGCACACCGGCACCGCGATCACCTGCTCGGCGATGCGCTTGCAGTTTTTATCCCCCGCATTAACCACCAAAAGAATCCTGCCGCTCCGGGCCTTGACCTCCTCTACGTTGGAAATAAGCTTTTCATAGACGCTGTCCTTGGGGGCCAGGGCCAGCACCGGCATATCCCGGTCGATGAGGGCGATGGGGCCGTGCTTGAGTTCGCCGGCCGCATACCCTTCGGCGTGGATGTACGATATCTCCTTGAGCTTGAGCGCCCCTTCCAGGGCAATGGGGAAATTGCTCCCCCTCCCCAGATAGAGGAAATCCCTGCTCTGGGCAAAACCCTCGGCAATGCGGACGGTTTCCTCCTGCAAACGGGGCAGCTCCTGTTCCATCAATGCGGGCAGGTCGAGGAGGGCCTGGCCGATCCCCTTGCGCTCCTTGGGGGCAATAGTCTTTCTGATCTCGCCCAAGAAAAGGGTGAGCAGCAGCAGGGCAGTGAGCTGGCAGGTGAAGGCCTTGGTGGAGGCAACCCCGATCTCCGGCCCGGCATGGGTGTAGATGGTGCCGTGGGACTCACGGGTGATGGTGCTGCCCAAAACGTTACAGATGGCGATGACCTTGGCCCCCATCTTCTTGGCCAGCCTGAGGCCCGCCAGGGTGTCGGCGGTTTCCCCGGACTGGGAGATGGGCACCACCATCACGGTGTCGTCCAGCAGCAGCCTCCGGTAGCGGAATTCCGAGGCGATATCCACCTCCACCGGAATCCCCACCCATTTTTCCAGCCAGTATTTGGCCACCAGGGCCGCGTGCCAGGAAGTGCCGCAAGCCACCAGGGAAATGCGGCTGATCTTTTTGAGCTCCGCATTGCTCAAGCCCATTTCCGGCAACTGTACCCTGCCGGTTTCCGGATCAAGCCGCCCCCGGAAGGTATTGAGAATGGCCTGGGGCTGCTCGAAGATCTCCTTGAGCATGAAATGGCGATACCCGGCCTTCTCGGCCATGGCCGCATTCCACTCGATGGTCTTGATCTCCTTGGCCACCTTACGGCCATTGGCCAGACCCATCACCTGCCATTCCCCCTGTTTGAGGACGGCAAGTTCCCCATCCTCCAGAAAAACCACCTGGTTGGTGTAGGGAAGCAGGGCCGGAATGTCCGAGGCCATGAGGCAACCGCCCTCGGCAATCCCCAGAACCAGGGGGCTCTGATGCCGCACCGCCACCAGCCTGTCCGGCTGGCCAGCCCACAACACCCCGATGGCGTAGGAACCTTCCACCTTTTTCAGGGCCTGGCGCACCGCCTTGACCAGATCGCCGGAGGCGAGCTCCTCCTCGATGAGATGGGCCAGCACCTCGGTGTCGGTTTCCGAGCAGAATACATGCCCGCGGGACTTCAGCTCTTCCCGGAGGGTATGGTAATTTTCGATGATGCCGTTATGGACCACAACCAGATCGCCACTGCAATCGCAGTGCGGATGGGCGTTGAGTTCGGAAGGCGCGCCGTGCGTGGCCCAGCGGGTATGGCCCAGGCCGATGTGGCTGTCGCGGTCCCGCACTTTCTCCAGCAACTCCTCGAGCTTGCCGAGCTTGCCCGCGGCCCGGTGCTTCTGGAGCTTGCCGCCGTGGACATACACCACCCCGGCCGAGTCATAGCCCCGGTACTCCAGCCGCTTCAAGCCTTCGAGAAGAATGGGCAGCACATGCCGCTGCCCCACATAACCCACTATTCCACACATGGCACAATCCTTGTTACTTCATATCATGGACAATTGCAGGGCACCCAGGCGCAAAACGCCCCGGTTAAATCCGCAGCATCCTGTCCAGGGCAAGTTTGGCCTCCGCCGCCACATCGGGCGCAACCGTGATCTGGTTGACCACCCGCCCTTGGGCCAGATTGTCGAGCACCCAGAGGAGGCTGGCCGGACGGATGCGGTACATGGTCTCGCAGAGGCAGGGGGACGGAGAAAGGGGATGGATCTCCCGGTCGGGGTACTGTTGCCTCAGCCGGTTGACCAGATTGATCTCGGTGCCGATACCCCATTTGCTGCCCACCGGAGAGTCGCTCACCGCCTTGATGATCGCCTCGGTGGAGCCGTACTGATCGGCCCGGCTCACCACCTCGTTGCGGCACTCGGGATGCACGATGATCCGGATGCCCGGAACCCGCTCGCGCCACTGGTCGATGTGAGAGGCTAAAAACTCCATGTGCACCGTGCAGTAGCCGTTCCAGAGAATCACCTTGGCTTTGCGCAGCGCCTCCGGACTGTTGCCGCCCAGAGGCATGCCGCGCTGCCACAGCACCACCTCGTCCTTCGGGATACCGAGGGCGCTGGCCGAGTTGCGGCCCAGATGCTCGTCCGGGAAAAAGAAAACCTTGTCTCCCTGGGAAAGCGCCCAGGTCAGCACCCGCTCGGCATTGGACGAGGTGCAGACCGAACCGCCCTGCGTTCCAACAAAGGCTTTGATCCGGGCAGAGGAATTCACATAGGTCACGGGAATCACCCGGCCCGACGCCACGCTGGCAAGCTCCTGCCAGGCCGAGTCCACCTCGGCGCTGTCGGCCATGTCGGCCATGGGGCATCCGGCGCGCAGGTCGGGCAGGATAACAGCCTTATCCGGCGTGGTGAGGATGTCGGCGGATTCCGCCATGAAATGCACGCCGCAAAAAACGAGGTATTTAGCCTCGCCGTTGGTGGCGGCCTCGCGGGCAAGTTTGAGGGAATCCCCGGTCAGGTCGGCGAACCGGAAGGTCGCCTCCTGCTGGTAGTGATGCCCTAAAATCAAAAGATTGCCGCCCAGCTCTTTCTTGCGGGCGGCAATCTTTTGACAAATTACCTCTTCCTTTTCCTGCAGGTATTCCGAGCCAAGCTCAACCTGCTGCAACACGGTCATCTCTCTTTCCTTTACTCCCAGCTAAATCTGAAAAACACCCTTCGACAGGCTCAGGGCGAACGGTAGTCATTTTTTAAATTCATTGACCCTTTCCGCTCGTGGTGAGCCTGTCGAACCACTTATTCTGGTATCTGTGCGACTCCGCGTCGCTCCTGTTATTTAACCAGCTTCACCCAGGCCGCGGTCGGCCCCTTGTCCCCTTCGCCCTCGCTGAAACGGACCGCGTCGCCTTCGGCCAGCTGGGCCATGGTTACGTCCTTGAGGGCGTTCTCGTGAAAATACACCTCCTGGCCGTCCGGGGTCATGAGAAATCCGTAGGATTCATAGGGAAACAGGCTCTTGATGGTGCCAGAGGCCGGTCCGGCAGCCCCAGCCTCCGACTCCTTGCCGTTCTGCCGCCGCTTGCGCTGCACCTCCTTCAACTGGAGGCCCAGGGTGTCGAACGCCTCAACCAGCAGGGGCCGCACTGTCTCCCCCTTTCTTTTCACAACCACGGTGTCATTGGGAATGGAAGCAATCACGCGAACCTCATGACCGCCAGCCTTATGCCCGGCGGTCTCTTCAATGGAGATGCGCAGATGATGAACAAGCCCAGGATGGTGGCGATCCAACCGCCCCTTTTCCTCTTCAATTTTTTCCTGCCAAGCCTTACGAATTTCCAGGTTCCGTCCTTCAACTTGTAGTTCCATGCAGTTCCTCCATCACAGTGATTAAATTGCCGCCCGCAGGGGGCAGCCGACTGGAGAGCTTTCAGTTGTATTCTACCACCATGGCGGACAAAAAAACACTTCTCTTCGCTCGGACGGCAAGAAAAAAATCACCGATGCAGCGCCGGATTCCGGCCCGGACCGCCGCTATTTTTCGCCCCGTTCCGGCAGCTCCTTGATATGCACATCCTGCTGCGGAAAAGGGATGGAAATCCCGTGCGCGGCAAAGGCCGTGTAGATGCCCTTCAAGAGGTTGTGGACCTCCAAACCCTTGACACTCGGGTCCGCCACCCAGCAGAGCAGCTCGAAATCAACGGACGAGGCCCCGAAGGAGCGCAGCCGCACCCGGGAAGCCGGGTCCTTGACCACCGCAGGATTAGCGGCGGCCACGGCGAGCAGCACCGCCTCGACCTGCTCCAGATCGCTGCCGTAAGCCACCCCCAAAGGCACCCTGATCCGGAAACGGGGAATGGGCGCGCTCTCGTTGATGATCTTGCTATTGGCCAGAATGGAGTTGGGAATGGTGATCAGCACATCGTCCCGGGTCATCATCCGGGTCGAGCGCACCCCGATCTCCACCACCTCGCCCCGCTGGGCATTGTCGATGATGATGTAGTCCCCCACCTTGAAGGTTCTGTCGGCAAAGATGCTGATCCCGCCAAAGAAATTGGCCAGGCTGTCCTTGGCGGCCAGGGCCACGGCGATACCGGCGATACCGGCGGAGGCAAAGAGCGGGGCCAGGTTGACGTTCCAGATGGAAAGCAGCCAGATCAGGGCGGAAACGACGATGATCACCCGGACCACGTTTTTGAGCAGCAAAAAGAGGTCGGCCCCGATCTTGCCGCGCTCGGAGATACTCTTCATGTAATGCTCGCCCACCACCACAAAGAGGCGCAGCGCGGCAAGGGTCCAAACGATAAGGGCAATGCTCTGTGCCGCTGCGGGGATAAATCTCTCCCAAGGCTGGGCAAGGCCGGGTGGCATGGTCACGGCATGGAGCACCCCGAAAAAGAACACACTGAAAACAATGGGGAAGTGCAGGATATCGATGGCCTTGTCATCGATATCAGTGGAGGTATAGGCCGCAGCCATCCGCTTGAGGATGCGGTTGACAAAAATATCCACGGCCTTGGCCAGCACGGCATAAATCGCCACCACCATGAGCCGCTGCATGATGGGCATCCGGTAAAGGTCTTGCAGAAAAGGGGAAAGTTCCATGTATTCACTCACTGTTTTATAAAAATATTATCCCAAAAAATAACAGGTAACATCGCCCCGCAGGGGCTTATCCTCCCCCCCCATTGTCACGCAGCCGCGCACCGCAGAGGCTGCCGAAAAAGGGCTTTGCACTGTTTGAGGCGCAGCCGAGTTTGCAAAGCCCCGGCAGCATCGAGGAGCACAGGGCATCCCGCCAACGGCGGGACAAGTGGCTGGGTGCCCTTCCTTTTTCGTTCTTTTTCTTTGGGCAAGCAAAGAAAAAGAACAGAAGGATGAGGCCTATTCCTCTGGCTGCTGAGGTTGACTGATATCGCTCCGCATCACCGGAGGCCGAACTTAGCGACGATCCGATACGTACAGCGATTATGTATATTTCTCATTGATAATGTCCGCAAGACCATTGAGGTTTTCTTTGAGTTGCCATGCCAGCTCAGTATAAGTATGGATATCCGAATCAAGCAGTCCATATCCTTCCAAAATAGTTTCTTCGACCAGCCCCGACAGGAGTGCGTGAATATTGTGCGTGAGATAATTGCGTTGGTCCTTCAATGTTTCCAGGGCTGGTAACATTTGATGGAGAAGTGTATGTTTTCTGGCAAACTTGATCAATTCGCCCAATGCCGCTTTTGACGTATTTGTTTCCGCGGCGTGCTTGGCAATGTACTGCTTAAGGATGCTTTCCAGCCGACCTGCAGCTAGGACGGCACGCCCAAGTTCTGCGCAAAATTTGTCGTCCGCATAAAGCAATCTGAAAAAGTCTGACCCTGATATCGGTTCGCCTTTATACATCATAACGACAAAGATCCGCCGGGACTAGGCCGCAGGCCTAGTCTTCCACTGAATTGCCTTGCTATACGGTTTCCCTTATCCATATGGTTTCTGGATAGACCGTTTGTAATACCCTCTCAAGACTGAGGGGAACAAACAAAATAATTCAATGTTATTGTATGCGTCTAGCTCGCTAAAATCTGCCAACCATATTTCACAAAAACCATAATCTTTTAAATCTGGGAACATCTCATCAGTAAGAGCGTTAGCCAATTCCCAAAGAGGGGACTCCCGAAGTTGCACTATGAGTATTGTGGAGTTTGATAATTTCCAATTTTCTGAGTCACGTTTTCTTTCTTTTTCATATATGAGTGACGAGATGATGTCTAATGACTTTTCTGGATGTATATTTATGTTTTTACTAATAAACTTGTCGAAGAAAACATCGTTTGGGTGTCCTCTCCTAACTTGAACAATTTCAACCCCAACATGTAACCCATTTCTGCGTTTACATATGAAATCTGGGCGTTCCGTGACCTCGATTACTTCGAGGTAGTCATTAGTTATCTCCTCATAAACGGGATTGAAATATTCAAGAACTTCAAGTTCGAGTTCTTTTTTGTAATTGCCATCGCCCAATTTCTACACCAGATGATGAGGTGCCGGATAACAAGTTATTCTGTAGTTTCTGTCCATCACACCAAAAATCACAATAGCCAGAAATATGCACAAACCCTCCACTCTCACACCCCGGCAAACCGCCTCCGCACCGCCCCAATCCTCTCCAGCGACCTCCGCACCCGCTCCTCGGAAACCTCCCCGCCCACAGCCTTACTCAGCAACTCATAAGCCGCAATAATCTTCGGATGCTCATGGCAGATCAACAGCATATCCGCCCCGGCCTTAAAGGCGACCAAGGCAGCATCCGCCACCGTCCCTTCATTCTCAATAGCCCCCATCTCCAAATCATCGGTAACCACCATCCCCTCATACCCCAGCTCATCGCGGAGCACCCCACCCAAAATCCTCGGCGACAGGGTGGCGGGCTGGTCGGCATCGAGCCGCGGATACACGGTGTGCGAGGTCATCACCCCAGCCACTCCCGCCCGGATTGCGGCACCAAAGGGCACCAGATCGCACCCGCGCAGCTCATCCAACGAACGATCCACCACGGGCAGCACCTTGTGGGGGTCCAGGGTTGCACCGCCCAGGCCGGGAAAATGCTTGGCACAGGCAGCCAAGCCGTTCTCCTGCATGGCCGTAATCACCAGCGCACCCAACCGGGCCACCTGCTCCGGCGTCCCGCCCAGACTCCGCCTTTCCATGAACAACCCCAGCCCAGCCGGACTCACATCCAGCACCGGGGCCAGATTCATGTTGATGCCCACCGCCAGCAGCTCCTTGGCGCAGGTGCGGGCATAGTCGGTCAACAACTCTTCTGCCCGCCCGCTTTCCGCCAGCTCCCTGGCATCGGGAAACTCGGTGAAATGGGGCGCCTTGAGCCGGGCCACGGTGCCGCCCTCCTGATCGATGGAGATCAGCGGCGCACCCAGACCCGCAGCGCGGCAGGCATCAACAAGCCCGCGGCAGAGGGTGCGGATCTGCTCCGGGCTCTCTGCGTTTCTCTTAAACAGGATAAAATTATTGATCCCGTACGTAGTAATGAGGTCGCGGGTGGAATCATCCAGCTCCGTGCCTGGCAGGCCGACCATGAACAACCCGCCCAATGCATTCTTCATTTTGCCCTCTTCATTGTGCATTATTACTGATACTCCACCGGATCAACCCGCCCGGCCTCGGCAAAGCCCTTGAGCCGCAACAGGCAGCTGTCGCAACTCCCGCAGGCCCGCCCCTGGGCGTCCGGGTCGTAGCAGCTGTGGGTCAGGCCGTAGTCCACCCCGAGCTCGAACCCCTTTTCGATGATCTCCCTCTTGGTCAGCTTGAGGAGCGGGGCATGGACGCGGAAACGGGTTTCCCCTTCCACCCCGGCCCTGGTTGCCAGGTTGGCCACCCGCTCAAAGGCCTCGAGAAATTCCGGCCGGCAGTCGGGATAGCCGCTGTAATCCATGACATTGACCCCGAGAAACACATCGCCCGCGCCCAACACCTCGGCCCAGGCCATGGCATAGGAGAGAAAGATGGTGTTGCGGCCGGGCACATAGGTGATGGGGATGGACGAATTCATCTCCGCCTGGCTGCGGCCCTTGGGCACCGCAGTATCCGTGGTCAGGGCCGAGCCGCCGATGGCGTCGAGATCGAGGCGGAGGATGAGATGCTTTTTGATCCCCATCCGGGCCACATTGGCCTTGGCCCGCTCCAGCTCCACCTGCTGGCGCTGGCCGTAGGCAAAGCTCAGGCAGCAGCACTCATAGCCCTGGGCCTCTGCCATGGCCAGGACCGTGGCCGAATCAAGCCCGCCGCTCAAGAGCACCACGGCTTTTGGTTTTTCCTGCATCATATATATCTCCTGGCCGCGCCATGCGGCCTTTTCTGCTCCCACTTTATTGTAAGGGGTGCTGTGAAGCAAGCTGAGAAAAGCAGATCGTAACTATTCAGCACAGATTTTCACGGGGCAATGAAATCCCCTCTCCCGTCGAGGGAGGGGGCGCAAGGAAAACCGGCAGCGGCCGGACAACGGTGATCGCCTCCGGGCTCAGGGATGCCCCATAGGCCAGCACCTCCACCCCCTGGGCCGCCACCTCCCGCAGGGCCTGGGCATAGCCCGGATCGATGTGTTCGGCCGGGGCAAAATACTCCACATCCTCCCGCTGGACACAGAAAAAAACCACGGCCCGGCAACCGGTTTGGCGCAGGGTCAGCAACTCACCCAGATGCTTCGCTCCCCGCACCGTAACGGCATCGGGGAACATGGCTGCCCGATCCAGGGCCAGACTGCAATTCTTCACCTCCACGTAGATCTTTTCCTGACCACGGGTGAGCAAAAAATCCAACCGGCTCTTGTCCGACACCGTGACCTCGGGCCGGATCGTTTCGATCCCGGCCAGCTCCTTTACCACTCCAGCGCTAATCGCCTCGGCCACCAGCCCGTTGGTGCGGGCGGTGTTGATTCCCACCCAGGTCGCGCCCACCCGCACCATCTCCAGGGTATGAGCATACTTGCGCTTGGGGTTGTCCGCCAGAGAGACGAGCACCGGACTGCCAGGCTCCTTGCAACCCAGCATGCTGCCGGAATTCGGGCAATGCACGGTGAGCAGGCGGCCATCGTCCATTTTCACGTCGGCGAGAAACCGCTTGTACCGCAAAACCAGCCTTCCCTGCTGCAAGATCTGTCCGAATTGCATTTTTTTCATCCGTTCCGATTGTTGTGGGGTATAATTGCGGCAAATGATCCCCTGATCAGACACGCACGCAACCAGAAAAGCCATAATGCCAGATACCCCCGCAAAAAAAAAGGCTGTTGCCCTCCGCTACGACAAAACCCGTGATGCCGCGCCCAAGGTGGTCGCCAAGGGCGCGGGGGAACTGGCCGAAAAAATCATCGCCCTGGCCAAGGAGTACGGCATCCCCATCCAGGAGGATGCCGATCTGGTAGAGATTTTGGCCAAACTGGACCTGAACGCCGATATCCCCCCGGACACCTATCTTGTGGTGGCGGAGATCCTCGCCTTTGTCTACCGGGCCAACACCAAGATGACGCCCTCGTAACATCCCCCCAACACCGCTAGGAAAAATATACCGCCCCTCCTACTCACATATCCATTTTTTTGACACCCGCCCCGCCGATCAATCCGCCCGCCAAAATTAACACAACTTTCTGTATTCATTACAATTAATCCACAGCAAACGCCCAGCCCCACCCCCGCGCCAATCCCGGCACGCCTCTTGCATCAACAGGACACAAACACACACGAGGTATGCCATGTTCATCCACAACAGGCTCGGATTGCTGGAAAGCGTTGAAACCCTGATCAACCAGGAGCAACGGCTCAACCAGGTGACAAACAACCTGGCGAATGTCGATACGCCTGGGTACAAGAAGGAAACCGTCACCTTTGACGAGATGCTCTACCAGGTCAACCGCAACCGGCAACGGGTCGGCAAGGCCCTGCGCATCAACACGATCCAAGAGCAAGGCGTTGTTCAAAAAACTGACGCCCCCTTTGATCTGGCCATTTCCGGGGATGGTTTTTTCCGGGTCCAAACCCCGGCCGGAGTTCGCTATACCCGGGCAGGCAACTTCCAGCGCAACAACGAAGGGGTACTGGTCACGGCTGGCGGCTACCCAGTGCTCGGCGAAGGCGGCCCCGTCACCATCACCGGCACCAAGATGGATGTGGCCCGCGACGGGCGTGTTTTTGCCGATGGCCTGCCGGTCGACCGTCTGACCGTGGTTACCGCTGATCCGGCTGCCTTGAAAAAGGAGGGCGAGAATTTCTTCCGCCTTGCGGATGGGGCAGCGGAGGAAGAACCACAAAATTTTCAGCTCCTGCAAGGGCACTTGGAAAAATCAAACGTCAATACCGTCACGGAAATGACGGAAATGATCGATCTGTACCGCGCCTACGAAGGACAACAAAAAATGATCCGGGCCGTGGACGATCTGGATGACCTTGCTGTGCGCAAGGTCGGCAGCCTGGCAGGATAATTAAGGCTAAAGGTGAAAGGCTAAAGGGGCAAGGAACAGCCTTTAACCTTTAACCTTCAGCCTTTGACCTTTAACCTTTTTAAAAAAGGGGACCAGCATGATCCGCTCATTATTCTCAGGCCGCACCGGCATGACCGGCCAGCAGTTGCAGCTGGACACCATCGCCAACAACCTGGCCAACGTCAACACCGCCGGTTTCAAGAAAAGCCGGGCCCAGTTCGAGGATCTCTACTACCAGGAACTAAGGGCCATGGGCACGGAAACCGCCGATGGCACCAGGGTGCCCGCGGGCATTCAGGTGGGCTTGGGTGTCCGCCCCACCTCGGTACAGAAGATTTTCACCCAGGGCAGCCTCACCGAAACGGGAAACGATCTGGATTTTGCCATTGAGGGCACCGGTTTTTTCAAGGTGGTCCGCGACGGCGAGGATTACTTCACCCGAGCCGGCGCCTTCAGTCTTGACGCCGACGGCAATGTGGTCACCCAGAACGGCGACCGGCTCCAGCCCGAATTTACCGTGCCCCAGGGGACAACCTCCATCGCCATCAACAACAATGGGCTGCTCACCGCCAAGGATGCCCAGCAGCAGGTGCTCGCCACGGTACAGCTCACCCTCCACAGCTTCGTCAATCCGGGCGGCCTGCGCAGTATCGGCTCCAACCTTTTTCTGGAAACCGAGGCTTCCGGCGCCCCCACCGAAGCCAACCCCGGCACCGATGGAATGGGCACCATCCAGCAACGTTTCATCGAGGTCTCCAACGTGGATGTCACCGAGGAGCTGGTCAACATGATCATCACCCAGCGGGCCTACGAGGTGAATTCCAAGTCGGTCACCACCGCGGACAAGCTGCTGGAAGTGGCAAACACCCTGGTCCGGTAACAAAAGGAATGATTAAGATGCTGTTGCGCCTGTCACGCCTGTTCACCATTGCCCTGCTGCTCTGCCTTGCCTGTCCCCTTCCCGGACAAGCGGCGGACAGCATTGCCACCGCTGACCTTGCCTCGCTGAAAAATATCTTCAGCGAGGTTGTGTTGCAGGATTCCCCTTGGCCCAAGGAAGACGTCCAGATCACCAATTTCAGCGTCCGTCCTCTGGCCATGGCCTTGCCGGCTGGCACCTTTGGCTACCGGATCACCCAGAAGCCGAGCGACACCCGCCCCGGCAAAAAATATGTAACCGCTGCGGTCATGCAAGAGGGCAGGGAGCAGGGCCAGCTGAAGATGAGCGGCGACCTGCGGCTTTTCGGCACGGTGGTCAGCACGACAAAACGGTTGAATCGAAACGATATCATCGCCAGCGATGATATCACCGCAAAGCGGCAGGACATCTCCATGCTGGATGCCGATCCCGTCCAAGACCCGAAACAGGCGGTGGGGCAAAAGCTCAAACTCTCGCTTCCAGCCGGGGCCGTCCTCTATACCCAGAACCTTGACGCCCCTTCCCTGGTAAACCGGGGAGAGCGGGTGACCATCATGGCGAAATCGCAGGCAATCCAGATAACCGCCCCCGGAGAGGCCAAGAATTCCGGGGCGCTCGGCGAAATTGTCCGGGTCAAGAACCTCACCAGCCGCCGCGAGATTCAGGCCCGGGTCACGGGCGTCGGCGTCGTGGAAGCCCAGTTTTAAGACACATGCTCCATCCATCAAAGGAGAAGATTATGCGCACCACACTCCCCACCGCCTTCATCGTCCTTTTGCTCGCCGGAATTTCCGGCTGCGCAAGCAACCAGCAGGCCCAGCAGCTGCCGGAACGCTATACCCTGCCCTCCCCGCCCAAAGCCGCACAGACCCGGCCAGAGGGGACAATCTACGGGGCCAACAGCGGCCTGGATCTCTATGCGGACAGCCGGGCAAAACGGGTCGGCGACATCGTCCTGGTCCGCATCGTGGAAACCTCCAAAGGCAACAAGGAGGCCAACACCAAGACAGAACGGACCTCTGCTGTCACCGGCGGCGTCTCCAGCATGTTCGGCCTGGAAACCTGGCTGGCGGACAAAAACCACCGCTTTTCGCCCTCGCTCACCGAGCTTCAGGCCAGGCTGACCAATGATTTTGAAGGAAAAGCCAAAACCGACAGGAAAAGCAACGTAACCGCCACCATCTCCGCCCGGGTCATCGACATCACCACCGACGGCAACCTGAACATCCGCGGCTACCAAGAGGTAAAAGTCAACGACGAAACCCAGCACATCATTCTTTCCGGCATCATCCGGCCGCAGGATGTCGCCCAGGATAACTCGGTCCTTTCGACCCATGTTGCCGACGCCCGGATCGAATACAGCGGCCAGGGGGTTCTCGGCGACAAGCAACGGCCGGGCTGGCTGGCCAGGGCGCTGGACAGCGTTTGGCCGTTTTGAGGATAAAGGCGCAAGGATAAAGGTGAAAGAAGCGACCTTTATCCTTTAACCTTGTGCCTTGCTCCTGTTGACTAGGCAAAATGTTCCTTTCTCCCCAGGGGTGAACTTATGAAAAAAAGAATATTCCCTTTAAAAATGGCACATTACAACACCTCCCTTTCCAGTGGCACATTGTTTGCTAGGATTACAAAGTACAGACTCAAAAAAACACCTGCCGAGGACAGCTCCATGCGGATGACAGCAGTGCAATCCAAGAATCCCCCTGCACAGACAATGCGGCGCACCACGCTGCTCTTTGCCGGCGCGCTGTTGCTCGGGCTTCTCGTAAACGCCGGACTGGCCCATGCCGTCCGCCTGAAAGACCTGGCCTCGGTGAAAGGCGTGCGCAACAACCAGCTGGTGGGCTACGGAATCGTGGTCGGCCTGAATGGCACCGGCGACGGCAACAAGGCCGCCTTCACGGGCCAGGGGCTCACCAACATGCTCAACAACCTCGGGGTCAAGGTGGACCCGGAAGCCACCAAGGTGAAAAACATCGCCTCCGTCATGGTGACCGCCACCCTTCCGCCCTTTTTTAAAGCGGGACAAAACCTCGACGTGACCATTTCCTCTGTGGGCGACGCCACTTCCTTGCAGGGCGGCACCCTGCTGGTCACCCAGCTCAAGGGGCTGGACAATAACGTTTATGCCATGGCGCAAGGCCCGATCAGCATCGGAGGAGGCGCCGAACCTCCAACAGGGCGCGCCGCGGCAACTCAGCAGAAGACTCACCTGACCGTGGCCCGGATCACCAACGGCGCCACGGTAGAGCGGGAAGTGCCGATGAGCTTTGCCAACAAGGAAAACATCACCATCAGCCTAGCCTCGCCTGATTTCACCACGATCTCCCTGATGAAAACCGCCATCGACACCTATCTGGGCGGCCCCTACGCCACCGCCCGTGACGGCGCCTCGGTGGATGTCGCTGTCCCGCCCAAATACCGGGCCCAGGAAGTCGCCCTGCTGGCGGCCCTGGAAAACATCGAAATCAACCCGGAACATCGGGCCAAGGTGGTACTCAACGAACGGACCGGCACCGTGGTCATGGGCAACAACGTGACCCTCAACCAGTTTGCCCTGTCCCACGGGAACCTGAGCCTGCAGGTCAAGCCTCCTCCCCAGCCCGGCATTCCGGCCAACTCCCCGAATGATCCCATCAAGCTCGGCCAGAAGGTGGTGACCATGCAACCGGGCGTGACCCTGGGCGAGATGGTCCGGGCCTTGAACTCGGTGGGCGTGGCCCCCCGCGAACTCATCGCCATCTTTCAGGCCATTAAAGCCGCGGGCGCCCTGCAGGCGGACCTGGAAATTATTTAGGAGCCGCGACGACAGAACCAACCCGCGGCAGGTAGCTATAACCAGTATTCTTAAACAACGGCTTAACCGGACACGAATGCGATGGATATTATCAGCGAAGCAACAGCAGGACTTAAGGGAATCAACAATTCTGCCGATACGCTCAAGGAGAAGAAGCTCCGCGAAGCGTGCGCCGGATTTGAAGCCCTGATGCTCAAGCAGATTCTGAAACAGGCCCGCCAGTCCATCCCCAAAAGCGGCCTCTTTGACGGCGGCTATGGCGAGGAAATGTTTCAGTCCATCCAGGATGACCAGATGACCCAGAAAATGGCGGGAAGCTCTTCTGCCGGCTTTGGTGAAATGCTCTACCGGCAATTGTCGCAAGCCCATGTTCCGCCGAGCAAGGAGAAATAGGCCATGCAACACACAGAAACGACAGAGCAAAATTCCCTGCCCGCAAAGTTCTACGAAACCCTGGAGCAGGAAGTTCTTCTTTCCCAGGACATGCTCGCCATCTTGAACGAAGAGCAAAAATCCCTGGTAAGCATGGACATGCAGGGACTCATCCGCTTGAGCGCCAAGAAGGAAAACAGACTGAGCCGCCTTCAGGCCCTGGATTCCCTCCTCGCCGAGATGGCAGGAAAACTCATCCCGGAAGCAACTGGCCCGGCAAAACTTTCCTCCCTCGTTCCCCTGCTCAACCAGGAGGAAGGGGAAAAACTCGGCCAATACAGGAAGCAACTGACCGGGCTGCGGGAAGAGATTCTCAGCCGCAACCAGATCAACAGTACCTTTGCCGAGGATGTGAAAACATACCTGAACGACGCCATTACCCTGATCACCCGCGGGATAGCGGATCGCCCCATGTACGGCCTCACCGGCCGCAGCACGAAGCCCTCGCTGAACCAACCCGCCTTGCTCAGCAGGGAGGTCTAGGCCATGGCCGGTATCTCCCATGTGCTGAGCATTGCCAAGGAGGCGCTCCTCACCCACCAGCTGTCGATCCAGGTGGCGTCGCACAATATCGCCAATGTTGACACCCCGGGCTACACCAGGCAATCGCTGGAGCTGAGCACCCATAATGCAACCCCTGTCAGCGCGGGCATGCTGGGCGGCGGCGTGCTGGGAACAAACATCCTGAGAAACTACGACCAATTCATGGTGCAGCGGCTTGCCAACCAGGAATCAACCTTGGGCAATCTCCAGGCGCAGCAGGAATCCATGCGGCTGGTGGAAACCGTGTTCAACGAAGCGCCGGGCATGGCCATCAACGACCTGATGAGCCAGTTCTGGAGCAGCTGGCAGGATCTGTCCGACAACCCGGAAATATCCGCGACCAGACAGGCGGTAACACAGTCTTCCCATCTGATCATTGATCAGCTGCATTCCATGACCACCGAAATGGCCCAAGCCAAATTCGATATCGGGGTCAGTCTCGATACGGCCATCGGAGACGTCAACTCCATTGTCAGCCAGATCGCCAGTCTCAACGTGGAGATTGCCGGGGCGGAATCCGCGGCAGGCCAAGCCAACGACATGCGCGACAAAAGGGACACCCTGGTCAATGAGCTTTCCCAACTGCTTGACGTCTCCTTTTTCGAGGATAAAAACGGCGCCTACACGGTTCTCATGGCCGACGGCCATACCCTGGTGGAAAGCAACGAATCCTGGCAGGTGGACTGGGAAAACAACGAGCTTATCTGGGTAAACAAGGATGCCAATGGCGGGGAAACACGACGCCCCATCGGCGGAGGGGCGGAGCTGGGAGGCAAGATCGGGGGCTGGCTTGAGGTGCGCGGCAATCTGGTCGAAGGCGACCCGAACAATTTCCTCGGCCGCTTGGACGCCTTTGCCAACTCCCTGATCCGGGAGGTCAACCAGCAGCACTCCCAGGGGGTTGGACTTACCATGTTCAGCGACTCCCTGACCGGCACCCAGGTGAAAGATGTCGCCAGCCTCACCTCCACCGTGGACCCAACCACCGCAACCCAGACCATCCCGGCGGACACCATCACCATCAACAACCGGCCTGTCGGGGAGATTCTCGGCGGCGCGGCGGTGAATGGCCTTGCCATGGCCAAGACAGACAATGCCGTGACCGCCATCAACGCGGCGGAGGCAGGCGTTGAGGCACGCCTCACCACGCTCACGGCTGGCACGGCAATAACCAGTGGCCTGGCCGCCGGAGAGACGGTCAGCTTCACCATCAACGGTGTGCCAATCTCCTACACCACGGGGGCCGCTCTCACTGCCGCTGACACCGCCATTAACTTACGAGACGCCATTAACACCCAACTCGCAGCATATAATGCCACCGCCGCCAACCCCATAAACATCGTAGCCGAAACCGGAACCAACACCAACGGCGGGGCAACGGATTCCATCGTTTTGAAAAATACCAACTCCGGCGATGAGTCAAGCATCATTATAGCCGGCGTGGATTTGACCGATGCGGCAGAAGCAAAAATTGGCCTCACGGACGGCGCCTACTCCGCCGATGCCACCCACAACACCGGCCAGCTCACCCTGTTTTCCACCAGCACCTTCACCCTCAATGCAGGGACAAATGACTACACCCTTGCCCAGCTTGGCCTTGCCGGGGCCACGACAATACCCCCGCTCTCTTCATTTGACACGCAAACAGGCGACGGCGTCATCACCTATGGCCCACTCAGCACCTCTGCAAGCGTAGACACTCTGCTCTCCGGCTACGACTATTTTGACGAACTCGACACCTCCGGCAGCTTCGATATCTGGATTTACAATACCGACGGCTCATTGGCCACGCCCCAGCCCGTCACCGTTTCCATGAAAGGGGCCTACGACCTGAACGATGTGGTCAATATCATCAACACCACCATGACCAACGCCGGCGCGGATAACGGCGGCGTTCCCCCGACCCCCTGGGTCACCGCCTCCATCTCCTCCGACAACGGCCTGCGGCTCACCCCGGACGCCGGCCACCAGTTTGCCTTTGCCAATGACACCTCGAACTTCCTCCAGGTTGCCGGGCTCAACACCTTTTTCACCGGCAGCAGCGCGGCGAGCATCGGGTTAAACAGTG
>JBAZSA010000009.1:0-29833 GCA_041662645.1 Desulfurivibrionaceae bacterium
AACAGCCAGATGGGGCCAACGGATTTCAAGCGCCACTGCGCCCTCGACAGTCAGGGGCAGCAGTTGCTGATGCAGGCCACGACTCGGCTCGGCCTTTCCGCCAGGGCGTATCACCGCATCCTGAAAATCGCCAGAACCATTGCCGATTTGGGAAAAAGCCCCGACATCCTCCCTGCCCACCTTGCCGAGGCCATCCAATACCGGCGCTTGCCAAACCAATAGGCCAACGCCCCAGGCACACAGACAACCGTCACACGGAGCCGGAAATACGCCTCAATGGGCTTGCCAAAGCAAAAAAAACATTTTAGGGTGGGCAAAGGCATTTGGGGATGGAATACATCCACGTTCTTCAATCCAGCACCGGGTTCACATGACAGAAACACAGGAAAACAATACCCGGCAACGGCTGCTGGAAATCTTTGCCATGGTCAACATGGACTCCTTGCCCGCCATGTCCGAACATGTCACCGAACTCATCTCGCTGCTGGGGAGCAGCCGGGCGACGGCCCAGGAAGTCGCCAACACTGTCCTCAAGGATTACTCCCTTACCACCAGGATTCTGCAGGTGGTGAACTCCGCCTACTATTCTCGTGGAACCCCGGTCAGCACAATATCGCGGGCCATTACCGTGGTTGGCTTCGACACCCTGCGCCAGCTCGCCGCCACCATGGCGCTGTTTGAGGAGTTCATGCGCACCGGCACCGAAAAAGATGAGATCGCCGGGGCCTTTACCATGTCGCTCATCAGCGCCACCCAGAGCAGAATCTACTGTGAGCTGAAAAAAAATCCCCGCATCTCTGCAGAGGAGGCATATATCTGCACCCTGCTGCATAACTTGGGGAAACTTGTTGTCCTGGTCTATCTGCCAGCCCAGTATCAAGCGGTCGAGCAGCACATGCAAAAGGGATATTCCGAGGAGCACTCGGCCCGTCTCGTGCTCAAGGATCTGACCTACAGTCAAATCGGCCGGGAAATTTCGACCTTCTGGAACTTCTCCAAAAGAATTGTCGATTGCATGGATACAGACCCGCCCAAGCCAGAGAAAAGCCGGGACGCCTTCCTTTTTCTCCAAAACCTTGTGGTTTTCAGCAACAAGCTGACCTCTTCTTTTTTTAATGGAACCAAGCTTGAACTTGCCGATCTCATTTACAAATTTGGCGGCATTCTCGAAATCGGCCAGGAAGAGGCTCTTACCCTTGTGGATAGAAGCCTCGGCGTCTGCGAAAACTACTCAAAAACCATGCGCGACGGCTTGGACAAAATACAAAGAGGCCGTTCAAACCAGATTACCGTATCCAAAGACTCTTCCGGTCGCTGGGTCCGCTTGAGTTAAAAAAACCGCCCTATCCGGCAGACCTTCCTCTCGCCGGGGCGGTCCGCAAAATCACGGCGATAATGCCTGCATTCACAATGGTCTGAGCATTCCCCCCTTGACAGCTAGCTACCACCCCGTGGTACTAATATTGCAGCGATGCACACACTCTCCATGTCTTTTCCGCCAGGGAGCGATGATGGACAAACAGAATTTTTTGTTAGCGCGCAAGAAAGTTGGCAAAACCCAAAAACAACTGGCCGAACTCCTGGGCTCATCGACAAAGGCTATCCAAGGCTACGAACAGGGCTGGCGCGCTATCCCCCCCCATGTCGAGCGGCAAATTTTTTTCCTGCTCTCCCGCCAGCGCCAAAAAGACAGCTGTAGCCCTTCCCCCTGCTGGAAGATAAAAAAGTGCCCGCCGGAAAGACGGGAGCAATGCCCGGCCTGGGAATTTCAGGCCGGGGAATTATGCTGGTTTATCAACGGCACTATTTGCGAATGCAAAGCGCAAAAAAACTGGAAGGGGAAAATGAATATCTGTAGGGATTGTGAAGTGCTCACGCCATTTCTTTAATTTCTCCCCGCATCAAGACACGCCCACATCCAGTTTTTCCAACAATTCAGGTAAAACAAAGGCTCTTTTCCCACCTATCACAGGAGAGCGCTCCATGCCACGAATTTCACCCGACATCACCGCAATCATAGGCAATACCCCCATGCTCCGCCTGTCTCGGCTCGGGGCGGGACTCCAAGCCCCCCTGCTTGCCAAACTGGAATCCCAGAACCCCCTGGGGAGCGTCAAGGATCGTATCGGCCTGGCCATGATCGCTGCCGCCGAAAAGCAGGGGCTGCTTACCCCAACCACCACCATCGTCGAGCCAACCAGCGGCAATACCGGCATCGCCCTAGCCTTTGTCTGCGCCGCCAGAAAATACCGGCTTGTCCTGACCATGCCGGAGACCATGAGCCTGGAACGGCGCACCCTCCTCAAGCACCTGGGCGCCGAACTGGTGCTTACCCCGGGCAGCGAGGGGATGAAAGGCGCGATAGCCAAGGCGGAAGAAATCCTCGCCAAGATTCCGGGCAGCTTCATGCCCAACCAGTTCAGCAACCCTGCAAACCCTGAGATCCATCGCCAAACCACAGCCAAAGAAATATGGGCGGATACGGACGGAGGCATCGACATTTTTGTGGCCGGGGTGGGAACCGGCGGCACCATCACCGGAGTTAGCGAGGGGATCAAGACGCAGAAACCATCCCTGTATGTGGTGGCGGTGGAGCCTGCCGACTCTCCGGTGCTATCCGGAGGCAACCCAGGTCCCCACAAGATTCAGGGCATCGGCGCGGGCTTTGTCCCCAAGGTGCTCAACCGGGAAATCATCGATGAAATCATCACGGTGACCAACGAACAGGCCATGGAAACCGCCCGCAGAATCGCCAAGGAAGAAGGCGTTCTCTGCGGGATTTCCTCGGGCGCCAACGCCTGGGCAGCCATGCAGATCGCCAATCGCCCGGAAAACCGGGGCAAACAGATCGTATTCCCTCTCTGCGACACAGGGGAGAGGTACTTGAGCACTGAACTGATACAAGTGCCTTGATCTCCCCCCTCCTTGTCAACATTTTCTAACATTTATTTGACAAACAGCCGAGGATCATATAGAAATTGCGATTATTTCTACCGTCCCGCGCCTTCCCACAATGCCCAGGAGATGGCCCGCAAGCCAAGATCTTCTCTGAGAAAAAGAGCAGGAAGCCATCTCCGTGGAAAAATCTCCATGAGCTATCTGGATATCTTAACCGCCCGGAATATCCTCGTCACAGGGGGAGCCGGCTATATCGGTTCCCACACGAGCCGGCAGCTGATCAATGCGGGCTGCAAGGTAGTTATCGTCGACAATTTTTACTCCGGCAATCGCTGGGCAGTCCCCGCACAAGCACATCTGGTCGAAGGGGATGCCGGAAATTTTGAGCTGATGCATAAGGTGATGCGTGAACACCATATTGAGGCCGTCATCCATTTCGCCGGGCATATTGTCGTTTCAGAATCAGTGGCCGACCCGCTGAAATATTACACAAACAACACCTGCGGCTCAAAAAACCTTATCGCCGCCTGCCTGATGGCCGGGGTACAGCATTTTATTTTTTCATCGTCAGCCGCAGTATATGGCGTTCCCGGAAATGGCCCTATCAGGGAAACAACCCCCATCTCGCCCATCAATCCTTACGGCCGCTCAAAACTGATAACTGAATGGATGCTTGAGGATGCGGCAAGCAGCTCAGCCGCATCCTCCCCGAAAGATGCCTTCCGTTATGTCGCGCTGCGATATTTTAACGTCGCCGGAGCAAGCTTGGATGGGGCATTGGGAGAAGCCACCCCCGAGGCAACGCATCTCATCCATGTGGCCTGTCAGGCTGCCTGCGGAAAAAGAGAAAAAATCGCCATCTATGGAACCGATTATCCGACCCCGGACGGGACCTGCGTCCGCGATTACATCCACGTCGAGGATTTAGCCACAGCCCATCTTCATACCCTATCGTATCTCCTTGCAGGAGGTCCCTCCGAGACTCTAAACTGCGGATACGGATTCGGCTTCAGCGTCAGGGAAGTTCTTGAAACAGTGCGCCGGGTGAGCAAGGTTGATTTCGAGATTGTTTCCGCAGGACGGAGGGATGGAGATCCTCCAACATTGGTCGCCAGCACAGAAAAAATCAGAAAGCTTTTGCCTTGGAAGCCAGCCCATCAGGATCTGGAGACTATTTGCACCACCGCCTTTCTCTGGGAAAAGAATTACCCGCATACAGATTGGACAACACAATAACCTAACGGCCCAAAATGCCTGATAAAACAATCATTTTTCGAATTATCCCGGTTATCAAACCGTATCGGAACCGGCTCATCTTGGCCATGGTCAGCATGGTCGCTGTTGCCGGGTTGAGCGCCCTGCAAGCATATATGGTCAAGCCGCTTCTCGACGAGATCTTCTTCAAGAAAGACCGGCTGATGCTCAACCTGTTGCCGCTTGCCCTCATGCTGCTCTTTCTGGTCAAGGGGGTATTCTATTATTGTTATTCATACCTCATGGAACGAGTTGGGCAGGGCGTAATCCTTGATCTGCGCAAAAAAATTTATGACCATATCCAAAATCTTCCCCTCTCCTTTTTTACCCAAACCCCGACAGGAGAACTTATCTCAAGAATTATTTCGGATGTTACGCTCATGCAGGGCGCTGTGTCTTCGGCCCTTGTCGGGACCCTGAAGGATCTTTTCCAGGCTCTTGGGTTGCTGACCGTTCTTTTTTACCAGGACTGGAAACTTGCCCTGATGTCCCTTGTTTTCCTCCCTCTTGCCAGCCTACCTATTTATCGATTCGGCAAAAAATTCCGCGAACTCAGTTTCCGCGGTCAACGCACCACCGCATCCATCGCCAACATCCTTCAGGAAACCATCCAGGGTAACAGAATCGTTAAAGCCTTCGGCATGGAAGCATATGAGTACAACCGCTTTTCAGAAAGAGCTGAAAAACTTTTCCGCATCGCTATGAAAGACGTGCAACTCAAGAGTCTGAATCACCCGCTAATGGAACTGTTGGGTGGAATCGGCATCGCCTTGATCATGTGGTATGGCGGCAATCAGGTTCTCAATGGGCACTCGACGCCAGGCACCTTTTTTTCATTTCTCACGGCATTGATCATGGTCTATGAGCCGATCAAAAATATAAGCAAGGTCAACAATCCCATACAACATGGTCTTGCCGCAGCCAGCCGCGTGTTCAACATACTCGACATCAAACCGGACATTGCCGATAAGATAGGAGCCAGTGATCTACCGCCGATCCGAAAAGAAATTGTTTTCAAAGATGTCCATTTCAGCTACGACGGCGCCACCGAGGTTCTCAAGGGGATAAACCTTACCGTAACCCCCGGCGAGGTCGTTGCCCTGGTTGGCACAAGCGGCGGGGGAAAAACAACCCTTGCCAATCTCATCCCCCGCTTCCTTGATGTTTCCAAAGGAGAAATCTCCATTGATGGGCACGACATTCGCAATGTAACCATGAAATCCCTGCGTAGCCAAATTGCCATAGTCACACAGCAGACCATTCTTTTCAACGACACCGTACGAAACAATATCGCCTACGGTGATCTGGAAAAAACCGAAGCAGAACTGGCCGCCGTTGCCAAGGCGGCGCACGCCATGGATTTTATCACCGAGCTTCCCGAAGGGTTTGAAACTATAATCGGCGAGTCCGGGGCAAGGCTTTCCGGAGGGCAGCAACAACGCATCTCCATCGCCAGAGCGCTGGCAAAGGATGCCCCCATCCTCATCCTGGACGAAGCGACCTCAGCCCTTGATACAGAGTCTGAACGCGAGGTGCAAAACGCATTAGAAAACCTGATGAAAGGAAGAACAACTTTCATTATTGCGCATCGGCTCTCGACCATCAAAAACGCTGACCGAATTATAGTCATCAAGGATGGCATGATCGAGGAAGAAGGCACCCACGATACGCTGCTGGCGAAAAATGGCGTGTACCATATGCTCTACACCATGCAATTTGCCGAACAATGACCGTCGATATCATCATCCCCACCTATAACCGGGCCTCCCTCCTGACGGAGACACTGAAAAGCGTTCAGGAGCAAACCTATGAAGACTGGCTCTGCTGGATTGCGGAAGACGGGAACAGCCCGGAAACCAGGGCTGCGGTCAGACCTTTTCTGGCCGACAAGCGTTTTACTTATTTGCCGGGCAGGCATATCGGTTATCCCGCCGCCCCAAGAAATCGCGCAATTCGTCAGGGCTCTGCCCCGCTTGTCGCCTTTCTGGATGACGATGATCTTTGGCTCCCTGGAAAACTAGCACAGCAGGTGGAATTTCTTGAGCGCAACAAGACGTGCGTTCTTCTCGGCACAAACGCCTTCCGCTGGGATGGAATCAGCCCCAAAGAAGATGCTCCCGTTTACCACCGGAAGATAGCCTTTGGTCTGATTCCTTATGAGAAGCTGGTGCAAGAAAATATATTCATTATCTCCTCGGTTCTGGTCAGACGGGAAAGTCTCCTCCAGGCAGGGCCATTTAACAAGACCCTTGTTCCGCCAGTCGGGGAGGATTATGAACTATGGCTTCGCCTTGGAGCCATGGGAGAAACCTGGACCTTGGCAACTCCTCTGCTGATCTATCGCGAGACTGCGCCCACGTATTATGCAAAAAAAATGGACCGCCGAGCAAAGTATCAACTCCGAGCCAGCATCTACTCCGCCGCCCTGCAGGGCACGCCCGATTTTCCGAGCCCTCTGGCCGCTCCGGGGAAAAAATACTATGCGGATCTCTGCCGGGCCGAAAGGGATTTCTACCGGGCCGGTCCTTACCTCCTGAACAGGCTCCGCAGAACAATATCAAGAAAACTCAAACCAATTATTGCTCTCCAAAAATGATCATCGTCAGAATAATCGGCGGACTTGGGAACCAGCTGTTTCAATATGCGGCAGGCCTACGCCTTGCTACAATTCATGGCACCATGTTGAAACTGGATCTGTCGGACTTCAAACATTACAACCTGCACGATTATGGATTGTCCGCTTTCGGCATAAAAGAATTCATTGCAACTCCGGAAGAAATACAGCTTCTGAAAGAACCGGAATCAAGCTCTTTGAAGAAGAAACTCAACAAGCTTCTGCGGCGGCCAAGCAAACTGGGCAAAACCCATATCCTGGAAAAACAATACCACTTCGACCCGGAAATACTTGCTATGCATGATTCCGTATACCTGGACGGCTACTGGCAGAGCGAAAAATATTTTTTAGACATAGCGGATATTATTAAAAGTGAATTCACGGTAAAATTGCCGCAAACAGACAAGAACATGGAGTTAGCACAACAACTAACCTCCTGCGAATCGGTAAGCCTGCATGTCCGCCGCGGGGATTATGTCGCAGATGCTAAAACCAATACCATTCATGGGACATGCGATCTTGATTATTATGCGCGTTGCATTGAGCGCCTTGCCAGAAAAATCCATCACCCTTGTTTTTTCGTCTTTAGCGATGATCCTGAATGGGCCGAGAGAAATCTGAAAATCCCATACCCGACCACTTTCATAACCCATAACGGTCCTAAAAGGAATTACGAGGATTTGCGTCTGATGAGCCAATGCCGGCATCACATCATTGCCAACAGCAGTTTTTCCTGGTGGGGTGCTTGGCTAGGCCAGCATCGGGAGACGATTGTCTATACCCCAAAACGCTGGTTCAACTCTCCATCGTTTAATACCCAAGACCTCATCCCTGAGACATGGACCCGGATTTGAACCACTTTCTGGGAAACACGCGATAAAATTCGATGAAAAAAAATTCCTTCCTGAACGCAACGCGCGCCATTTTTTCCCGCAACAAAAAAAAGGCGTACAAACAAACAATCGACTCGTGGTTTCAGGCAAATGGCGATGAAACCTTACGCCTGCAATATAAGGAATTAAATTCCGACTCAACGGTTTTCGACCTGGGCGGCTACAAGGGACAATGGACCAGCGATATTTTTGCCAGATACTGTTGCAATATTTACTGTTTCGAACCGGTCCGCAAATTCGCAACCGCGATCGAAGAAAGATTTTCCCAAAATCCAAGAATTCATGTTTTTCCTTTTGGCTTGGCGGAACAGACGAAAGAGACAATCATCTCGGACAGCGCCGATGGCTCTTCCATGTTTACTGGAAATGGCCAGGAAAATATTCAACTGGTCCAAGCCTCCTCTTTTTTAAAAGAAAATAATGTTAAGAGAATCGACCTGATCAAGATCAACATTGAAGGCGGGGAATATGACCTGCTTGACCATCTTATCGAAAGTGGCACCATCACCATGATCAACAATCTCCAGATCCAATTCCACAACCTTTTTCCCGAAGCTGAGCAACGAATGCGCGCAATTCAGGCGAATCTAAGCCGCACCCATAGGATCACCTGGCAGTACGAATTTGTCTGGGAAAATTGGGAAAAAATAACCAGAAACACAACACGCCGGATTACATAGCCATGACTACAGTAAAACTTACATATCCCGACTGGCCGATAGCACGGCAAACCCCGCTACAGCAAGGAATTTGGGGCAACTACACCTTTATCTTGAACCAGGAGAAAAAAGAATGTGATTACTGGGTGGTTTTCGAAGGACTCTCACAAGGAGAATCTGCCTACTGTCCAAGGGAAAACACCTTTTTAGTCACAGCCGAGCCCCCAACCCTGAAACAATACCGGCCGGAATTTCTAAGACAATTTGCCGTTGTCATCACCTGCCGTACCGAGCTCAAGCATCCCCAAACAATCATTGACCAACCCGGGCTCCCTTGGCATGTCGGCCGGCGCCAAAAGGACCATGTGAACTTGTCGTGGTCAAAGGATTATGACGAACTCTCGGCCATCACCCATTACGAGAAGAAAAAAGAGCTGTCCGTCATCTCTTCCACCAAGGCCTTCAGCGATGGTCATCGGCTACGCCTTGCCTTTGTCAGCACCCTGCAAAATCATTTCGGCGACCGCATTGATGTGTTCGGACGGGGAATCCGAGAGATAGAAGACAAATGGGACGCCCTTGCCCCGTACAAATATCATATCGCCATTGAAAATTGCGCAGTCAACGACTATTGGACGGAAAAAATCTCCGACCCGTTCCTGGCCGGCTGCCATCCGATCTACTATGGCTGCCCTAATATCGAACAATATTTCTCAGAAAACGCTCTCACCAGAATTGATCTCCGGCAACCGGAACAGGCCATCGCCATCATCGAAGAGTGTCTCCGGCGCAAGCGCTATGAGGAGTCCCGGCAAGAAATCCAGAAAGCCCGGGATGCTGTCCTGAACCGGTACAATCTCTTCCCCATGATCGCCTCCCACCTTGACAGGCTGGCGCAACAAGGGCATGGCAAAGGAAAACGCGCCAAAATCCATTTGGTGCCAGAAACCTCTGGCACCTGGCGGGATTATTGCATCAGGGGTTTGCGGACAATATCTCCTCGTAGATCGTGACAACCTTGCCAGCAACCTCGTCCCAGGAATGCTCTGCCGCCCGTTGCCTGGCCGCCCTGCCCATCCTTGCCCGCCGCTGCTCATCGCACAACGACACAAGGTGAACGCTTACCGTCTCCGCATCATCCTTGGCAACGATAAAACCATGCTCGCCATCGATTATTATATCCTTGGCACCAACCTGGGTGCTGATAATGACCGGAAGCGAAGCAGCCATGGCCTCCAGCACGGTCATGCCAAAAGTATCAAACCCGGACAACAAAACACACACCTCCGAGGCCGCATATATTTCCTCGATGCCGTCGCTCTGCACTCCCGCAAAAACAACATCCCCGCCAACCCCAAGACCAGTAGAGATCTTCCGGTATTTGTCCTGATTGCCCTTCCCCACCACAAGCAATTTCATATCCTTGCCAGGCAATTTGGCCTTGGCCTTGGCAAGCCCGGAAATCACAGCCTGTAACCCCTTGAGTTCAAAATTCATACCCACGAACAATACAAGGAAGTCACCGGCAGCTATCCCGAATCTGTTCCGGACATCCTCCCGCTTTACTGCACGATCCTGTAGATCAAACCGCGCAAGCTCGATCCCGGGATGGATCACCTTGACGCGGCTTGGAACAACGGCAAATTCCCGGCTGAATTTTTCCATGGCCAGTGTGGATACCGGCAACAGAAATCTGCATCGATGATCGGCGATCAACCTCTGCTCGACCCATGCGGTTACGCGGTCAAAGAGACTCATACCTTTCTTCCGGACTTCCCGGACCCAGAAACGGTGAGGCACGCCATGCATGGTAAAAACATCGGCATGGAATATCCGGTCGTGGGTATGAATGAGATCGAAATTCTGGCGGGCAATGGCGGTATTGGCAAAAAAAGCGAAACTTAGGGTGGTCAGAAACCGCGGAAATCGGAACATCGGAACAAAATGAAAGGAAACATTTTCTGAAACCGCCTTCCATTTATTGGCAAAAACATGGACATCATAGCGGGGATTCCGAGCAATTTTTTCCGTCAGTTGCAAGGCAAATTGTTCCCCTCCGCCCACCAGCCCATATTTCGGGATGACCACTGCGATCTTCTTCACTTCGGCCGGCCCCATCACAACTCCTCTTCTGTCATTGAGGGTCGGCTATCTCTGTTGATTCGCCACAATATTGTCCCCATGGAAAAAATCACGCAGAGGACCGACTCGGGATAATGGCTGAAAACCGGCTCAAAAAACCCGATGATAAAGAATGATAGTCCTGCTGCGAAAACAGCGTTTACAAACGAAACAATACCGTCGCTTGCACCATTTTTCCGAGACTGCCATAGGATTCGAAAAAAAGAAAACATAATCCCTAGGAAAAAAATGATTCCCGGAATGCCGGTACGCACCGCAATGTCGGTATACATATTGTGGGGATTCGACAAGATCTCCTGCCCCTGAAACCTTTCCGGCAACCTGGCATTGTAGCGTTGCAAATCCACATCTCCACCAAATGTTTGCATGCCAAAACCGATCCCGGTTACGGGATAATCCTTCACTACCTCCCACACAAGCAGTCCGTGTTTAATTCTCAGATTGTCTGCCATATTACTTGTAAATCTTCCCCCGACAGGGCTGAGAGACAGGATGACAGCAAGCAACGACAAAACTCCGACGAGAACTTTTTTGCGCGCAAAAAGAACAACCACCAAGGAAACAACCAGGGCAAGCAACACGCTCCTGGTTTGCGCCAGGAAAATCACGGTAAGGGCGGGCAGAAGACAGCTTGCAAAAAATATTCTCCTGGGCCACCCCTTTGCCTGGGAGATGTTGTGAATGCTAAAAACAATGGAAACTACGGCGATGATTCCGATCAGATTGGTTGTCACCTCGGTGAAGCATGCGCCGAATCTCTCGGCAAAAGGGGTGCCGAGCTTTACATAGTAATAGTACAGGCGCCAGACAAAGAGACTTGAAGCGGAAGCGATGAGTATCCAGGAGAGAGCCGACAATCTTTTGAGTGAAAAAAAACCATTAATCAGGATGAAATAGAGGAGAATATATTTCAACAGATGCGCGTAGAAATCATGAATGCTGTTTGCCGGGTTCACTGCGAAAAAAAGACCAAAAAAACACCAGGTCACAAAAAGAATCCCTGGAACAGCCAGGGGGGTCTGAAAAGAAAATTGTATTTTTCTAAACAGGAACAGGGCAACAACCACGAGCACCGACAAATAATAGCATATTTCTTTGATCGTCGTTGTGTGGGGAAATGGGACCAGAAAAACATAAATCCCGAGGAGCACCGGAATACTTGCGGCCAGGAAAGAAAAAATTGTACCATGGCCATCCTTGGTTGTTAGCTTCAACTCCATGCGCAGTATCCCCTTCTAACACATTTTTGATTTGAGTCTATAATCAGCCCCGTCAAAGGGGCAACCAACTAACCTAGCGTTATCGATGGGTTACTCCTCACATGAGAACCAATCTGCGCCATGACCTCTTCCGAATTCAATTCATCCAGACATCTACTCTTCTCGCTATTATCACAGCCCTTTTGCCGACACGGGACACACAGCATCTTTTTCTGAACAACCAGGTGTTTTCCACCCCTCGGCGCCCAGGACACCGGAGAGGACGGCCCGAATATCCCAATTGTAGGGGTTCCCACCGCCGCAGCGATATGCAGACCGGCGCTATCAACCCCTATGAACAACCGGCATTGCTGCAACAAAGCCGCATACATGGCGATGGAGGTCTTTCCGGCAAAATTATAGCATCCTGGGCCGCAATCCCGGACAATTTCCTCGGCCCGGTTTTTTTCCGCAACCGAGCCGGTGACAAGCACCGCAGCCCCGTATTCCGTTACCAGCCACCGGATAAGAGCGATATACTTCCCCCTGCCCCACTCCTTGTATTGCCAGAGGGAAAACGGCTGCACGGCAACAAGCTTTTTATCCCGGAAAATCCCCTCCCGCTCGAACAGAAACCGGATTTTCTCCTGCTTATCAGCCGCAACGGCAAGCTCCGGGGTTCTCTGTTCGGTTGTAATCCCAAATGCTTCGAGCAGACAGAGGAGATAGTCAACAACATGCAGGTCAGGGGTGTAATCGCACTTTAAGAGAGCAGTAAAAAGCCGATTTCTCCACAGCCTGCCGTCTTCGGCATAAAAACCGATCCGCTGGGGTGCCCCGGAAAGAAAGGTCATTATGGCCCCGCGCGTTCCGGTTCGCAGGTCAATGGCCAGATCGCACTGAAGGCTGCGCAGGTTACGAAAAAAATCGCTCTGAAATCGGAGTTCTTCCCAAAGCGACCGGGACCGTTTCGTAATCGCGACAACCTGATCAAGCCAGGGGCAATCCTCCAACAACTCGGCAGCCTTGTCCCAGACGGCAACCACAATCCTGGCCTGCGGATAATTTTCCCGCAACGCCCTGACGCAGGGGGTGGAGAGGACGACATCGCCGATATCGCCGAGCTGCACCAGCAGAATGCTGCGCGGTGTACCGGTTATCGTTCTCTTGCCTGTAATCAAGGGCTTATCCATAAATGCCTCAGGGACACCCCCGCACATGCCATGAAAGCAGTTGCAGATACAGCGCCAATCTTCCCCGGATGCCTCCATGCAATCCCAGGGTCATGATCAGGCCAAGAACGTTCAAGAGAACATTGATGAACAGACGCGTCACAAGCAACAGGGCATGGAGCGGCCAGAGCCGCGGAAACCATTTGCGGAGATAGAGATACCGAGCCCGGTAAAACATGATCCTGGCCCGGACATTATGCCCGGCGCTTTGGCCCTGCAAATGGTAAATATGGGCATCAGGGACAAAGATTGATTTCCCCCCCCCCCTGTGCATGGCCAGAGCCCAGTCAGTCTCTTCCATGAAGAAAAAATAACGCTCGTCCAGCAGTCCCACCGCATCCATGGCCGCCTTGCGCACCATAAGGCAGGCGCCGACACAAGATTCCACCGGAATCGGCGCCGGGTAGTCCCGCCGCTTGCTGGGAAACTTTTTCGGCATCAGGATTCGGAGCAGGGTTTCATTGGCAAGCAGGATCAATAAGGAGGGGAAGTTGGCAATGGAATTTTGTTTTGAGCCATCCGCGTTGAGTAACTGCCCGCAGGTCATGGCCACATCAGCATGGCTTTCCATATATTGAAACAGCTTGGCGATCGCTCCCTCGGTTACGATGGTATCGGTATTGAGCAGTAGCGCATACTTGCCCCGCATGATCCGCAAGGCCTTGTTGTTGGCTGCGGCAAACCCGAGGTTTTTCTCGTTTTGAATAACATTGACCTGAGGATACTGGGCACGCACCGCCTCGACACTGCCATCGCTTGAGGCATTATCAACAAGAAAAACCTCGAAGCGAACCTCCCTGATCATGGCATACACCGAGGCCAAACAATCCAGCAGCAAATCCCTGGTGTTCCAGTTCACGATAACAATGGAGATGTCCATGCAATCAACTCCTGCCTTTAAACACGGCCAGCGCTGCCTGCACTACCTGATCCACGGTGATCTGGTTCATGCAGGCATGGTCGCGATCGCACTGCCTCTTCAGGCAGGGACTGCAGGCGATATCCGCCCGCAGAATCCTGTGCCCCTGACCGAAAGGTCCGGTCCGCCAGGGCGCGGTCGGCCCGAACAGGGCAACCACCGGCGTGCCCGCCGCGGCAGCGAGATGCATGGGGCCGGTGTCGGTGGTAATGAGTACAGCCACCCTTTCATACAGCGCGGCCAATTCCTTCAGGGTTGTTCTACCCGCCAGGCTCGCGGCTTTGCCGGTCATGGCGCCACGAATCTCTTCTATGCCCCGCACGTCCTGCGGCCCACCACTGAAAACAACCGCCACGCCCTTGTCAAGCAGGGAGTCTGCAACCCGGGCAAAACGGTCATTGCGCCAGTGTTTGGTTTCCCAAGTGGTCATGGGGTTGATTGCCACCAGGGGTTTGGCCGGATCGATTCCTTCGGTCGCAAGCAAATGCCCTATTCTTTCCCTCTGCTCCTCGCCAACCGGCAGATCAAAAACAATCTCCTCGCTTTCAATGCCGATCGCCTTGAGCAGCAACAACTCCCGGATGGCCGCATGCTGGTCCATGTTCACCGGCAAGACGGGTTCGTTGAGGAAAACATAGCTGCATTCGGCATGCTCCATTCCCTTACCGAATCCCACCTTTCGTTTAGCCCGGGCCAGTCCGACAAAGATGCCGCTTTTCAACAGCCCCTGAAAGTCAATGAGCAGATCGTACTCCGTAGCCCGTAACTTTTTAACAAAATCGGCAAACCCTCGGTAGGCCGCCAGCACCCTGCCCTGCTTCAGGTCCCGAATCCAGGCCTTGCGCCGTGAGACCAGCACGGCATCAAGGGCCTTATGGCCGATAACCAGATCGGCTGCAGCCTCTTCCACCAGCCAATCAATCCTGGCCTCCGGATACTTGCGGCGCAAGGCATTGAGGGCGGGAAAGGTATGAATGACGTCGCCGATGGCGCTGGTCTTGACGATGAGAATATTCACGGAATCGGAATCAGGACAGCGAATCTTTTTCTTTTTGCTTCCGCAGCTCGCGCAGCTTGGCATACTTGAAAAATACGTTCATAAAATCGGAAACAGCCATGACAAGGCCTTCGCCCCGGTCGAGAAAACCACCCCGGAGGATATAGCCATGGAAAAAAGCCCAGGCAGCCCGGAGCAGCGCCTTGGCTGCCGAAGCCGTTTTCCCTTGGGCAAAAAGCTCATCCGCACCGGCGGAAGAATATTGGTTCACCTTGTTCAGGGTCTGTTCCAACCCTTTATTGGCGTAATGGATCAGGGGATGACGCAAAGCCCCCACCGGGCCATGCACTTCCAGGGATTCATGCACCGGGCGTTCGGACATCCTGGCGAAATTCTTTTTAAACAGACGGACGACCCGGTCCGGCCACCAACCGGCATGCCTGAGCCACCGGCCGCAAAAATAATTCTTCCTGGGAAGGCTGTAGGCGACAGACGTTCCTGTGGCCAAGGCCTCCCGAATCTCTGCTTGGGCCTCGGCTCCAACCCGTTCATCGGCATCCAGCACCAGCACCCAATCGTGGCGGCACCGGTCAATGGCCAATTGCTTCTGGCGGCCAAACCCCTGCCACAGCTCGTCATACACTACGGCGCCAAACTCCCGGGCGATCTCCACGGTCCTGTCCGTGCTGCCGGAATCCACCACCACAACCTCATCGGCAAAGGAAACACTGGCCAGACACCCGGGCAGGCGGTCTTCTTCATTCTTGGTGATGATGGCCACGGACAGTGGCAGCTTGTCGCTAGGCATATTGTTTTTCCAGCCAATCGCGGTAGCTGCCGTTCATCACCCCTCGCCACCATGCCTCGTTGGTTAGGTACCAGTCAATGGTCTTCCGGATCCCGGTTTCAAAGGATTCCAGTGGGGCATAGCCCAACTCGCTCCGACTTTTCGCGGCATCAATGGCGTAACGCCGGTCATGCCCTGGACGGTCCTTGACAAAGGTGATGAGGGATTCCGCCGTTTTCCCCAGGCAGACCGGAGCGTTCGGGAAGCGCTGCCGCAGGGGCTCGGAGGCGGCGAGCCGTTCGTCCACCAGGGAGCAAACCAGCCGGACGATCTCGATATTGCGCCATTCGTTGTTACCCCCGATGTTGTATACCTCGCCGACCCTGCCCTTGCTAAGAACCAGATCGATGCCTCGGCAATGATCCTCCACATAGAGCCAATCGCGGATGTTCAGGCCATCGCCATAGATGGGCAGGGGTTTGGCCTCCAGGATGTTGAGGATGATGAGCGGGATCAGCTTTTCCGGAAACTGGTAGGGACCATAGTTATTGGAGCAGTTGCTGGTACTGACCTCCAACCCGTAGGTGTGGTGGTACGCCCGCACCAGATGGTCGGAGGCCGCCTTGCTCGCCGAATAGGGCGAGTTGGGGGCATAGGCAGAGGTTTCCGTGAAGGGCGGCTCATCCAAGGTGAGCGAACCATAGACCTCATCGGTGGAGACGTGGTGGAACCGGTGCGGCCTTCCGCCCCCGTCCAGCCAAACCTTTTTCGCCGCCTTGAGCAGGCTGTGGGTGCCGACCACATTGGTGGTTACAAACGGATCCGGGCCATGGATGGAGCGGTCCACATGGGATTCGGCGGCAAAATTGACCACAGTGTCGAGGGACTCCTCGGCCAACAGGGTTTCCACCAAATCCTGATCCCCGATGTCGCCGTGGACAAAACGAAAATTATCCTGTTCCAGACACCCGGCAAGACTGGCCATATTCCCGGCATAGGTCAGGGCATCGAGTACCACCACCCGATCCTGGGGATACTGCGACAACCAGTAATGGACAAAATTGGCCCCAATAAAACCGGCCCCGCCGGTAACCAGCAACTTATGCATTACCTACCCCCTTATACTCAAGCAACATCCGTCGCAAAGCCACACGCCAGTGCATAGGCTGTATCCCCAGGGCTGCCCAGGTTCCGGTCTTGTCCAGCACACTGTAGGCAGGCCGCCTGGCCGGAGTCGGATACTCAACGGTATTGATGGGCAGAACGGGAATCTCTCGTTTCAGCAACCCGCAGCCAAGCCCCTCTTCCTGGATGGCCACGGCAAAATCATACCAACTCGCCACCCCGGCATCGGTCCAATGGAAAATCCCCTTTGGCTGCACCCGACACATCCGCCAGAGAGCCTCGGCCAGACCTCGACCCCAGGTCGGGGTCCCGACCTGATCCACCACCACCCCTATGCTTTCCCGCTCCCCCATGAGCCGCAGCATGGTGGTGACAAAATTACTGCCAAAAGCAAAATAGAGCCAGGCAGTACGAACAACGGCCACCCCCTCAGGATAGGCCGCCAGCGCAAGCTGCTCACCAGCCAGCTTGCTGGCTCCATACACACCCAAAGGGCTCGTATGGTCTGTGGGAAGATAGGGACGGGACTGCTCTCCGTCAAAAACGAAATCCGTGGAGATCTGGAGACAATAGGCTCCCACCGCGCGGGCGGCCCGGGCAAGGTTTGCCGCACCCTGGCCGTTGACGGCAAAGGCTGCCTCCTGTTCGCTTTCCGCTCGATCCACGGCGGTATAGGCGGCGGCATTGATGATCACCTGGGGCTGGATGGTATTCACCCTGGCTGCCACCGCTTCGGTTTCCCGAATATCCAGTTCCGAGGAGCCCAAGGCCAGCAGCTCCATATCGACCGGTTTGCAACACTGCAGCCCCCTGCCCAACTGGCCATTGCCGCCGACAAGCAAAACCCTCATGGATACAACTCCGCCTCGGCCAGCGAGACCCCTGCCAGATCCTTGGCCGACAGCAAGGGGGCCTGAGCCAGCAACGGCCAGACGATGCCCAATTCGGGATCATCCCAACGGATACAGCACTCATGTTCCGGGGCGTACAACTCCGTGCACTTATAAACAAACTCAGCCTCGGGACTCAACACGTAAAAGCCATGACCAAAACCCGGGGGTACCCAGAGCATCTTCTTGTTTTCCGCGGAGAGGATCTCCCCAACCCAGCGGCCAAAGAAGGGGGAGTTTTTTCGCAAATCCACGGCCACGTCAAACACCTCGCCGCTGATCACCCGCACCAGCTTACCCTGGGGCTTTTTGATCTGATAATGCAGCCCGCGCAGGGTTCCCTGCACAGACTTGCTGTGGTTATCCTGAACAAAGTGGAGATCAAGGCCAGCCGCAGCAAACTTTGCGGCATGCCAGGTCTCCATGAAAAATCCGCGACTATCCCCAAAGACCTGGGGCTCGATGAGCAACACCTCGGGGATCTCGGAGGGAACAAACCTCATTGCCCCTGCTCCTCATCAAAAATCTGCAACAGATATTGACCATAGCCGTTTTTCCGCAGGGGCTGAGCCAACCGCGCCAGCTGCCCTCGATCGATATAGCCCATCCGGAAGGCGATTTCCTCAAGGCAGGCAATCTTCAACCCCTGCCGGTCTTCCACGACCTTGATGAAGTTGGCCGCATCCAGCAGGGAATTATGGGTCCCGGTGTCAAGCCAGGCCGTGCCCCGGCCCAGGAGTTCGACCTGCAACTGCCCCTTGGCAAGATAGGCCCGGTTGACATCGGTTATCTCAAGCTCGCCACGGGCTGAGGGCTTAAGATTCCTGGCAATCTCGACCACCTGGCTGTCATAAAAATAGAGGCCCGTCACGGCGTAACGGGATTTCGGCTTGGCCGGTTTTTCCTCGATATCCAGCACGGTGCGATCCGGGGCAAAAGAGATCACCCCATAGCGCTCGGGATCACGCACGGAATAGCCGAAAACCATCCCGCCTTGCGGATTCGCCCCTTTATCAAGAAGGGTCTTAGCGAGACCATGCCCATAGAAGATGTTATCCCCGAGGATGAGGCAGACCGGCTCGTTGCCGATGAATTTTTCCCCGATCACAAAGGCCTGGGCAATACCCTCGGGCCGGGGCTGCACTGCGTATTCCAGACTGATGCCCCACTGACTCCCATCGCCCAGCAACTCCATGAACTGCCCCTGATCCTCCGGGGTGGTGATAAGCAAAATCTCCCGAATCCCTGCCAACATGAGGGTGGACAGGGGGTAATAGATCATGGGTTTGTCATAGACCGGCAACAGTTGCTTGCTCACCGACCGGGTCAGCGGATAGAGCCGCGTGCCGGAGCCGCCTGCCAGTATTATTCCTTTCACGTTCGTTCTTCTCCCAAACAAAGCCGCCGCCATGGAAAGGCTTGCTTTTCTTGGCTGGTCATTTTATCTTCACACAGGATTTGGCCAGCATGATCCGGCCGCCTGAAAAGGTCCGTTATCCTAGCGCATTTTACAAGAAATAGAAAGTTTTAAGATAATCCGGCGCCTGTGTTGTTTGCCGCAAAGACAACCCCATCCGCCCCCGATTACCATCAGCCGGAGCCGTGCCATGATCAGCCAGGAACTGCTTGATATCCTTGCCTGCCCCAAATGCAAAGGGGAGGTAACGCTCACCGAAAAAAAAGACGGCCTGATTTGCAAAAACTGCAAGCTTCTCTACGAGATCCGCGAGGACATCCCCATCATGCTCATCGACGAGGCCAAAAAGCTGGATGATTGAGTTGCGCAAAACGGTGAAAAAATGACCTACCAGCACATCACCTCGCGCTGTTTTATCAATTTTCCCTTTCGCCGGCTTCAGCAGGAGCTGGATCTTGTCCTTGCCCATCGCATCCAGCCTGAAATCGGCCTGGAAGGCGACACGCTGTACACCGCCACCGGGGCAGAATACCGGGAGGTGGCCAAAGCTCTGACCGGTGCCGGGCTTGGCTGCACCCTGCACGCTCCTTTTTTCGACCTCGCTCCAGGCGGACTGGATGAGCATATTCTGGCGGCCACCCGTGCCAAGCTGGGCAAGGGTTTTGACCTCATCGAGATATTCCGGCCGGCTGCGGTGGTCTGCCACCTGAACTACGAGGCAAACAAGCACGGTTACAAGGAGGCTGCCTGGTTTAAAGCCTCCCTGACAACCTGGCGGGAACTATTGGCAAAAGCCGTTGCGCACCAAGTGCCGATGATGCTGGAAAACACCTACGAAACCGGGCCGGAGCAGCATAAAAAAATGCTCGCTGCCCTCGACTCGCCCATGGCCAGGTTCTGCCTCGACGTGGGGCATGTCTCCGCCTTTGCCAAAAACACCTGGCAGGACTGGCTGCCCGCCCTGACCCCCTGGCTCGGCCATATCCATCTGCACGACAACCACGGCGACCGGGACGCGCATCTTGCCCCGGGCCGGGGGAGCTTTGATTTTTCCGGCCTGTTCAGCTATCTTAAGGAGCAGCGCTTGCACCCCCTTGTCACCCTGGAGCCCCACACCGAGGATGATCTGTGGGAAAGCCTGGCCGCCCTGGACCGGATGCGGTTTTTCAGTACGGAATAACCACGAAACAGTTTGTTGGCCGCAGTGTCAAGCCGTTGTTCTCACCGTTGCCCGTGCCTCTTTGCGTTGTTGCTCTAATCTTTTAAATTTATTTGGAATTACCCATGCCGGAAACCCCGCCAGCCAATTTCGTCCACCTCCATGTCCACACCCAGTACAGCCTGCTCGACGGCGCCATCCGGGTCGGCGACCTGCTGGCCAAGTGCAAGGAATACGGGATGGACGCCGTGGCCATCACCGATCATGGCTCCATGTTCGGCGCCCTGGAGTTCTATGTCCAGGCGAAAAAGGCCGGGATCAAGCCCATCATCGGCTGCGAGTTCTATGTTTCCCCCAGCCACCGCTTCGACAAATCCGCGAAAAGCGCGGGCAAGGCCGCCTTCCACCTGGTGCTCCTGGCCATGAACAACACCGGCTACCAGAACCTGCTCAAGCTGGCCAGCCTGGCCCAGCTGGAAGGGTTCCACTACAAGCCGCGCATCGACCTGGAGGTGCTGGCCAGCCATGCCGAAGGGCTCATCGCCCTCACCGCCTGCCTGCACGGCGGCATCCCCATGCGCATCACCGCAGGCGACATGGAAGGCGCAAGGGAAGAGGCCCGCCAGCTCATGGCCCTGTTCGGCGACCGCCTCTACTTGGAGATGCAGGAAAACAATATCCCGGAACAAACCGTGGTCAACCAGGGACTCAAAGAACTTTCCAAAGAGCTGGGCATCCCGCTCGTCGCCACCAACGACTGCCATTACCTCAACCGGGAAGAGGCCCAGGCCCACGAGGTGCTGCTCTGCATCCAGACCGGTAAAACCATGCACGATGCGAGCCGCTTCCGCTTCTCCACGGACGAGCTCTTCTTCAAGCCGCCGGAGGAGATGAAAAGAGCCTTTGCCCATTCGCCGGAAGCCATTGCCGAGACCGTCCGCTTGGCTGAGCGCTGCAATGTCGAGCTCACCTTTGGCGAGTCCCACTTCCCCATCTTCCCGGTACCCGAGGGTGAGACCCATGTCTCCCTGTTCGAAAAAGCTGCCCTGGCCGGGCTTGAAGAGCGGCTGGGTGACATGCGGGAGATCGGCCAGCTCACCCAGGAGATTGAAAAGGCCTACCGGGAACGGCTCACCCACGAAATCGACGTCATCAAAAAGATGGGCTTTCCCGGCTATTTTCTCATCGTGGCCGACTTCATCAACTGGGCAAAAGATCATGATATCCCGGTAGGCCCGGGCCGCGGCTCCGGCGCGGGCAGTCTTGCCGCCTATTCCATGCGGATCACCGATATCGACCCCATCCCCTACGGCCTGATCTTCGAGCGATTTTTGAACATCGAGCGCAAGTCCATGCCCGACTTTGACGTGGATTTCTGCCAGGAGCGCCGGGGCGAGGTCATCGAATACGTGCAGCAACGCTACGGCGGCGAGGCGCACGTGGCCCAAATCGTCACCTACGGCTCCATGAAGGCCCGGGCCGTGATCCGCGACGTGGGCCGCGCCCTGGGCATGGCCTATGGCGATGTGGACCGCATCGCCAAGCTCATCCCGGAAGAGCTCAAGATCACGATCAAAAAGGCCATCGAGGCCGAGGCCCGCCTTCAGGAGCTGATGAAGCGCGACCCCCAGGTGGAGGAACTCCTGCGCATCGCCCAAACCCTGGAAGGACTCAACCGGCACACCTCCATCCATGCCGCGGGGGTGGTGATCTCGCCCAGGCCCATGGTGGAATACCTGCCGGTTTGCAAGGGCCCCAAGGGCGAGGTACTCACCCAGTACGACATGGTCCACACCGAGATGACCGGGTTGATCAAGTTCGACTTCTTGGGCCTCAAGACCCTCACCGTCATCGACCGGGCCCTCAAGCTGATCGGAGCGGATATCGGACACAGGCCGGACATCAACCGCATCCCCCTGGACGACGCCAAGACCTACGACCTGCTGGCCAAGGGCGACGCCCTGGGGGTGTTCCAGCTGGAAAGCTCGGGCATGCGCGGGTTGCTGATGAAGATGAAGCCCGAGGTCTTCTCCGACCTCATCGCCCTGGTGGCCCTCTACCGCCCCGGCCCGCTGGAGTCCGGCATGGTAGATCAGTTCGTGGACACCAAGCACGGTCGGATGCAGGCCATCTATCCACTACCGCAGTTGGAACCCATCCTGAAAGAGACCTACGGGGTCATCGTCTACCAGGAACAGGTGATGAAGATCGCCAATGTCCTGGCCGGATACTCCCTGGGCGATGCCGATAATCTCCGCCGGGCCATGGGCAAGAAAAAGGCCGAGGTCATGGAGGCGGAGAAGGAAAAATTCCTGGCCGGGGCCAAGAAGAACTCCATCCCGCCGGACAAGGCCGAGTACGTCTTCGACCTGATGGCCAAGTTCGCGGGCTACGGCTTCAACAAGAGCCACAGCGCGGCCTACGCCCTGATCGCCTACCAAACCGCCTGGCTCAAGGCCCACTACCCGGCCCAGTTCATGGCCGCGCTGCTCTCCTGCGACGTGGGCAACACCGACAAGGTGGTGCGCTACATCACCGAATGCCGGGACCACGAGATCGAGGTCTTGCCGCCGGATATCAACGAGTCGGACAAGGACTTTGCCGTGGTCAACGACCGCATCCGCTTCGGGTTGGCCGCGGTCAAGAACGTGGGCGGCGCGGCCCTGGACTCCATCATGGAGGTGCGGACTGCGGACGGCCCCTATGCAGGGCTGGAGGATTTCTGCGACCGGGTCGATTCCCGCAAGGTGAACCGGCGGGTCATTGAAAGCCTGATCAAGGCCGGGGCCTTCGATTCCCTTGGGGCCAAACGTTCCCAGCTCTTCGCCATCCTGGACATGGCCCTGGAACAGGCCCAGTCCGCGCAACGGGATCGGTTGAGCGGCCAGATTTCGCTCTTCTCGGCCATGCCGCAGGCACAAGGCAGCAAGGCCAACACCATCGACCTGCCGGATATCGCCGAATGGACCGAAAAAGAACGCCTCGCCTGTGAAAAGGAGACCGTGGGCTTCTACCTCACCGGACACCCCCTGGACAACTTCCACCAGGAGATCATGGCCGTGGCCGACACCGACCTCACCGGCCTTGGCGACTGGGGCGACAACCAGCCGGTGCGCGTCGGCGGCCTGGTGCGCGAGTACAAGGACCACCGCAGCAAAAAAGGCGACCGCATGGCCTTCATCGTGCTCGAAGACCGGGCCGGAGCCGCCGAGGTAGTCGTGTTCCCGGAAGCCTTTGCCAAATCCGGCCATCTCCTGACCAGCGACGAGCCGCTTATCGTGTTGGGCACGGTCAAACAGGAGGAACAGGGCGCCAAGATCATCGCCGAATCGGTGGACAGTTTGAGCGAGGCGCGGGGCAAATACACCAACGGCGCCCGCATCCTGCTCAAGGCAGACCAGGTGAGCAGGCAGAAACTGGAAAGCCTGAAAACCAAGGTGCGCGAATTCCACGGCTCCTGCCCGGTTTCCCTGACCCTGCATTTTGCCGGCCGGGGCGAGGTGGATATCGAGCCGCCCTCGGATTTCACCGTGAGGCCCTGCAAGGAATTCGACGCGGCGGTGGAAGGATTGCTGGGCTATCCGGCTGTGATGTACCTGAAAACCAAGGCGGAAATTCAGCCCAGGAACGGCGGCAAGAGCGGACGCTGGGGGCAGAATAGGCAGGGATGAGAATCGGTGTCCCCTCCGGGCCTTACCCCAATACCAGTAACGCTTGACAACACTAACGCGGCGCATTACTATATTCTATGATTAAAACCTTCGCCAACAAGGAAACCGCCGCCGTGTTTGCCAACGAGCGGGTGCGTCGCTTCGGCGAAGAATGGTTGCAGGTGGCGCGCCGCAAACTGGCGCAACTCAACCGGATAGAAACGGTGGAGGAACTGCGCATCCCGCCCGGCAACCGGTTGCAAAAACTTTCAGGTGGCCGCGAAGGGCAGTGGAGCATTCGGGTCAACGACCAATGGCGGATATGTTTTGTTTGGCTTGACGGTCATGCATGGGAAGTAGAAATTATTGATTACCACTGATGGAGGTGCCTCATGACCATTCGTGTTGAAGATTTGGATCGGATGGATTTTTCCGACGTGGCGCAAGACGACAAGCTCCATCCGGTGACACCTGGGGAAATTTTACTGGAAGAATTTCTCAAGCCAATGGGTATCACCCAATACCGCCTTGCCAAGGAGATCGGCGTCCCGCAACGGCGCATCGGCGAGATTGTCGCAGGCAAACGGGCGATTACGGTCGATACCGGGCTCCGCCTGTCACGCTTTTTCGGGATGAACGACGGATTCTGGACCGGCCTGCAAACCGATTATGACACCGCCAGGGAAAAGGTTGCCCTGGCGGATGTGCTGGCCCGTATTCATCGTTTCGTGCCGGCCTCCGTCCCGGCCCCATGATGCCTACCCGGCTTGACAAAGGATCTCCGTGCTTCGGAAAATTGTGCTTTCTTAAGTCAACAAATCAACTATGTCCCTCTTTCGCGTCCTTATGAATTTCTCCGATCTTATCCTCAGTCTAATGGTTCTGACGTTCCTCCCTTTCAATGAGGGCATAATTGCGAAGTCACCTCACTGGAAAAGGCTCGCTGATGCTATTGAAATCGGAGTTCTAAAGGCGTTCACTTGGCGAGCCAATGCGAATGTTACAGATGAGCTTATGGTATTGGAGCGCTATTTCAAACTAGCATCCATAGTTGCTGGCGCAGCGCTGGCCGTTGCTTTGCTCCTCTTGAAATCGTCGGCCCTGTTCCTATGGACATCGCTTGTATTCTTTTTCTGTTTTTTCGCTTGGTTCTCTTTCAAGTGGACATTCAAACATAGTGAAGCGTTACAATCATTCGCCCCCATGGTCGGTTACAGCCTTATCGTGCCTTGGATATTGCTAGCACTTAACTACTTGTCTCCGAAGGCCGAGTTGATGAGCGTCTTTTCTCATATGCTTTCATTCCTGCCTCTCCAACCCTCCACGCCTTTTGAGCTTGCGGCGACACTGTTTCTACTCTTCGTCGCTTTTTTCGGTTTCTACTACACGTTCGGCTGGCTGGTATTTTCGCCATTCGCATACGGAATTCTCGCCGGCCTTAAGGCTAGTCGTGCCATATCAAGTTTTTTAGTTCGGCGGTTCAACCGTAATGTACTGAATGACATTAGTGTATTTGTACAGGTATTTGGTCTTGTCTATTTTTATTGGATCAGCAGAAAGGGTTAACAACGCTATAACCGGCAACGTTAGTTGCATAATGCAGATATTCCTCTTGAGGACCAACTAAACAATGAATACAGAAAAAACCTTACATACCCGCAGCGAATCCAAATGTGAATTGTGCGGCACAACCGAGAGCCTGGCAGTATATGAAGTCCCTCCCAATTCAAACGGCAGTGCGGACCAGTGCGTGCTTCTCTGCGCAGCCTGTCGCGAACAGATTGAAAATCCGGGAAAAGTTGATGTCCATCACTGGCGATGTCTGAACGAAAGCATGTGGAGCCAGGTGCCGGCGGTGCAGGTGATGGCCTGGCGGATGCTCAAGCGGTTGAGTGGTGAAGGCTGGGCCCAGGGCTTGCTCGACACGCTCTATCTGGACGAGGAAACCCTGGCCTGGGCGCAGGCAACAGGGGAAGGGGAAAGCCAGGAAACGGCAATCAAACATCTTGACAGCAACGGCGCAGTGCTGGCGACAGGCGACACGGTAACGCTGATCAAGGATTTGGACGTAAAAGGGGCCAACTTTACGGCCAAGCGCGGCACCGTTGTGCGGGGAATCTCACTGGTGGCGGATAACCCCGCGCAGATCGAGGCCCGGGTAAACGGCCAGCGGATTGTAATTCTGACGCAGTTTGTCAAAAAGGCGAGTTGAGCAAAGGCCCGCCCAGTGGAACCATGATGTCGCCCTCGGAATTCGGGCAGAATTTCGGTTTACTTTTCTTCTGATTTTCTCTAGCCTAAACCTATCACACAATATCGCAATATCTGAGACAATGAGCTTTTTTCAGCGGCTCATTGCTTCTGATTATTGCTGCTGCAATAGCAACCCTTGAACAACCGTCAACCCCGCCAAAACCGCGCCTTACGATGCATTCTTGCGCTATGTCCCTTTTCTTCCCCGCCCCTGCAACCATTCGCAAAAGGAGAAAAAATGGCCGCTCATCTCGAAAACAAAGAAATCAAAGCACTTCCTGTTCTCGCATACCCGGATGTCCGCGCACAGCTGAAGTCTGGAGACATGCTGTTCACCTCCGGAGACTACCTGATTTCCAAGGCGATCCAGAAAATGACCGGCAGCCCCTGGAGTCATGTTGGCATTGTCTTCCGGCTTGATTCGATTGACCGTATCTTGTTATTGGAAAGCGTTGAAGACATGGGGGTTCGCTTTGCCCCTTTGTCGAAATATCTCGACAACTATGAAGACAACAAGCCTTATAAAGGGCGGGCAGTCCTTGCCCGCTGCAAGAATATAACACCAAAAAACATCGCAAATCTCTCAACCTTTGGCATCGACGAGCTGACCCAACCCTACGACAAGGATGAGATCGCAAAAATAATGGCGCGCATCACCCTCGGCATAGGCAAAAAAGAGCGAGACCGCGAGTACATTTGCTCGGAGCTTGTCTATGAATGCTTTGCCCGGGCGGGAAAAGAATTTGCTTTCAACCCCAAAGGCTTTATTAGCCCCGAAGATATTTGGACAGATGCAAAGCTTTCTCTGGTTGGGCGCGTTCTGTAACCTGCCCTGCGCGCAACCAAACCTGCATCACAAGCAGCGCATACCGGCCAGTTCCACGCTTGGCGTCATGAACGGAGGCCCCGATGGAAAAAGCATTGCGAATAATTGACGCAACACTGGTTCTGACTCTGATCTCAGGTTTATTATATTTTTGGGGCTATCAATATCTGTTGTACTACTACAGCTATTTCGGGCTGAACATTCAGGTTCGGGACCCCAGTGTCCAGCTTGTCTTATGCCGGGGCTTTTACTTCGCGGAGTATTTGATCGGCGCCTTGATCATCGCTGCCGCAGTGTATATTTTTGCACGGCAAGCCCTGCAACGCATTGCCAAGGCCTTCAATTGGCAAGTGCCGACGCTCCTGCCAATTGCCTCGATAGCCTGCGCTCTTCTTGTATTCATTGGGGTCTTTCAGCAGATTGGAGCTTCAATTCAAAACACGGCATACGAAAGTGGCAGGGCAGCGATTCAGGCTCGGCGCTCGGCGCCTCCCGATGTAGTCCTGCTCAAAGATGGTTCCACCCTGCCAGGGGACCTCAGACTGCATTTTTTCGGCCCGGCACTCGCTGTTTTCATGGACTTCTCGCCGCGCCCCACATCGCCTAATCCACGAATGGTTATTGTGCAGTTGTCGGAAATCAAGGCGCTCACGACAAACTAAAGGCTAACAGGGGGACCATCCCCATTCCCCCCCAGGATGCAAGGCGCAGATAGTGGCGATTGCCCCATCCGGCTCTATCTGGCCCGGCAAAAAAACTGCAACTCAATTCGCCCGGCAGGAACATTTCTGCTACAATGAGAAACAGACCGGCATTGCCATCCTGCCTGGGAAACAACATCCTCCCCTGGTTGCCATGCGAAAAAAAACCTTCCTTATTCCAATGCTTCTTGTGCTGCTCAGCTTCTCCTGGCTGTCCGAAGGCACCGCGAGCGCGCCGCCCCCCCGTATACTGCGCTCGGTCGAACCGCCCCCTAGTGCGCCGCGCCCGGATGAACATCCGGCCATTGATGTCGCCTCCAGGCTGGAAAATAGAATTCACGACCTCATCAACCTTGAGCGACACAGGGCAGGGCTGCCTCCTCTGGCATGGAACCGAAGCCTGCACCAGATCGCCCGCAGTTACAGCCAGGATATGGCGAGGCGGCGCTTTTTCTCCCACACCGATCCGGAAGGCCACAACTTCACCGACCGTTACCGGCGGGCCGAATTCAACTGCGCCAGCAAGATAAACAGGTTCACCAAGAGCCTGGGAGGCGAGAACATTGCCTACAACAACCTCTACCCCTCCATTGCGCGCCAGGATGGACAAACCGCGACTTCCAGGAACAGCGAGGAGCAGCTTGCCGCCGCCGTGGTCAGGCAATGGATGACGAGCGCCAGCCACCGGCGGAATATCCTGACCCCTTATTTTCAACGGGAAGGGATCGGCGTCGCCATCGGAAAGGACGGCAAGGTGCTGGTTACCCAGAATTTTTGTTGAGCGCTTGCCGCGGCTGATTCGCGGCGAAAAAGAGCCAAAGAGGCCGAAGAAAGCGGGAGCATCCCCAATTTCCTCCCGGTGTTGGGCAGCAGGAGAATGCAAATGAACACTGCCGGATTTACACAAGCTCAAAAGCGGATCATCGGCGGCATCGTGATCATCAGCGCCATCGCCTTGGCAGTATCCATGAACTGGCCGCGCGGCAGTGCGTTCGCCGCGGCAATGCAGCCTCTTCTTGAACAGCAGAACCTCGATCAATCCTTGGTGGCACGGGCAATTCTGGACAACTACAATGAGACGAGATCAAATGCAGCAAAATGGAGTGGGGTGTATTGGGGCTTTACGTTCCTTGCCGCCATATTCAGCGCGCTGGCCGGAGTCATTCTCAAGTTTGAGTCGATCCTCAAGAACGCGGAGGCAAAGAAGGATGTCGCGGCCTTACTCTCTGTGAGCGCCGCCCTGCTCATTACCATCTCCACCAGCGGAGACTTTCAGCGCAAGTGGCAAGCCAACCGCGTCGCGGCATCCGAGCTTGAGCGAACGGGCTACCACCTTCTTGAGAACAAAACCGCTGAGCCGCGCAAGTATTTCGCTGCGATTGGCAACATTCTCCATAAGCGTAATCTGGCTGTGGCTGGGAATGTGGAGCAGCAAGAGTCCCTCACGGAACCAACAAAGAACCCGCCTCAGGATCAGTCGTAAAAATCAGGGGAACGCCCCCGACCTGCAAGCTGATTTTCGAGAACGGGCATGAAAACCTGGCGTCCTCCTCACTTCCCCCTCTGTTGGAGAAAAGGCAATATCCCCGGCGGCTATTGACGCCACTTCCTTTTCTGTTTATTTTTTAGTCAGATGCGTAAAAAAGTATCAAGCACCTGCGTCTGCTCCGCGAAAAGGGAACACCCTCCCACAGATGGAGAAAAGACATGGCAATCGATGAGATCAACAACACCAATCCGGTTTTGCCAACGGCTCTGCAAAGTCGAGTTCAGACCTCCGTTCCCCTTGCCACCTCTACGCTCAATCTCGTTAAGAATCCTGTTGCCGTAGCGACGGCAGCGACTCAAAATTTAACCGCTGCCCAACAAGCAGCCTTGCTGGGCAGCGCGGCGGTGCAAACCCTGAACCTCGAGCCGACCTCCCCTATAGAGCCGCTGTTAGCCAATAACACAACTCCTGAATTACCAACAATCCTTGAATCTCAAGGGTTGAGCCCTGCCCAAGAAGCGGCCTTGGCGGTGAACGAAACGGTGCAAACCGCTCTTGAAACCCAAAACCTGACCCCTGCCCAACAGGCTGCCCTGGCGGCGAATCAAGCGACCCAAACCCTGACCGCTCCTCTGACCCCCCAGGCAACTACGATTCCCGGAGCAACGGCCGGCACGACTGGGCAAACTCCGGCCCCTGGCCCAGTGGCACAACGCTGACCACTGGCAC
>JBAZSA010000010.1:0-29826 GCA_041662645.1 Desulfurivibrionaceae bacterium
GCTACCCCCCGGAGCTGATTCACGAGGAGGTAGCCTTTTTAGCGTATCACTTCCACTGGGACTACGACACCCTGATGAATCTGGAGCACCGGGAACGGCGGAAGTGGTGCGAGGAGGTCAGCAGCATCAACAAAAAAATGGGTCCGGGAGAACAGAGCGTGCCGCTGGCGGCCATCTGATAGGGTTACGTTATGGCGAATAATCAACAAAGCAGAGGGGTTGACCCCTACCGGGCCTTTCGTTTCAAGGTCGAGTTGGGCGGCATCATTTCGGGAGGGTTTTCCGAGGTGACCGGCCTGGGTGTTGAAACGGAAGTGGAAACGCGCAGGGAGGGAGGGGAAAACCATTACGAGTACAAACTCCCCAAAACCACCAAGTATCCCAACCTGACCCTGAAAAGAGGCATATCCGATGATTCCCTGTGGAACTGGTACAAGGATGTGATCTACGGCAACATCAAACGGCAGGACATCAGCGTTTGCCTGCTCAATGAAACCGGGGATGAGGTGATGCGCTGGAATTTTCAGGGGGCCTACCCGGTCAAATGGGATGGGCCGGCGTTAAGCGCCGCAAGCGCCACTGTGGCGGTGGAGACCCTGACCATCGCCCACCATGGGCTACAGAAGTAACAGGGGATGGCATCTCAAGAAAGGAATAAACACTGTGGCTAAACATTTCAAAAGGCAGCGCCGGGCAGCGGCAACAGGAAAAGGGTGTGGCACGCTGCGCATTGCGGCCGCCGCCTTTGCGGAGAGAATCCGGCGCCGGTACCGGGCCGGACAGCTGATTCCGCCGCATCTGCTGCTCTTTTATCTTGCCTGGCGCCGGTCCGTGCCAATGGACAGAACCAGGAGGGTTCTGGTGGAGCGGAAGGTGCGGGAAGTTCAGTGGCGCTGCGTCCCGGCTTTGCCTCGGCAGGGGCATGGGAAAAATATTCATTCCCTGACCGGCATTCCAGTTGATGATCGCAAGGGCGAATGGAATTCTGGCATGTCACTTACGCCTTTTGGCCGATCAGCCTTTAAATCCCAGCACACGCAAGGCCCGCCAGCCAACTTGGCGTACGCCATGCCGAACGTGGCGTCCATTCTGGGCAGGCTGGTGGAAAAAAGGCCGCCCAGCCAAGTGGCGCCACGTCTTTCCCTGCCGGTTTTACCCGGCCCGGCGCCACAAAGCTGTTTTGCAATACAGCCGTTGCATTCAGCCCGCAGCCATCGCAGCAGTGAGGCTGGGCACCCCTTTCCCATGAGGCTGGAGCAGAGCCTCACTCGAGGCAGGGATGCCATGCTGGTTTGGCAGACTCCCCTGAAGGGGGAAATAGCCGGTGGTTCGCCGCATGCCCTTTCAATTCCCAGGGCAGGCGCCGGGGACACGCTCTTTCTGCAGAAGGAAGCCAGATCGTTTGAGAGAAGGTACGAGACACTATTCCTGCAAACGCAACATGCCCACGGGGGGCGGAGTCCGGGCGGGCGGGCGGCGATCCGGCAAATGGAGTATCGGCAGATGCACGCCTTGCAATCGTCCGCTCACCGCAGTGTCCGAGATGTCAGGCCACCCATTGTGTCCGCGGGAAAGAGTAACGGGCACCCGTCAGGCACTGTGGTGCCGTTGGTCCAGTTTTTTCCGCGGCATACGAGGATTTCCGTGGAAAGTGCGTTGCCGTGGCAGGCACATTCAGAGCCCAGGGACAGTGCCCGTAATACAACCCGCCGGGGTGCGGCAAGCTGGGTGGGGCAAAGAATGTCCGGGGTGAATTCGCCTGCGGTGTCCGCGTATTTCCCAAGCGCCGGATACCGCCAAGCTGCCCAACAAAAAGGAGCGACTCCCGGTTCGGGAAACACAATGGCCGCTACTCGGCAGATCATGCTGCGCGCCGGATCAGCCATGATCCGGGAACCAGGGGAGCTGGCCACCTCGGCGGACAGCCTGTATTTGCCGGCCCGGACCCCAGGAATCATTTTTAGAAGTCCGTTGCAGCATTTCCCTATCCGCAACGCCATCATAAGCACGAGGACCGGCACGGGATCCGGCACAGCGCAATCCGAGGCTGTCTCAGGATTTTCCACCGTCCTGCCGGAACTCCGCGGGACAAGCAGAAATATTTCAGACCCCAGCCGGAACATGGGTGACGCAACTGCCCTGTTCTACCGGCAACCGGCAGCGATGGCCGCAACCGACAGCCTGCCGGAGGCTCGTCCTGCCACTGGCGATCATCGGCAATTCACGACGGAGTCGCCACAGAGGTCCGGCCATGACGGCGTGGAAGACCCAGGGGGGCGCAAGGAAGCGGCCGCCCTGGCCAGCGCCATGGAGCAGCACGGCAAGAAAACAGTGCAGGAGTACCTGCAAAACTTGCCGCCGCATGAGGTGAGCGCGGTGGCTGAGAAGGTATATGGCCTGATCGAGAAACGGCTCATGGTTGAGCACGACAGGAGAGGGTGGCTCTGATGGCGGTAAAAGCGGAAATCCATCTCCTCGATAAAGAGGGGAAAAATGCGACCAAGAAAATCAAGGTCATGTTTAACCCGGTGGAATACACCTTCTCCGAGGGGGCCGAGGTCGAGAAGAAAAAAACCGGCCAGCTCGAATTCAAGAAGATGAGCAGGAGCGATTTCACAGTCACCCTTTTTTTCGACACCTATGAGGACCAGACGGATGTGCGGAAAAAGACCGTTGAAATCGCCAACCTGATCAAGCCGGTGGTGGAAGGTCAGGAGAAGAAGCGGCCCAATCTCTGTCTCTTTGCCTGGGGAGGCTTTGCCTACAAGGGGGTGATCAGCAAGGTCGACCAGAAATTCATCCTTTTTCTTGATTCCGGCATCCCGGTGCGGGCGGAAGTCACCGTCACCTTCAAGTGCTACGAATCGGACGAGGAACTGGAAAAGAAGCTGGGCACCGATGCCTGCCGCAAACTGTGGACGGTGAAGACCGGCGACCGGCTGGACCTCATTGCCCATTTTGCCCTGCGGGATGTGAACCAGTGGCGCCGGATCGCCGAACTCAACAATATCGTCGATCCCCTCATGTTTCCGGAGCAGAGCGACCTCGGGACGACCATCGTCATTCCGGACATTTATTGATTGCACAAGGGGCGGCAATTGCCAAACGAACAACAGCTCAGCGGCGGCGTATTTAAAATCGTGCTCAACGGGACGCAACTATCCGGCGAGATGTTCCAGGCCATGGAAAAGGTGGTCATCGAAGACGAGGTGAACCTGCCCGCCATGTTCGCCCTGACCTTCAACATCATAAATTTCGAGGACAGCTCCTATCGGGGGCTCGATCTCGATGCCTTTAAGCTGGGTGATGAAGTGAAGATTTTCATGGGCATGGACAAAACCGAGGAGATGATGACCGGTGAAATAACCGCCCTGGAACCCACCTTTGGCACCCAGTCGTTCATGGAAATCAGAGGGTTCGACCGGCTGTACCGGCTCCGGTTCGGCCGCCAGCGCCGGTCGTTTTTGGAAATGAAGGACAGCGACATCGCCTCGAGTATCGCCTCCGAGGCCGGTCTGTCGCCGGAGGTGGAAGATACGGGAACAACCCACATGTATCTGTTCCAGAACAACCAGACGAACTTCGAGTTTTTGAGCAGCCGTGCCGGCCGCATTGATTACGAGATGGCGGTGGCGGACAAAGCCTTTTTTTTCAGGCCCTCCCAGGAGGACAAAACCCCGGCGGTTACCCTGGCCCAGGGCAAGGATATTGAAAGTTTCACCACCCGCCTGCGGCTCATCACCGAAGGCAGCGAGGTCGAGGTGCGGGGCTGGGATGTGATGAACAAGGAAGCGATCACCGCCACGGCTGCCAGCGGCAGTGAGCGGTCCAAGATGGGGGGTAAAAGCACGGGTTTTGAGTTGTCCGAAGCGGTGTCGGCCTCGGCTACCGCCATCGTGGACACGGCGGTGGTCGATGCCACCGATGCCGAAAATCTCGGCAAGGCGCGTTACAACAGCATCGTTAAACAGTTTATGACCGGCGAGGGCGTGGCCAACGGCAATCCGCTGATCCGGGCGGGAAAAACCATCGAAATCACCGGGGTGGGCGAGCGCTTCAGCGGTGCCTATTACGTAACGGCCTCCACCCATTCGTTCACCGTGGGCGGCAGCTATTTTACCAAATTCAAGGTGAAGAGGAGTGGCATATGAGCCTCATCACCCTGCTGCAGCAGGAGAGAAAAAACGAAGAAGCGGTTTTGGGAGTGGTCACCGGCATTGTCACCAACAACCAGGACCCGGACGGCCTGGGTCGAGTCAAGGTAAAGCTGCCCCGCATCAGCGGCGAAGACGAATCCAACTGGGCGCGCATTGCCTCCTTGATGGCGGGGAAGGACCGGGGGGCCTTTTTCCTGCCCGAGGTGGAGGACGAGGTGCTGGTGGCCTTTGAGTTCGGCGATATCAGCCGGCCCTATGTGCTCGGCGCCCTGTGGAACGGGGTGGATACCCCGCCCGCTGATAACGCCGACGGCGAGAACAATATCCGGGTGATCAAGTCGCGAAGCGGCCACATCATCCGTCTCAATGACAAGGACGGCGAGGAAAAGATCGAGATCATCGACAAGTCGGAGAAAAATCTGGTGACCATCGACACCAAGGAAAAGACGATCACCATCTCCTCCGATCAAGACATCACGCTCCTCGCCCCCAACGGCAAGGTGCTGATCGACGCCAAGGAACTGGAGTTCAAGTCCGCCGCGGATGCCAAGATCGGCGCGGGCGGCAAGCTTAATGTGGAGGCGTCCGGCGATCTCACCGCCAAGGGCGCCACCATCAATTTGAACTAGGGGCAGGGGGCATGGGACAGCCGGCGGCAAAGGAAGGGGACCAGATCATGGCCACCGATATACATATCATCATGATTCCGTCACCGGGAGGGCCGGTGCCCACCCCCCTGCCGCATGCTTTTGCTGGCATGCTTGACGGCGGCCTCAGCAGCGATGTCAAGATCATGGGCATGGCGGCGGCCACAGTGGATTCCACCGCCACCAATACCCCTTCGCATATCCCGCAGGGCGGGTCGTTCCAGAGTCCTCCCTCGGATAAGGGCACCATCACGATGGGCAGCGCGACGGTCAAGATCAATGGCAAGGATGCGGCCCGTAACGGCGACATGGCCGAGACATGCAACGATCCCGCCGACCTGCCGGTGGGGCAGGTAATGGCCAGCGGCACAGTGATGATCGGAGGATAGCATGGTACAGGAAGCGGATTTTTTAGGGCGGGGCTGGAAATTCCCCGTGGCGGCAGCGCAGGGCGGGATTGTCATGGCCGAAGGCGGTGCAAGTATCAAGGAATCGATCTGGCTTATCCTCGGCACTGCCAAGGGCGAGCGGGTGATGCGACCGGAATTCGGCTGCAATATCCATGATCTGGTCTACGAGGTGAACAATACGGCCACCACCACCATGGTGGGATTCCATGTGGAAGAGGCGTTGCGCAAATGGGAGCCGCGCATCGAGCTGATCGATGTCACGGTCTCCACCGATGCGGAGGAGCGAAACCGGCTCAGTATCGAGATCGAATACGAGGTCAAGATGACCAACAGTCGAGCCAATCTTGTCTATCCCTTTTATCTCGAAGGCAAGGGCAAATAATGAACAGCACCACGCCCATCATTGATCAGCGCAATCAGACCGAGCTTGCCGGGCAGCTCCGGGAGCTGCTGGTCCACTACTGTCCCGATACCTGGAGCGGTGTCGGGCAGATCGCCGCCGACAAGTGGACGGATTCGCTGGTCCAGATCTACGGCCGGCTGCTGGAGGTGATTATCCAGCATCTCAACCGGGCGCCGGATAAAAACTTTTTGGCCTTTCTCGACACCCTGGGCATCGGCCTCCTGCCGCCCCGGCCGGCAAAGGCGCCGCTGGTTTTTACCCTGGCCAAGGGGGCGCCGCCCTATGCCACGGTCCCGGCCGGCACCCAGGTGGCGGCGGCGGAAAGCCCGGATAAAAAACCGGTGATCTTTGAAACCGATTCCGGCCTGACCGTTATCCAGCCCAGGCTGGTCAGGGCGGTGAGCTTCGTGCCGGCCGAAGATACCTGGCGGGACCATTCCGGGGTGTTTTTCAGCGAGGAGGCGATAGGCCGGGAAACGCTTTTTGACGGCAATGAATTGGTCAGGCATCGGCTCTATGTGGGCGACAACGGGCTTTTCAGTTTTGCGGAAAATAAAAACGTGATCCTGGAGGTGACCATCGGTAAACCGTTGGGCGGCAATGTCATAACGAAAATTTCCCCGTCCCGCACCGGCTCAGCGGATTCTTCCGCAACCGGAGGGACAGGCAGCCAGCAGCTGCGCTGGTACACCTTTGCGGAAGATTCCCCTGAGCCGGTGCCCCTTGCCATTGATCCGAAAACGCCCGCCGGGGTCGTGAATCTGACGGCCAGCGGTACGATTCAATTCAGCAATGTCGCCCCCATTCCGGAAAAAGAGATCAGCGGTTTTGCCGGCCAGGACGGCAAAACATTCAAGCAGAGCAGCCGCTGGCTGTTTGCCGAACTCACGGTGCCGGTCACGGAAGTCAAGGTGCCGCAGCTCACCGCCATCAGGGTCAAGGTTACGGATACCGCACCGGTTTTGTATCAGCCGGAAAGCGCCTTTTTCGGGAATTTTCCCCTCGATCTGAGCAAGGATTTTTTTCCGTTCGGCGAACGCCCCAGGATCAGTGATGTCTTGTATCTGGCCAGTGCCGAAGTCTTTGGCAATGCGGGGGCAGCGGTCACCATTACCGTGAAGCTGTCAGCGGGGCTGCCCGTTCCCGACACCACCGCCATCACCCTGCACTGGGAATACTGGGATGGCGCGAGATGGCAGGCACTGAGCGTTACCGATAACACCGGCTCCTTTGCCAAACCGGGAACCATTGTTTTTACCTCCCCGGACATGCCGTTGCATGAAATCAATGGCCTGGAGAGCCGCTGGTTGCGGGTTCGCATCGCCGATGGCGGATACGGGCAGGGCGCCAGTACCGTCGAATGTACCAAGAAAATGGGGTGGAAGGTCGAGTGGCGGGACAATGTCAAGATGATGTATCAGGAAAACAACGGTAGCTACGAGTGGGTGCCTCTGGATGGCGAAACGGTGTGGGACTATCTCCCCGCCACCTACAAGCCCCCGTCCCTGCAGAGCCTCACCCTCTCCTTTATTCCGGTTTTTAAGCAGCCGGCCGATATCGTGTTGGAAAACAATTTTTTCTGCCGGCCAATCGCAACCGCCAAGACCCTCCAGCCATTCACCCCTTTTCAGGGCAGCGGGGAGGCAGCATCCGCCTTCTATCTTGCCTTTGACCGGACCGTGGCCGGGCTGCCAGCCACCTTATTTTTCCCGATGATTACCGAAGTTTTTGCCGCCCCGGCCACCGATACCATTGAGCCGCCCCGGCTCAACTGGGAGTACTGGAACGGCGCGCAGTGGTTGTCCCTGGCGGTGGAGGACGACACCCTGGAACTTACCAGGCGCGGCATGCTGAGCTTGTTGTTTCCTCAGGACAGCGTCTCCTCGTCCTGCTTTGCCGACCAGCGCCATTGGTTCCGGGCCAGACTGACCCAGGGCGTTTATACGAGCAAGCCCCAGCTGGCAGCCGTTTACAGCAACGCGGTATGGGCGCGGAACCGGGTGACGGTCAGCGACGAACTGCTGGGCTCTGGCAACGGCAAACCGGCGCAGGGTCTGCAATTTGCCAATACCCCGGTGCTGCCAGGGCAGGAACTTCTGGTCCGGGAGGCGGAACTCACCGATGAGGAGCGGCAAGCGATCGAGCAGGAAGAAGGGGGCGATGCCCTGCGCGATGTGGATGGGCAGGGCAGCCGCAGCGAAAAATGGGTGCGCTGGCATGAGGTGGGCCATTTCTGGTTTTCCGGTCCGCACAGCCGGCATTATTGCCTCGACCGCAAAACCGGCACGGTTACCTTTGGTGATGGCAAGAAGGGGATGATCCCCCAGGCGGGCCGCAACAATATCCAGGCCTCTCCCTATCAGTACGGCGGCGGCAGCCGTGGCAACGTTGTGAAAGGATCACTGACCAAACTGAGAAAGGCCATCCCCTATGTGGGGGCGGTAACCAATCCGGTGGCGGCCGAAGGCGGCACCGACGTGGAAAATCTCAATCAGGTCAGGGTGCGGGGGCCGCGTTCCATCCGGCATCGCAACAAAGCGGTGACCCTCACCGACTATGAATGGCTCGTCTCCGAGGCTTCCCCCAAGGTCGCCCGGGTCAAGGGGCTATCCGTGACCAACCCGCAGCAGCAGTTCAAGCCCGGCTGGGTGACCATGATGGTGGTGCCTCACAGCACGGAGGTGAAACCGCTGCCGTCCGCGGAACTGATCAGCGAAGTAACCGGCTACCTTGCCAGCAGGGCCCCATCCTGCTTGACGGAGCTGGTGGAGCTCCAGCAGATCAACCTGATTCCGCCCAGCTATCTGCGGGTGGATGTGACGGCCTCGGTGGTTGTGTGTTCCATCGGCGATGCCAAAGAGGTGGAGAACTTGGCGCTGGCTGTTTTGCGAAATTTTTTGCACCCGCTCACCGGCGGCCCGGAGGGCCGGGGCTGGGAGTTTGGGCGGCATGTCTACAAAACGGAACTCCATGAGGCGCTGGAAAAAATCGACAAGGTCGACCATGTGAGCGAAGTGAGCATCAACGCCGCCGAGCAGATCTATGAAATCGAGGTTGCCGGACCCATGCGTACGGGGACGGTTTTCCCGGATCACAGCAGGGTGCAGTTCAGCGGCGGCCGGATCAGTATGGCGCTCGCCCAAGGGCTGCCAAAAAACGAGGCCATCGCCAAGCTGTTGGTGCTCGGCTTCATGGAAGGAGACCGGATCGAACTGCGCTACGTGGATAAGGCAGGGAAACCCCACACGCTTCGCCTCTATATCCAGGATGTGCGGAATGTCGAAGATGACGGGAAGGCCACGAACCGCTGCGTTCTCAGCTGCCTGCCGGTCAAGACGCAGATCAGCTTCCCGGCCAGGGAAACCGTGGTGGAGGCTTACCTTAAGCCCCAGTCCTTGATGATCAGGTCATTTTTGACGGCCGCCACCGATGGTAAAGAGATCAGCACCCTGGAGATCGCGGTGCCAGCGCCGGGTGAGGCCTTTGTCATCAGCCACCGGGATTGGCGCTCGAATACCTTGCCGGGATCGGTACAGGCAATCAACATGGCCATGGAGACGGTTTTCCTGGAAAGGGATTACCTGGTCTACTCGGGCAACCATGCGGTGGCGGTGAATGCCTCCGGCGCAGCCGACAGCGGCAACGGACAGACCGACGGCGGCAAGCCGGAACCTCCCCCGGGGGAAATCGTTCCTGCGTATGTCTATCTGGCCAATACCCATACCCGCGAGGTCCATTATCTGCCAGCCATCAAGAACAATTGCGGCCTGGCTCTGATGACGCCGCAACATAAAAAATATCTGCTGTCCCTGCAGGAAATAGCAGGGGAGTTGCATCGGGGCGCCTATGACTATTGCGGCTGGTGTTTTTCAAAGAGACTGTCCCTGCGCTAACCGAAACAAAGGCGGCAAAAGAACATGGCATTGCCCATTCCAAACATTGACGACCGGAAATTCGACGATCTGATGGCGGAAGCCATCTCGCTGATCCCCCGATATAACCGGGAATGGACCAACTTCAATCCGTCCGACCCCGGCATCGCCCTGCTGGAAATCTTTGCCTGGGTAAGCGAGTCGTTTATTTACCGGGCCGATAAGATTCCGGCCGCGACCTATTGGCAATTTCTCGAACTCATCGGCATCGGCAGAAAGGAAGAAACCGCTTTCCAGGCGGACCTGGCCGCCGGTGATTTGCTGGTGGCCGGGGGGGAGATCGCGGTCGTCGCCGCGGTTGCAACCGAGGCGGAACTCACGCTTCATCGGGCGCTGGAAATGGATATCGAACGCCCGGCACGCTATGCGGGGTTGCATCCGGTTGCTTGCCCAGAGCCGGTGAATCTTGCCGGTTTGATTATCAGCAATGTCGAGGCAGCGTTTGCGGCCACGCTGCAGCCCGGCCATCTGCTGATCGTGGATGGCAAAGAGCTGGCAGTGGTGGAGGAGATAAGCAGCGGTCCGGCAGGGACAATCGGGCTTTATTTTCCCGTGCTGGCCGACGTGTCGCCGACGGTCAGCATTGCCGCGGTTCCGGCAGCCAGGGGAACCGGGAGGGTCAGGGTGCGGGGCCGCCACATCATCGGCGAGGGTACCCGTTTTTCTGACCTGGCGCCGGGTGACCTAATTGTGGCGGGCGGCCGGGTCCGGGTGGTGGCCGACATCAAAAACGATCTGGCCCTGACCGTGCACTTGCATTTTGACGAGGACCAGCACGATGCCGTGGATTTCCATACCGTCCGGCCCATGACGCTGTCTGGAACCGTGATGAGCGCCAGCACCAGGGTGCTGGGCAACATGGAGGATGAAGACCTGGAAGCGGCCATGCTCAGGGCAGTGCGCTATGTGACCGGCCGTTACCGGGCGGTCACCTCGGAGGATTACGAAGCCTTGGCCGGGGAGATATTGTCCGGCCTGCTCGGCACGGAAGCCGCCTGCAGAACCGTCTGCCTCAATAACCGGAATTTCGAATGGGGCGGGATCGGCGCGGAGCGGCCAGGGCATGTCACCATCATGCTGATTGTGAAAACGACAGGCGGCGGCTATTTGCAAAAGGGAAGCGCTGCCACCGGTGGTCCGGAGCCGGGCCGTATCCTCGAAGCCGTTGAAACCGGCTTGGCCCGGCGGCGTATTCTCACCACCAAAATTCATGCTGTTTTCCCCCGCTTCCGGAGCGTGAAGGTTGCAGCCTCGTTGCAGTTGGTCAAGGGCGCGGTGGAAAAGGTTGTCCGGGCCGAGGCCGAAAAGCGGCTGCAGGAATTTTTTGACCCCATTGGCGGCGGGCCGGATGGCCTCGGCTGGCCGCTTGGCCGGAACTTCTACCGGTCGGAAGTGTACCAAGTCTTCGAGGGGGTGTCCGGGGTGGACCATGTTCTGGAGGCAACCATAATGGGTGATGCCGAAGTACGGCTGGTGCGGTTGCAGGAAGATGAACTCCTCGATCTGCAATGCACCATCATCTTGAAAGGAGCCTGACCGCCATGGCGCCAGACGACAGAGGCCGCATCAACTTCTTTGATTTGCTGCCGCGCATCTATCAGTGGATAGATGTTCCCGGCTTCGCGCCCAAGGATAATGAATTCTTGCGGTCGTTTCTCAAGCCCTTTGAGGATCTGCTGCTGGGGCAGGCACCGGGCGAATCGGGGCTTGCCTCGCAGGGTCTGCAGGAAATACTGGAAAGAGTCCATGATTATTTCGACCCGGGATTGACCCCCAATGAGTTTGTCGAGTGGCTGGCCGGCTGGGTGGCCCTGGACGTGAGCCGGGAGGTGGAGGAGGAAGAGGGGCGCGGAGGGGTGCCGATTCCCCAGGCCGGACAGCATTTTCCCTTTGCCGTGGAGCCGCGAAGCCGTAAGCGGAGGCTGATCAAAAAATTGGCGCCGCTCTATCATCTGCTCGGCACCAAGGAAGGGCTGCGGCAGGTCATCGATATCTATTTCGGCGATGATCTGCGGAGCTTTCACATCAACGAGCTGGCCAAGCCGTTTGTCATCGGCGATCCGGAAGGGCTGCAGCAGGTGCGGACCGCCTATGGGCTGCGGATCGGCAAACGGGTTGAGGACCTCAATTTCAAAGAGGTGCCCATCGATACCCTGCTGGCCCGCGAGAATTACGACGCGCTTGGCGCGGTGGTGGGCCGGAGCACTGTGGTGGGCGAGGCCCCGCCCTACTTTTTTATTGTGATCGCCGAAACCCTGGTGCCGGTGAGCCGGGTGGCTGGCGCGCAGACCAAGCGGGAGATGGCGCTGGTGATTGATCTGGAGAAACCGGCCCACACCTACTATGCCCAGAAGCTTCGGGCGCCGGGCATGCGGGTGGGCATCAGGGACTGGTGTGATATCGGCAGGAGCACACTGATCGGTGGCTTTGAAATTTAATTGTGTTTCCGGAAGGGCACTAACCTTTAGGTTTGGGGGGAGTTATGGGTAACGGGGCGGATACCAAAATCAAGAGGATGAATTTTTTCGACGGTCTGTTTCTGACTGAGAAAGAATTCAACACGGAGCAGGAATACCATATCCGGATGCGGCGCCATCACAATGCCTATTTCCATGGGGCCGGCATTATCGGCGGGCTGGAGGTGGCTTCCGCTGGCAAAGAGACCGGCAAGGTGAAGGTGAGCAAAGGGGCCGCCATCAACCGCATTGCTGGCGATGACGCCGCAGCCCGGCAAGGCCGGGAGATCGTCCTCCTTGACGATGAAACCGTGCATTTCGTTGAGCACGATGTGCCGCCCGGGTACAGCGGCGAGGTCTATGTCTGTCTCGGCTATGCCGATGTGCCGGACCTCGTTGAAGAAGACAAGGGCGGCGATAAGGAAATCCACCTCTGGGAAAAGGCCAGCATCCTGTGCAAGACCAGCCTGAGCGGTCATGACGATCTGGCGGAGCTGATCTTGGCCAAGGTGACCATAGATGCCGAGGGGGCGATCACCGCCATTGACAACAGTTCCCGCCGTTATGCCGGGTTTGAGGGGAATGTTGTCAAAACCAAGGAACTTGAGGTTGTTGACAACGCCGAGGTGGGCAAGAATCTCACCGTGCGCGGCAATTTGAAGGTGGAAGGCGATTTTGAAAAGGAGGTGGTGACCAAGGACGACATCATCATCCTCAACAAGGGAACAAGGGGCCCGACTTCAACCGCCAGCGGCATCGAGATCTTCCGGGGAGCGCCGGAGCCGGCGCGGTTATTGTGGAACGAAACTGACGGCCGCTGGCAGGCGGTGATCGGCGGCACGGCCTATGACATCATCTATGGCCCTGACCTTGCGGTGGATTTGGCCACCGGCAACATGGGGATTGGCGGTTCACCCCTCTCCGATGCCAAGCTGGCGGTGACAGGAGACACGCTGCTTGACGGGGACGCAGGCATTACCGGCAATACGGTGATCGGCACAGCCACGGCGCCGGCCGATCTTACGGTTACCGGCAACTTGAAGGTGGCAGGCGATTTTGAAAAGGAGGTGGTGGCCAAGGACGACATCATCATTCTCAACAAGGGAACGGGTGGCCCGACCTCAACTGCCAGCGGCATCGAGATCTTCCGGGGAGCGCCGGCCCCGGCGCGGTTATTGTGGAACGAAACTGACGGCCGCTGGCAGGCGGTGATCGGCAGCACGGTCTATGACATCGTCTACGGCCCCGGCCTTGAAGTGGATTTGGCCACCGGCAACATGGGGATTGGCGGTTCGCCCCATGTGAGCGCCAAGCTGGCGGTGACAGGTGATACGCTGCTTGACGGGGATGCAGGCATTACCGGCAATACGGTGATCGGCACAGCCACGGCGCCGGCCGATCTTACCGTCACCGGAAATTTGAAGGTGGAAGGCAATTTTGAAAAGGAGGTGGTGACCAAGGACGACATCATCCTCCTCAACAAGGGCGCCACCGGACCCACCTCCACGGTGAGCGGCCTGGAGATTTACCGGGGCACCGCCGCGGCTGCCCGGCTGGTGTGGGACAACACCGCCGGGCAGTGGCTGATCGGCGTTGGGGCGGCAATGGTTCCCATCGCCACCACCAACCAGCTCTCCACCGGGGTTTCGCGGGACATCAAGCAGGCAGGGCATGGCTTCAAGGTAGGGCAGGCCATCTATTTCGACGGCCAGAACAAAGCCTACCAACTGGCCCGCAGCGATAACGAGACCACGGTCGGCATCTTTCTGGTTTCCCGGGTGCAGGATAAAGACAACTTCACCCTGGTGCAGGCCGGCTATATCGCGAAAGTGCCAGGGCTGGTGCCCGGCGAGTATTACTATGTCAGCGATACGGAGGCAGGCGCCCTTACCACCATCGAACCGGCTGGGATCAGCAATCCCATTCTCGTTGCCGATAGCGACAGCAGCGGCTTTGTTTTGCCCTACCGGCCCAGTGCCCTGGGCCCGTTGCCCCAGACCTCGGGGGTATCCCGGGACATTCTGCAGAAAGCGCACGGCTTCAAGCCCGGACAGGCCCTTTACTTCGATGCCGGGCTGCGGCGTTACGCCCTGGCCATATGCAGTGAGGAGATGTCCACCGGCCTCTTCCTGGTCGCAAAAATCATTGACGAAAACAACTTCACATTGGTGCAGGCAGGGTATGTGCAGGGCTTGAAAGGTCTGATTCCCGGCGAATATTACTATGTCAGCGACAAGGAGCCGGGGTTGTTGACCACCATTGAGCCGGTTGGGATCAGCAACCCCCTCCTGCTGGCCGACAGCGACACCAGCGGTTATGTCCTGCCTTACCGGCCCAGCGACCTGAGCCAGATTCCGGTGTCGCCCTGGGTTGAGGATGGCGGCAATGTTTCCTATACCAAGGGGAATGTTGGGATCGGCATAGCGAAACCTGCTGGCCGGCTGCATGTCACCGGCGGCGACACCTATCTGGCAACCGGTGAGAATGAAGCGGCTGTTATTGGCAGCTCTGTCAAGTGGCCCTATGCAAGATTGTCAGTCTCCGGCAGGGTTGGGGGGGCTTCCATGACCCGCATGGCCATCATTGAACCGGATGGAAAGGCATACGGCGCGCTTACCTTTGCCGAAAATCCGGCCACTCCTTCCATCGGCGCACAGATGGTGGCGTGGGGCAGCACTTCTTCCTATCCAGGTCAGCTGAGCATAATCAACTATCGTGACGCGCCGATCTCGCTTTCCACAGTGGAAGGGCAAGCGATGACCATTACCGGTAAGAGGAACGTCGGCATCCAGACCTCCGATCCGAAGTACACGCTCCACACCAACGGCACGTCATATGCCGTTGCCCGTGCTGGCGGCGGCATCGATTATGCCGAGTATTTTGAGTCCTTAAACGGCAAGGAAATTCCGCCCGGCACGGCTGTTGTTCTGGAAAAAGGCAAAATCAGGGCGGCCAAGAAAAATGAGCTGCCCTTCGGAATCATCTCGACAAATCCGCTGGTGGTGGGCGGGGTGCATCCGGAATGGCCCGGAAAGTATCTGCGCGATGAGTTCGGTAACCTGATCATGGAAAAGCACAGGAAAGAGATCATGGTGCGCAAGAAGGAAAAGGTGAAGCGGGAGCGCCAGAAAACGCAGGTCCGGCGGGTCACGGAAGAAGTGATCCGCACCGAGGTGGTCCGCAAAAAGAATCGCTACTGCCAGGTGGAGGTCACGGAACAGGTGGAGCGCGAGATCGAGGAGCCATTGGTTACGGAAGTGGATTTGTATGACGCCAAGGGCAAGGAGGTCATCGGTACGCACCGTATGCCAGTGATGGAGACTATTGAGGAAGAAATCGAGGTGCTGGACAAGGAAGGCAATCCAGTGCTGATTGGCAGCGGCAAGTTTGAGGCCGGAGAGCGGCCGAAGCTCAACCCGGCCTATGACGCGAAGAAAAAATACATCCCCCGCGAACAGCGGCCGGAATGGAACTGTGTCGGTCTGTTGGGCCAGTTGCCCTTGCGCAAGGGGCAGCCGACCGCGCCGGGCTGGGTCAAGATCCGGAGCATTTCCAAGGAGGTGGAGCTGTGGCTGGTGAAATAATCGCGCAGGACCGGGCCGTTGGTGCAGGAGAAAGCAAAAAACATGAAAGGAGACTGAACCATGAGTAAATCCGTCGTGCTGAAATTTCGCCGTCAGTCCGGAGCGCCCAATGTCATCGATCCTGGGTGGAGATACATTGATCCTTCGCTGCTGGACAAACTGGAGGGGCTGGATGCCAAGATCGCCGGGATTGATACGGAGATTGCCCGTGCGGTGGCGGACAAGACCTCCACCCTGGATACATTGATTGCTTCTGCCGTGGACACCAAGATGACCGCAGTCGACTCCAAAATTACCGAGGTGGTGACCAGCAGAACCTCTGCCCTGGACAGCCAGATCAGCGCTCTGACTACGGCCGTGGCAGGCATCGACACCAAAATCACCAGTGCCGTGGACAGTAAAACCTCTACCATTTCAAGCCAGTTGGACACACTGGATTTCACGTTGAACAGTGTCAAGACCTCGGTGAGCAGTCTGGATAGAGCCTTCAGCACCATCGATACCAGGATCGCCACTGTGGTGGACACGAAGACCGCAGCCATCGACACTTCAATAAAGAACTTGGATACGAAGATCACCAATTTTCGTTAAATGGGATGATCAGCGGCAAATGCGGCAACCCTTGACTGGGGGTGAAGTATGGCCAGAAGATTCGGCAGAACCAACAGCCGGGATGAAAAAAACAGCCGCCGTCTTTCCACGTCCGCCCGGACAAGGAATGGACGGACGGAGAAACTCAAAGTTTCGTCCGTGCTGCAACTGCAGCGTGATTACGGCAACGCTGCGTTGCAGCGCATGTATGCTGCAGGCGCTCTGCAGGCCAAACTGAAAATCGGCCAGCCCGGGGACACATATGAACGGGAGGCGGATAGTGTGGCGGACCGGGTCATGCGCATGCCCGATCCCGCCATCAGCCGCGCCCAAGAAAAAGACGAAACGGTTCAGGCCAGGCCGCTTGCCGGCGGCATAGCCCCGTTGATGCGGAAGCAACCCGAGGAAGAGGAGGTAAAGAAAAAGCCGGAAAAGGAAGAAGAAAAGCCCCAGGCCCAGTTGCTCCAGCCTCAAGCAAGGGAAGAGGAAGAGGTCCGAAAGAAGGGCCTGGGCAAGGAAGATGAAGATCCGGTCCAGAAGAAGCAGCTCCAGCGGAAACAAGAAGAAGAGGAAGTTCAAAAACAGCCTGAAAAAGAAGAGAAGCCTGTGCAGGCCAAAGCCGGGGGGCATCCCTTAGGGGGGATTACGCCTGCCGCGGCGAAAGGCATTGAGAATATCCGAGGCGGCGGGCAGCCGCTGTCGCAAGCGAGTCGCGCCTTTTTTGAGCCCCGTTTCGGGGCGGATTTCAGCACGGTTCGGGTGCATACCGGCGGCGATGCGGCGTACTTGGCCAGGAGCATCAATGCCCGAGCCTTCACGACCGGAAGGGATGTGGTGTTCGGTGCCGGCCAGTATGCCCCGGAGAGCACTGCAGGCAAAAGGCTCATGGCCCACGAACTCACCCACGTGGTGCAGCAGGGCGGGAAGGTTTCCCGAGGTGCAAAGCCGGCTGCCACCATCCAGCGGTTTGCGTTTATCAACGAAAACCAGGTCGCACCCAACACCCCAGGATTGACGCCCGGCATGAAGGGCATGGCAACGGACAATTTGGTCCGCAATTACCTGAGCATGCAGGAGTTCAAAAACCATGCGGCCAAGCAAACGGATTACCTGGGCAATTTGCAGGGAGCGGTCAAAACCGGGACCTGGCTGCGATTTAGTCCTTTAGGCATGAATATTCTGGGGGAAGACCACACGCAGGTAGAGTTCAGCGCGGTTGCGCCCTCGGTGGGGACAAAAAACTTCATTTATGAACAGTTTTCCTCGGATGTCATGGTCAAAGGCTCTTCCCTGAAGGCGGCCTATGAAAAAGTGAATGCGCTGGAATTCAAACGGCTGAAGATCGAAAATGAGATCGACAAGCAGAAATTCGGCAGCGAATCGCTGTTCCCGAAAATGGGCTATGGCATGACCTTGGCCTTGCCATATTTTGAAAAAAAGCAACCCATCTCGGACCTTACAAGTTCAGGGTATGTGGGTAAACCCATTCAACGCTATCTGGCGATTGCCTGGGGATACAGCAAGGACAACCTGCGAATTTTCAAGGCAATCAAGGCCGCATCAGCATGGGTGGCGGGACAGGCCCTATCGTTGGCTGCGACCGTGAAAAGCGTTCTGGGGCCGGGGGCCGCCAAGCTGGTGGAACTCATCCTCAAGCTGATCGCTTGGGCGGTCGGGGTTCTGGCGCAATTCCCTCCCAAGAAAGCGCAACTTGCGGTTGTCCATGAAACGGTGAGTGCCAAGCTTGATCCGTTTATAACCTCCCTGCCGGTTGACGGCTATATCGGCGACGAACTGGTAAAGCCGGCAAACGCCGGTTTCTTTTCGCCATTGGCGCAGTTTGGCAAGGCATTTTCCGAGGCCATGGTGGAACGGGCCGCGATGGAGAAAAGCAGCCGGTTGAGCGAGGCGGAACGCAAAAAACTCATGGCGGCTCAAACCACCAGCGAGGCCGAGAAGATGAAACTCTTCGATCAGTGGCGAAACCACTATTTTGAAGATGAGGTCAAGTCGGCTGCCAAACGCGGGGTGCGCTATGCAGGGATGGGCAAGGCGCACCTGGATTACCTCAAAGGCGTTGGCTTGCCGTCGAATGCATACCCCTACGACATGGTCACCGTCGATATCGCCAAGTTTGAAGCGCTGACCAAAAAGCTGGCGCAACAGGCAAAAACTCCCTGAGCGGAGGCAACAGGCCTGCCTGCCGTGCGAGGCTGAGATAACTGTAGAGCCAATAAAAACATATGAGCCCAAAAGCCACGGCAGCCAAGATCACGGAATCTAAAAGCAGCGCCCAGCCCACCCGGAGCGGCAAGGCGGAGGCGCAAGCTCAGATTGCACCCGGCGGGCAGGTGCTTGATCTGCAACGGGCCTACGGCAACCGGGCGGTGCAACGGATGTATGCGGCTGGCGTTGTGCAAGCCAGACTGAAGATCGGCAAGGCGGATGACAAATACGAGCGAGAAGCAGACCGGGTTGCCGATCAGGTCATGCGTATACCTGAGAGGCAGGTGCGGGCAAAGCCTTCCTGAGGGGCGAAAGCAGGTTCTCCGTGCGGGGACCAGGAAATTATCCAGACCAAAAAAAAATCCTCAGATGTGTTTTCTTCTTTTCTGCGGATCAGCAAGAAAAAAACGCCGGTCTTCCGGTCAGCAGCAGGACAGGTGATTGCCGCCAGTCCAAGCGCGACTCCAGTATCATCGCCCGATCTTGAGTCGAACATCAATCAGGGGCGGGGTGGAGGGCAACCCCTGCCATCCGCTCTCCGCTCATTTTTTGAACCGCGTTTCGGCCGGGATTTTTCAGGCGTGCGGGTGCACACCGGCACGGTGGCGAGGAAAATGAATGAAGAGTTGCAGGCGCGCGCTTTCACTTACGGTACAGGAATATGGCTGGGAAAAGGCGAAACGGTTTCTGCTTCGGCAACCATGGCCCATGAACTTGCCCATGTAGTGCAGCAAACCTCGCCGAGGACGATTCAGACCGTTCGCCGCCGACAGCCCCGCGAGACATCGCCGCCCGTTATTCAGCGCAAGCTCTATTGGGAACCTCCAGGCTGGAACGGGGCAAAAACCCACGCCGAGGTTCTCAAGCTCGTCAGGGGGGCCAACGGCGGCAATATTTTCGTGGAGGCGCCGATTCCCAACGCCACCAGAAATGCCACAGGCGGCGGGGTGGGGCCCGGTTTTGCGGATCTGCTCAATGTGAGCGGAAATGGCAAGCGGGCTTTGGGGGTCATTTTTGATGGCCAGCAACAGGCCCTGCGTCTCCAGGCTCCTGGGGCAACGGACAACCCAGGCTACAATCACACTCGATCAGCGCCCCTTGGCCATAGTGATCACTCGATCACCAATATCAGTCTGGGAGCGTCCACCATTAAGATCGCCGACCTGAAGCCCAAGCCGGCGTCGCCCTCCGGCAATCGGGGAAAAACTCAGATCAACAACTATATCAAGGGGATCGAGCATGCCCGGGGTCTTACTAATAAATGGGCGGTTGCCAACAAAAAAAGCGAATGGCAGTTGACCAGCGCGGATTTCTGGACCGGCATCAGCCTGCCGTCTTTGAATGACGCCAAATTTCAAAACCAGACCATCGTCATCAAGGAGTTTACCTGGAAACAGCTGGATAACGGGAAACAGATATTTATCCCCAGCAAAAATATGTATCCGCATCCGGCAGGCGCCGAAATCAAGGGACATCTCGTGCTGGACCAGCAGGCAGGAAGCGGTATCATTCATTACCGCTGGAAGCCGAGTTTTCCTTATAAACCGGCCACGTTAACCGGGCCGGTTAAGGATCTGGAAGCCCGATACGTCAAGCCCCTGCTCAAGGATCTGCACACCATCGAAGTGAAAAGGGTTCAGAAAAAACCCTTGAAGGAAAAGCCGCTCGCCGATCCTCTGCCGGATACCTCAATTCGTCCGGTGCTGCGCCGGAAAACAGGCGTCACCAAGGAACAGGACAAGTTTGATCTGGAAGCCTGGAATCGTCAGCGTCAGGAATTTATCGGCAAGTACGCGCCGTTGCGCAAACAAGCCCCCGTTGCCGACCGCAGTTTCATCGCCCAGGCCATCGACGCCGACAAGGACGCCGGTTCGCCGGACAATATCAATTCACAGATGGCTGTGGTGGGAGATTTGGCAAACATCCATTACATCGAACGCCTGGACCTGTGGGCCAGCGCCAAGGCGGCGGTGCTTGGCAAACTGCGCCAGGTGTTCGGCCGCACCTTCGTGGCGGCGGCCAATCTGGTGCACAGCGCCAGCGAACGAATCAGGAAGGTGTTTGAGCGGGCGGGCCAGAATCCCTCGCCAACAAGCTATGCCAAGGTGGCTGTCCGGGCCATCTGGCGGGCGGCCAAGGCCATCGCCAAGCCCATGTTCCAGCAGACCATGGCTGTTTTGTCGGAATCGCTGCGGCAGGGGGTGATGAAGAAGCTCAAGGAATATCTGCCCTTTGACAACATGGACAGCTTCAAGGCGGCGGTGACGGATGAATTCCCCCTTTTCAAGGAAATCAATACCACTCTTGAGGGGGTGAAGGCTCAAATAGACAGCGGCATCAAGGAATTGGAAACCCGATTCGCCGGGGTGCTTGGGCCCCTCAAGGCATTGACGGAAAAGGCGGAAACGGTGGGAACCATCATCAAGGTGGCCATGGTGGCGGTGCAGTGCGCGTCGCCGCCCATCATCGGCTGTCTCAAATTGCTGGCCAGTTCGCTCATTGCCCGCCTGGCCGACAAGATCCTGAGCTGGTGTCCCATTCAGGAGAAATTTCAGGAACTGGCCATGGGAGTCGATTTTTTCAGGAAGCTGCCCAAAAAGCTGGCAGGCATGTTCATCGATGCCATGCCAAAGCCCATTCAATCGTGGTTTGATGAAAGTGTTTTAAACACGGTGGGAGAGGCGATCAAGGTAGCAGCGGAATGCAGCAGCCGTGGGGTGCAGGCAATGACCCCCGAGCATGAGGCCATTGCCCAGCTGATGACCGATCTGGGATGCGAAGAAGATCTCATGAGCGATGGTTGCCAGAAATTCAAGGCATTGGCCGAGGTGCTTGAAAATCAGAAGCTGCATGCCAGGAAAATGACTGTTGAGGAAATCAAGGCGCTTGGGCCGCTGCTCAACAATAAAGGTTTTTCCGCCCAGGACCTGAAAGATGCGGCGCGCTGGGGAGGCGAGGGCAAGGTGGTTTCAGTGCAAGAGTTTTTGAAGATGCTTCCTGAATTGGTAAAAAAATCGCGTGGAAGAAAAGGGTACTGGCAGGCAATGGGGAAATTTGGGGAGGCCAAGGGCGAATTACGCCGTCTGTCGGCTGGTAAAGGTATTTTTAATCCGGGGGCGTTCACTCCGCAGGCCATGGCAAGACGCAAAATAATCGGAGTAGCTTATGCCCTAAAGACTGCAAAACAACAACTGCTGATGGGGACAGTGGATGTGGAAATAACCGGCAGTTTCAATTGTCTGTCTCCCACAAAAATAACCGCGCTCATGACATTGCGGAATGTCAGGCTTTCCGATGAACAGGGTAAGCAGACGGGGGATTTTGGCTTGGAAGGCATGGGTGCTACCCTAACTCACACCCGGCCTGTCAAATTGATGAAAAGCTACCAGAAATTACTCTGCCCGCCATGATATGGAAAGCTAAGATGCAATTTATCTGTGAATGATGCGGAAGTTTTTGAAGTCTTGTCAGAAAAAGCAGCAGGAAAAAGATGCCTCAAAAAGCCACGGCAGCCAAAGCAACGGAAAGTAAAAGCAGTGCCCAGCCCACCCGGAGCGGCAAGGCGGAGGCGCAATCGCAGATTGCACCCGGCGGGCAGGTGCTTGATCTGCAACGGGCCTACGGCAACCGGGCGGTGCAGCGGATGTTCGCATCCGGGCGGCTGCAACGCGCATTGGCCGGGGGAAAACCGGCCAGGCTGAACAACCACGCCTCAGGGGCAACCCCTGGCAGTATTCCGCGGAGGGAAGCGGGTCTTCTGAGCAGAAAGGAGGAAAAAGAGGAGGATATCCGGAAAAAGGAGGCCACGGAAGAGGACACGGTGCAGGGCTGTTTCCTGCAGCAACGGAACGAAGAGAAAGACGAGGTCCGCAGGCAGGCGGAAGGCGAGGAAGAAAAGGGCCCGCAGGCCACGCTGATCCAGCGGCAGGAGGAAGAGGCCCAGGAAAAGCCGGAAGAGGAAGATGTAGCCCAGACGCAAGTGCAGCGCGAAGAGGAAGATAAAGACGCGCAGGCCCCTCTGCAGACAAAGCTGCGGATCGGCCCTGCCAACGACCGCTATGAGCAGGAGGCGGACCGGATGGCAGAGCGGGTTTTGTCCATGCCCGCCAATGCTGCTGCCCCCCCAAACGGAGCCGCCACTCCTGCGATCCAGCAAAAGGTTTTGGCAACGGCCATCACCCCGCTGGTGCGGCGGCAGCCTGCCAGCGATGGCGCAGGCCGTTCGGCCTCGGCCGAGGTGACCAACAAAATTGGTGCCAGCCGCGGCCTGGGCAGCCCGATGCCGGAGGGCCTCCAGCAGTACATGGGCAGCCGCTTCGGCGCTGATTTCAGCGGGGTCCGCATCCATACCGGCGCCAATGCCGACACGCTCAACCGCAGCCTCAAGGCGCAGGCCTTTACCGTGGGCTCGGATGTCTATTTCGCCCAGGGGCGTTACAACCCGGATTCCCATGATGGCAAACGTCTCGTTGCCCATGAGCTGACCCATGTGGTCCAGCAGGGCGGGGCTTCGGCTGCCCGAACAATGGCCCTTTCCAGGGCGCAACGGTCCATCCAGCGCTTGTCCGTCAAAGGGGTGATCAACTCCGTTCTCAGTTATATCCCCGGCTTCACCCTGCTGACCGTGATCCTGGGCGAAAACCCGGTGACCGGCGACAAGGTGCCGCAAACCGGTAAAAACCTGCTCAAGGGCGCCATGGAGTTGATCCCCGTCGCCGGTCCCATTCTGTACGGCCAGTTGGAGGAAACCGGTTCCGCCGCAAAAGCGGGGGCCTGGCTCGACGGGGAAATGAAGCAACTCAACATCACTGTCCCGCAGATCAAGAAACTCATCGAGGTCGCCTGGGACAGGGTGTCGATCTTCAAGGGCATTTCCGGGAACAAAGAGGTCATCAAGGAGGTGTTCGGGCCGGTGCTGGGGCGGATTGTTCAGCTGGTGCGGGCGGTCAAGAGCAAGGTGCAGGAGATGATTCTCGAAGGGGCGCTGATGATGGCGGGCGCCGCCGGCCGCCAGGTCATGGATGTGCTGCGCAAGAACCGGGCGGCCCTGCTCAAGATCATCGAAAACCCGGCGATCATCATCACCAACTTTTTCAAGGCCGTGCGGCTGGGGTTTGACAATTTCAAGGATAATTTCGGCACGCATTTCAAGGCGTCGGTCATGGACTGGCTGTTCGGCGCCGTGGCCAGTACCGGCATCGAATTGCCCAAAAAGTTCGATCTGCCGGGCATCTTCAGCCTGGTCATGCAGGTGCTGGGACTTACCTATAAGAATATCCGCGCCCGGCTGGTGGCTGGCATCGCCAATGTCTACGGCGAGGAAAAGGCCGAGAAAGCCGTATCCATGATAGAGAAAGGTTTTGACTTTATCCGGCGGATCATCACCGAAGGCCCCAGCGCCATCTGGGAGTGGATAAAGGAATCCCTTGCCGATCTCAAGGAGAAGGTGATCGACGGGATTCTGACCTGGGTACGGAACACCATCGTTATGAAGGCGATCATGAAGCTGGTCTCCATGCTCAATCCGGTGGGCGCCCTGGTGCAGGCGGCCATAGCCATCTATGATGTCATTGTTTTTTTCATCGACAATTGGCAGCGGATTCAGGCGGTGGTCAGCGCCATCTTCAGCGCCATTGCCAACGTCGCCCTGGGGCAGCTCACCCAGGCCGCCGGGTTTATCGAAAAAACCATGGCCAAGGGCATGACTATGTTGCTTGCTTTCCTGGCCCGTCTTATTGGGTTGGGCGGTATCTCACAGAAGGTGCGGGAGGTCATCAAAAAAATCCAGAAGCCCATCAATGCGGCCATTGAAAAGTTTGTGACCTTTGTCGTGAAAAAGGCCAAGCCGATCATGGCCAAGATCACCGGTGGCGTCCGGAAGTTGAAGGAAAAAGGCAAGGCGGCGGTGGGCAAGCTCATCCAGTGGTGGAAGATGAAGAAGAAGTTCAAGACCACGGGCGGCGAAGCGCACACCCTTTTTTTTGAGGGCAAGGAGAGCTCGGCGAATCTCGTGATCGCCAGCAAGAAAGAAGATTATGTGAAATTCCTCAAGAAGATAAAAGGCAATAGCCCTGAGAAGACGAATGCTTTGAAAGTGGCCAAGGAAATAGCTACGGAGCAGAAGAAAAGAACCAAGACCGAACTTGAAAAACAGCAGAGAGCGGAAAATATCCGGCTCAAGATTAATCAGCTGGCGCAGTTTACCGCGGTCATCGCCGCCGGAACCACGGAAGCGCCCCCGAGTGTCGTGAAATACGGCCCGATGACCACCGAAGGCGGCGCCACCAAAATGGAGGCCCCGATACTGTCCAAAAACAACATAAAGGGTTCGGATGTCAGCGATTATGCGCCGATCTGGCAGAAGGCCAACCGGCGAAGACCGGCCAGTTCATTCATCCAGGGGCATCTGCTGAACATGCTGCTGGGCGGGCCAGGGAAGCGTTATAATCTGACGCCGATAACCGGCAACCAGAGCGAGAGCCGGGGTGGAAACTTTGCCAACGGCGAACATGAGAGGTTTGTGGAGCATCATGTAAAGAGCTTGGTGAAAAAAGGAAAGGTGGTGAGTTATACCGTGAAGGTGGTTTATGGCGGCCATGGCACAAGACCCCGCAAAGGACTAACCGGCAATGAGGTGAAGGTGACAAAGAAAAAAGCGATCATGGCTTATGAGGAGAAAAACCTGCCCACGAAATTGCGCTGCAAGTGGCAGGTCTTGAAGAATGTTAAGGGGCAGTGGGTGCCGGATAATCAGTACAAAGCCCCGGACGGGGTAGAGGCCAAGGGCAATAAGTCGGTGATGAATAAACTGCCGGAAGGTGATTTCGATTTCCAGGCTTGAGAAGAGATGGGCCGGGAAGACGCGCAAAGATCCCGTCAGGGCAAGAAAAATCAATGGGTGAGGGGGAAACGGCGCCGCGCACATGTGACGAACTCTCCCTGCGGCACGGGCAAGGGAAAAAAATATAAGAGACCTGTGGCCAGGCGGGATAATCTGCTGAGTTGGCGGGTGAGAAATCAAGGAGTTGCGTCAACCGACGTAACTCCTTTTTTCGTTCTGGGGGCAGATGGTGGTTTTTCCCATGGCTGACAACGGCTGAAACGTGATAAGCTGGTCAGGAATTGGGGCGCCGGATGGGCAAGGCCAGCCGGCCCTTCTTTCCGCCCGGGCGATATCGTCTTTTGGCTTACGGAAAAACTAAGGAGTGCTGCGATGTATTTTGGCTATTGGCTGATACTTGGCGTCGTCCTGATCGTTCTGGAAATAGTGATTCCCTCCTTTGTCGTGATCTGGTTCGGCATCGCCGCCCTGCTCACCGGCATCGCCTCCTATTGGGTAACCGATCTCACCGCGCAGACCGCCATCTTCGTTGTCCTTTCCGCGCTCTCCTTTGCCATCGGCTGGTTCGGGTTTTTGAAAAACGCCAAAGCGCGCTCCCAGGCGGGGCAGGGCAAGGAGTCGGTGCTCGGCGAGGCCGGCATCGTCTCTGTGGTCAAGCCGGGGGATTTTCCCGCAGGCACGGTCCGGTTCTCCGTAGCGGTGCTGGGTTCCGACGAGTGGGAGTTCACCGCCGATGAACCTCTGGCCGTGGGCGACCGCTGCGTGATCGTGGATGTGCTGGGGTCGAAACTGAAGGTGCGCAAGGCGTAGTGTATTCACCGTTTCTTGAACAGAAAAAGGAGAAATCATGCCAGTATTCACCGTCTTTGTTTTTGTTCTGTTGGCGCTGGTCGTCATCACCATCGTGGCCGGGGTCAAGATGGTGCCCCAGGGCCATGAATTTGTGGTGCAGCGGTTGGGGAAATACCACCAGACCCTCAAACCGGGGCTCAACATCATCCTCCCCTACATCGATCAGGTTGCCTACCGGGTGATGACCATGGACGAACCCCTGGATATCGAGCGCCAGGAAGCGATCACCGCCGACAATGCGGTGATCTGGTGCAATGCCATTGCCTTCATCAAGGTGCTTTCCCCGGAAAAGGCCATGTACGGGATCTCCGATTACAAGTACGCCATCCGCAATCTGGTCATGACCAACCTGCGCGCCATCATCGGCAACATGACCCTGAACGAGGCGCTCTCTTCCCGGGATAAAATCAAAGCGCTGCTCAAGAGCCAGATCAGCGACGATGTGGTGGATTGGGGGCTGGTGGTCAAGTCCGTGGAGATTCAGGACATCCGCCCCTCCGACACCATGCAGGAGGCCATGGAAAAGCAGGCGGGCGCGGCCCGGCTCAAGGCGGCGGCGATTCTGGCGGCGGAAGGGGAAAAGCAGGCGATGATCCAGCGGGCGGAAGGCACCCTGGAGGCGGCACGCATGGAGGCCGAGGCCCAGATCATCCTGGCCGACGCCTCGGCCAAGGCCATCAAGGATATTGCCGACGCGGTGGGGGACAACGACCTGCCTGCCATGTTCCTGTTGGGCAACCGCTACATTGAAGGGATGCGCAAACTGGCCGAATCCTCCAACGCCAAGATGATGGTGCTGCCTGCGGATATCATGGCGGCGGTGGGCGGGCTTATTAATCGGAAACAGGGGTAGGATGGGGTTTGGAAGGTGGTGGGACGGGGTAGTTTAACCAGCCCTCTATGCCTTCCACAAAAGGAGAAAGGGGATGAGTGACATCAAGTACGATGAAATTGGATACTGGTCAGAGGTTAAGCTTGATATCTTGCGTGAATATGCAAGTACCTATTCAAGAATATTAAGCGTTCAGAAAAATCCCAGACTTTACCATCTTTACATAGATGCATTTGCCGGTGCTGGCAAACATAAGTCAAAAATGACTGGAGAATTTATTCCTGGTAGCCCAACAAATGCTTTGTTAGTTTCCCCTCCGTTTAAAGAATATCATTTGGTGGATTTAAATGAAAAAAAAGCTGAGCTGCTGGAAGATCTTGCTGGCGGTCGTGCAGATATAAGTGTTTACAACGGTGACTGTAATGAAATTTTACTGAAGTCAATTTTTCCAAAGGCTTCTTATCGTAATTACAAAAGGGCGCTCTGTATCCTCGACCCGTACGGCCTTCATCTTGATTGGGACATCATGCATACAGCGGGGAAAATGCGATCTATTGAAATTTTTTTAAATTTTCCCGTTGCTGATATGAATAGGAATGTCCTTTGGCGTGACCCTCAAAGTGTGCCTGAGAGCCAGATCGATAGAATGAACACTTTTTGGGGTGATGATTCGTGGAAATCTGTAGCTTATCATCCCTCCCCACAGGGATCTCTGTGGGGCGAAGAAAAAATAGACAAAGCCACAAATGATCAAATAGCAGCGGCATTTCAAAAAAGGTTGAAGGAGGTGGCGGGGTTTGGTTATGTTCCTGATCCGTTACCAATGCGAAATTCACAAAACGCTATTGTTTATTATCTTTTTTTTGCATCACATAAGCCGGTTGCCGCAAAAATAGTAACTGAAATTTTCAAGAAATATCAACACTACATGGTGCATTGATGGCGGGTCAATCGTCAATTGAGTGGACAGAATCGACATGGAACCCAGTGACTGGATGTTCTCCTATCAGCGACGGTTGCAAGCATTGTTATGCCCTGAAAATGGCAAATCGTCTTAAGGCGATGGGAAATGCGCGTTATGTGAACGGGTTTAATGTCACATTGCATCCAGACCTCATCTCAATTCCCTTTTCTTGGAAAAAACCAAGGAAAATTTTTGTTAATTCCATGAGTGACCTCTTTCATGAAAATATCCCTTTGTCTTTTATAAAATCGGTGTTTTCTACCATCACCAAGGCAGATCATCACATTTTTCAGATTCTCACAAAACGAGCCGAACGTCTTGCTGATATAGCGCCACAGATTAAAATACCGAACAATGCGTGGATTGGCGTTACTGTCGAGTCTGGAAACTATTTGAATCGCATTGACTGCTTAAGATCTGTTCTCGCAGCAGTGAGATTCTTATCTGTTGAGCCAATGATAGGGCCGCTGGGGACTATTGATCTTAGCGGAATTGACTGGGTGATCGTTGGGGGTGAGTCGGGACCAGGCGCTAGGCCAATCGAAAAGGAATGGGTCAAAGACATTAGGGATCAATGTCTTGCTTCTAATGTGCCGTTTTTCTTTAAGCAGTGGGGGGGATTTAATAAAAAGAAGGCTGGCCGGTTGTTAGACGGGAAAGAATGGAGCCAATACCCCATGGATACTAAATCTATATATCCTGTATGCTCGACTTGAAATTATTTCTGAGGTTGTTTGCAAAAAAACTAAGGGGGTAGTGGGGTCTGGTCTTGAAAAGTAAGTTTTGCCAGAACCCTCCAAGGAAAAGGGCTTTACAGCAGAAACAATATTACCTGTATTACGATTAATAGTGTGATTTAACGTGCTGTAAAGAATACCAAGGAGGCAAGGCATGTCGAATCTATCTGCCAATGATCTGAAAATAAAAGGCGTTTCCGCCATTGAGGCCGTGCTTGCCCATCATCAGGAAGCAGTCATTTCCGTGCGGGGCAAGGAGCGATTCGTGGTGATGGATATGGAGCATTTCCATTATCTGAGGGAGTGTGAGCTGGAAGCCGCCCTTGCGCAGACCCGCGCAGACCTCGCCGAAGGGCGTTTTGTCAAGGAGAGCGCCGAAGACCATCTGGCCCGTCTGAAGGCTGCTCAAGGATGAGCTGGCCGCTGGTTTTTACCGAACAGTATGAAAAACGCGCCCTATCGAATCACCCTTGAGTTTCTGATTCAGGAGCAAAAAATCATCCCGGTAAACGTGGGCGATCACAATTCCGTATATTGAAAGTCCCTTGTCCTGAAGGCGCAATCATGAACAAAAAGCTCATCCTCGCCGTCATCGTTCTGTTGGTCGGAGTCATCGGCTGGGCCCTGTTCTACTTCAGCGACACGCAGGTGATCAAGCGCAAGTTCACCGCCATTGCTGTCTCGCTTTCCAAGGATGGGGAGGAAACTCCGGTGATGATCGCTCTCAAGATGAGGCCGGTGAAGGACTTCATTGCCCCGGCCTGCGAGGTTACAGTGCCTGAGCGCAACTACCATGAGCTTCTGGAGCCTGGGCTGGTTACCCACTATCTTATCCTGTACCGCTCCCGCCAGGCCAACCTGCATGTGGCCCTTGAGCAAATCTCGGTCGAGATCCCGAGCGAGGGGATGGCTGAGGTCAGCGCCCTGGTCCATGTGATTGCCAACTACAACCAGCCGGATTTTTTTGACGAAACCCATTGGGTGACGTTTTCCCTGCAAAAGCAGGAAAAGAACTGGCTTGTCCGCAAGGCCACCCTGCCCGATGCCTTGGTCCGCAAATAACAGCCTGCGGGAACCGCGCTCCGAAACGCTCCCTATGCCCTCCCGGAATAAAAAAAGGGTTTCCATGATTCATGGAAACCCTTGGTATATCTTGGCTGGGGGACAGGGATTCGAACCCCGATAGGCAGAGTC
>JBAZSA010000011.1:0-23269 GCA_041662645.1 Desulfurivibrionaceae bacterium
CACGGCCCGCATGGTTTCAGAATCATCTGCCACCAAAATATTGAAAGCCATCGCCCTCTCTCCCGCCTCCTTAAATTATTCCATCTTGGACATGCGCCGCTTTCCGCGTTGCCCTGTTCCCCTGCTGTTCCAGCCAGCCCAACAGGTTTGCTGAATAGACGGGGATGAATCTAATCCCGTGCTAAGCCGTTTTTGAAAAAACTTTATGCGCAACGGCTCCTAAATATGAAAAAGCTCCTGGGCACGGTCGATCTCCATGAGGAGATTGGCCATACACAGTTCGAGATGCATTGGGGTAATGCCAAACCGTTTCAAGCCCCCCCCCTGCATTTTCACTGACAAACCATCAGCGCCGACCCCGATTCCCATGCTGATAACCAAGGCATTGGCCAAGGCCACGATAGCGGTTAGGGAATCCTTTTCCAAGGCATCCGGGTCATGATGCTGCAACACAGCCAGCTCTATCTCCTTGGGAAAATCCCACTGGCTCATGATCATGCCGCCAAGCTCGGCGTGGGAGGCCCCCACCAATTCCTTCTCCGCCTCGACAAAAGAACAGTTGTCCTGGACCACCTTCATCATGATCTTCTTGAAATCATCGGCGACAAAACTGCTCAAGAAACGTTTGCCGATGTCATGCAACAACCCCGCCGTATAAGCGCTTCCAGGGTCCACATCCTTGATATATTTGACCAGCTCCTTGGCCATTATGCCCACGGCAATGGAATGTTTCCACAACTCGCCCTGATCCAGCTTATAGCCTTCTCCTGCGGCGCCCTTATAAAAACGGGCGCTGCTGCTGGTAATGATGATGTCCTTGAGTGTGTCATTCCCCACTATAACCAGAGCCTCATCCAAGGAGGAAACCTTGCGGGACAGGCCAAAGTAGGCGGCGTTGCAGATCTTCAGCACATTGGCGGTAATCACCTGATCGTATTGAATGACCTCGGCCAATGCCGAGGCGCTCACCTCAGGGTCGCTCAGCATCTCCGCAACCCGTTGCGCCACCTTGGGAAAGGGTGGAACATGCTTTACCAGGGAAAGTATCTCATCCAGACGACTCATAGCTCAAACTCCCCTCTTCCTGAAACCTTCAAGTGGGTAATCCCTGTCCCAATCTCCAAACTCACCGTACGGTTCCCTGTCCCGCCAACATCTTCCTTGGCCAGCATGATCTGGTTCTTCCAGAACATCTTCCGGAGAACAGCCTGGTTTCGCTTGCCGATATTGAAGATTCCGGCGTTGTCCATGATTTGCGATCCGCCAACCGCCTTGACAATCAAACGGTTTTTGATGGCTCCGAACTTGTACGTTTCCTTGAACAGCCTGGGGATGCCGGTATCGGCAAACATGAAGGGCTTAATTTCCGCCTTCTCCTTGTCGAGGGAGGAATCCGGCAGCATGTAATGCAGCAATCCCCCGACCTTGGCCACCGGATCCCAGACCACCACACCGATACAGGAGCCGAGGGAATAGGTAATCAGGACATCGTCCGGCTTGTTGCTGACTTTCATGTCTGAAATGCCAACGATTATCTTCATGCGCTCCCTGTCCTGTAACCGTCATTGCCTAGGGGCCTTACCCCAGGCAGCGGACGTCATCGTTTCAGATATGCGGTCGCATCAATCTGGGTGAAATTATGCTTCAAACCGCTGATGCTTTCGGAATGGCCGATAAAAAGATATCCCCCCGGGGTAAGCGCCTGATGGAATTTACTTACCAGCTCCTGCTGTGTTTCCCGGTTGAAATAAATCATGACGTTGCGGCAAAAAATAACATCTATGGCCCCGCGCCAGGGAAAGTCGCCCATGAGATTGAAGCGGTCAAAATGCACCATCCGCCGGAGATCTTCCTTCACCTTCACATAACCATCGGAGCTGCCCACTCCTTTTTGAAAATATTTTTTCAAAAAGGGCTTGGGCACCTTGGCAATCCTTTCATCGGCATACACTCCCCTCTTTGCTTGGGCCAAAACCCGGGTGGAGATATCCGTGGCCATGATCCGATAGCGCATCCCTGGGTGCTGGCTGAGGAAATCATCCACCACCATGGCCATGGTGTATGGCTCCTCCCCGGAGGAACTGGCGGAGGACCAGAGAAGGATCTCTTTGCTTTTCCCCCGCCCCTCCTTGACAAAGGCGGGCAAAACAGTGGAGCTCAGTATCTCGAAATGGGAGTTTTCTCTGAAAAACGAGGTGAAATTGGTGGAAACACTGTCGATGAGGTGAACAAGCTCGTCGCCGGATCTGTCGTGGGTGACAAACTCGTAGTATTCCTTGAACGAGGCTATCCCAGTGGCCCGCAGCCTCTTTCCAAGACGGGCGTTCAACAGTTCTTTTTTTTCCGGCTTCAGAAATATTCCGGTTTTTTCATATACCAGATCGCTGAATTTCTGAAACAACCCGTCGTTGAGCTGCTGGTAGCGAATACCGCTTATTCCGTCGCTGTTCAATGCCACAAAGCCGCTCCCTTGTTATCCCGCCAGAAAATCCGCGGCCTGCTACGCAGAGATACAACTCTTATCCCGCCTGCGATACAGGGCTTGCAGCAAAACACCCCCACAGCCAAGCCCCACTGGTTTCGCCCGCCCCCCACGGGCAACGCAAACGCCTCTTCGGAAAGCTTGTTTACCGCATAATGAGTTACTGGGCGGCGAACTGCTGCAAAAGCCCTTCGCCAACAACCCTGTCCACATCAAGCAGGATCTTGACCTCACCTTTGACTTTCGCCATACCCAGAATATTCTCGGTTTCAGACGAGGAACCCAGAGAGGGCGGCGGTTCGATTTCACCGGCGGCGATATTCAAAACTTCCGAAACCGAATCGACCACCATGCCGACCTGCACCGGAGCCGTTTGCCCCTGCACCTCGACCACGATAATACAGGTTCTTTCGTCGTAGTCCTTGTGATTCATGCTGAATTTAAGCCGCAAATCCAGCACGGGAATAACCTTGCCCCGCAGATTGATTACCCCCCGGATATAGGACGGGGTGTGCGGCACAGCCGTAATCTCCATGACCCCGATGATCTCCCTGACACTGAGAATACCGACGCCATAATCCTCGTTTCCCAAGGAAAATGTGAGATATTTCCCCGCCAGTTCCGACCCTTGGCCTAAATTCTGCGCTACGTTTGCTGCTTCCATCAACATCCTCCTTTTTCATGAAAGGCCCAACGGGCGACTCCTCTGCCCCTGGGGATGAAAACATTCCCCAAATCCGCCTTGTTGAAAAAAATCAATCTCAGTTGGCGGCAATAACGCCGGCAAGGTCAAGAATAAGGCCGACCCTGCCATCGCCAAGAATGGTCCCCCCGGCAACGCCTGGCACATCAAGGCCGCCGAGATTTTTGATGACAACCTCCTCCTTGCCCAGAAGTTCGTCAACCATCAAGGCGCGGCGTCTGCCCTCATTTTCCACGACAACGACAATGGCGTCACAGGGGTCCGTATAGGTGGATTCCACCCCGAATTTTTCATACAGCCTGATGATGGGCACCAGTTCGCCCCGCACCATCAGATTTTCCCCCCGGCCATGCACCGTACTGTAGTTCTTCTCTTCGGGATGCATCGATTCCTGGATGGCAATGGTCGGGATGATATACCGCTCACTGCCCACCCGGACAATGATCCCGTCAATGATCGCCAAAGTAAGGGGCAGGCGGATCATGAACAGGGAGCCCTTGCCCGACTGGCTTTGCACCTCCACCTTGCCCCGCAGCTTTTCCACCGCCTTTTTCACAACATCCATGCCCACGCCACGGCCGGAGACATCGGTGATCTTGTCCGCCGTGGAAAAACCGGGAAGAAAAATAAGGTTGTTCAACTCAAAATCAGACAGGTTGTCAGACTCGCTGATCAGACCCCGCTCAATGGCTTTTTTCCTGATTTTCTGGGTGTTGAGCCCCTCGCCATCGTCCTCGATCTCGATCATCATGCTCCCGCCCTTCTGATAGGCGCGGAGATACACAGTGCCGGTTTCCGGCTTGCCGACCTTCTGCCGGTCATCAGGGGGGGAGATGCCATGATCCACGGAGTTGCGCATCATGTGGACAAGCGGATCATAGATCGAGTCCACCATGTTGCGGTCAATCTCGGTGTCCGCGCCCTCCATGATCAGGTCAACCTTTTTGCCTGATTTTTTGGAAAGATCCCGGACCAGCCGAATCATTTTGTCAAAGGTTTGCTTGATGGGCACCATGCGCATGGACATGGCCGTGCGCTGCAACTCGGAGGTGATCCGGGTCAGCTGGGAAAAATCCTTGGTGAGCTTGGGATCGGCGATCCTGGAAACAAGCCGGTTCTGCCGGACCAGCGATTGCATGATCACCAGTTCGCCCACGGCATTCACCAGGGCGTCGAGTTTTTCCACGTCGACCTTGATGGAGGCGCCGATTTTTTTAGGGGCTGCATCGGCAGACGACCGTGCCGCAGGACTTGCCGGCGCCTCTGCCCTCGGGGGGGAGGCCGCGGCCTGAACGGCCCTGGCCATGGCCGGCCTGGACGGGGCAACAGGTTCAGCCTCCTCGCTTGCCAACGGCTCATCCTCTACAGACTCAAAAACTTCCGGCTGAGCATTCGCCTCCGTGACAGAAACGGATTCGACGACCGGAGGAGCCCCGCTTTCCCCCTCTTGCAACTGGGTGATATTCGCCAGGAAGCCGCTGATATCGGTATCCTTGTAATTGGCAGGACCGTTCTGCAAAACATCCTTGATATTTTCAACCATGGATTTCAGCGCATCGCCAACGGTAAGGACAATGTCAATGACTGCGGAATCCATGGGGTGCTTGCCATTGCGCACGTCATCCAGCAGATTCTCCGTGGCATGGGCGAGCCGGTTGATGGTTTTCAGGTTGAGAAAGCCGGAGACACCTTTGATCGTATGGAACGGCCGGAAGATATTATTGATGATATCCATGTCATCCGGGCTCTGCTCCAGCTCAAGCACGTTGACCTCGATGGATTCAAGATGCTCAAAAGCCTCCTCGATAAACCCGGCCAGCAGGTCCGTATCCTGCAAGAAATCCGGCAAAGCCTCCTGGCCCTGGGCACCAACCCCAGGGGCTGGTTCGATCCGTGGCGAGGCTACAACGCATTTTTCCTCGGCCAGGGTCTCGTTTTCCGACGTGCCCTTCCCTGCCGCTCCTGCGTCTGTACCGCCAAGAAGCGCCGAGGGGTCCAGGGAAAAACCGATCTTTTCCATGTTCGCACAGAACTGCCCAAGGACTTTCTCGCCTGGCTGGCCCTCTTTCCGGACCGATTCCTGCATCTCGGTTATACACTGGCCGAGGAGCTCATAGTTTTCCGCGGAATCGGCCAGCTCTCCCATGATGAATTTCTCAAGAGCCCTTTTGAAGGCCACGGCCATTTGCTGAATAACCATCGGCGTATCCGCGGCGGCGTGCCCGGGCAGCAACTTCTCGATCAAGTCGAGCAACTCTCCGACAATGGAGAGATCGCCTGGCTCGATCATCAGAATTTTCAAGGCCATTTCATCCAGAAGATCGGACAACGGTTTATGACCAACTGCCATATATGCACTCCTTGCAAAACAAAAAAACAAATATCCAGAGGAAACAGCACGCCAGCGGAAAGCATGGACACAGTATCATATTATGCTTCCATACTGCGCAAACATCAATAAATATTGCAAGTTTTTTCTTGGCGCACCCCCGCTGACACACGGGTACGCCAACATGTCAGGCCTGTTTTTTTCGCTATGACAGCTCGAAAAAATACAATGCCCGGAATTTCCCTAAAAATCGGCAAATTCTCCGCCAGCAGGGAGGAGAGCCCCTACCCTTGCGCCATTGCCCGGAGAATTGGCACCCCTTCCCGCCGGAATGACAACGCTTCTACTGTTGCCAAGCACCGGAACAGAAGGGCGCCTGAGCTGGACGGAACGCTCTGCCCCTCGCGTCTCTGCCCCGCCGCCCGCCATTTCCAGCAGATGCCCAACGGAGTTCTTCATCATTTCCGCCTGGGCATTCAGCGCCTCGGAGGAAGAGGCGGATTCTTCCGCTGCGACCGCGTTGTTCTGGGTCACGGTGTCGATTTCATGGATGGCTTTGTTAATCTGACCGACAGCGCTGGCTTGCTGACTTAATGCCCCGGCCATCTCGGTGATGATCGCGCCGATCCGGGTGGTGGCCTGGGAGGCGATATAGAACGACTCGCTGGTTTCGCTGACCAAGGCGTTGCCAGCGGTGATCTTCCGCACCGTGCCCTCGATGAGGTTCGAGGTGTTTTTCGCTGCCTCAGCCGCCCGCATGGCCAGATTCCTGACCTCATCGGCAACCACCGCGAATCCTGCCCCGGCCTCGCCAGCCCGGGCAGCCTCAACCGCGGCGTTCAAGGCCAGCAAGTTGGTCTGGAAAGCGATCTCGTCGATGGTTTTTACGATCTTCTGGGTTTGATTACTGGCGGCGGAAATCTCATCCATGGAGGCCGTGAGTTTTTTCATGGATTCATCCGAACTCTGGATAACCTGACTGGCCTCCCGCATCAGCTCATCCGCTTGGCTGGCGTTATCGGCATCCTGCCTGATCATGGCCCCGAGTTCTTCCAGCGAGGCGGAGGTTTCCTCCACCGCTGCCGCCTGCTGGGAGGCGCCGTCCGCAAGGGACTGACTGGAAGCGGCGACCTCCCCCGCGGCAGCGGTCACCTGCTCCGCCCCCTCGTTCAAGGAGAGACTGACGTGCTTGATGGCCGAGGAAATCCCCCGGACAATAAAAAAAGCCACCCCCAACCCCAAGCCCAAGGCCACAAGGGCAAGGACCCCGACCAGCACCCGCGTCTTTGCCGCGGCATCCAGCATGCCCTGGTCGGTGATCAGCTGGCCGCGCGCCTCTTCCCGAATTGTGTTCAGCAGGCTCTGCACCGACTGCAACGCCGGGAGGGTTTGCGTGGTATACACTGCCAAGGCCTCCCTGGTTTCGCCGCTGGCAAGGCTGCTCTTGATGGCGACCGCGGACTCATGGAGCTTTTTATGCGGTTCTTCAACCTCGGCGATAAGGGATTTGAGGGCCGGGAGCAGTTTTTCCGCCTGGCCGCGCCCCTCACCGTAATACCATTTTCCGAACCCGCATTTATGGGGATCGGTCTCCACATTCAACTCGGCGCCGCCATTGACCAACACGCCGGTCACCTTTCCAGCCCAGTTCAGGTGATCCACCTCACGTTGCGCCAGTTCAGCGTTGAGGCGACCTCCACCAATTACCTCTTTGGCGTTGCCCACGATCTTGCCGACCCCGATGAAACTGCTCAGGGAAAGGACAACAATCAATGCCAGCACCAAGCCAAATCCCAAGGAAATCCTCTTGCCGATGGTCATACCGTTCCAGTTCATCCTCTTCTCCATATACAAAAATTCATCTGCCCCCCCAAAAAAACAGTTGACTCCTATAATCGCAGAGGCAGCAAAAGTAAAGCAATAAATTAAATAACGAACAACTAAACCTCTTCCAGGAATGCTCCGCATGGTGCCCTGGCGATCAAAAACGGCACCAGCAAGTCCTGGGCAGTAGATGCGGCAACACCTTGAAATCATATGGCAAATCAAGCGCAACCACAGGCAATACCGTGTTTTTTCATTGCAGGAAGAGAACTTGTCCTGTAAAAGTGGCTGAACGTTATTCTGGTGTGGCGTGAAAGCTTCCGCTGGGATCATCCGGCAATCCCTTGGCCAGTCTGCAAGAGCCACTCGACGATCTTCCCCCAGGCATCCGCCAAGGTTGGCGCCTGAAAATTTACCGCGGCAGGAACACACGGTTTGCGTACTCTTTCAACGGGATTCTGTTTTCTCCCTCTTCCCTTTTTCAAGTTTGTTCTGATCCTGGCCTCTGCCGCCCTGGTTGCGGGCGGCTTTACCGCCTGCGCGCCGCTACAGAACCCCGGCAGCGCCATGGTCGCCACACAACCCACGCCCGGCATTCGGGAACAAAAAACAGCCACCACTCCGAGCCAGAAAAGCCCGGCCGCGCCAGACAAAAAAACAGCCCCGGAAGAGCCTAGCTCTCAAGCACTCAACCTGGCGGTGAGCCCGGAGATACGTGAACTGGCGCAACTCAGCGCTTGGGATGTGCTTCCGTTGCTCAGCTCGGAAGCAGAAACGGTGGGAGAGGCCGCGTCCTGCGATTTCCCGCTCGCCATGAACGACCAGGTTGAATATTACCTGGATTTTTTCCAGAACCGCCATCACAAGACCTTTGCCCGCTGGCTTGCCCGCTCCTCCCGGTATCTGCCCATGATCAAGGAAGAGTTCGCCAAAGCGGGCCTTCCCCAGGATCTCGCCTATCTGCCCATGATCGAAAGCGGCTTCAACACCACGGTCTCTTCCCGGGCCAGCGCGGTGGGAACCTGGCAGTTCATGCGAGCGACCGGCAAGAGCTATGGTCTGGCGGTCAACGATTATGTTGACGAACGGTGCGATCCGGTAAAATCGACCAAGGCGGCGGTCGCCTATCTTTCAAACCTGTACAAGGAATTCGACTCGTGGCATCTGGCGGTTGCCGCCTACAATGCTGGGGAAGGCAGAATCCGGAAGGCCATGAAGCAGTCCGACACCGACGATTTCTGGGAGATTGCCCAGTGCCAGTATATCCACTCGGAAACAAAACTCTATGTCCCGCAGCTCATCGCCGCCATCATGATTGCCAAAAATCCGGAAAAATACGGGTTTGACGACATTGATTACGATGAGCCCCTGGAATACGAAACCGTCCGCGTACCCCGGGGAACCCCGATCAAGGCTGTCGCCCTGGCCTGCAATCTTCCCGACGAGGAGATTCTCGTCCTCAACCGGCACCTGTCCAGGGCTATCACCCCACCCACCGAAGCGGATTACCCCTTGCGGGTGCCGCCGGGCAAGAAGGAGTTGGTGGATAAAAACCTCCCCAAGGTCCGCCAGGTAGAGGTCATCGAGTTTAAGGACCATACGGTCAAGCGCGGGGAAACCCTGACCACCATCAGAAAAAAGTACAAATTGAGCAAAACCACCCTGCTGAAGGCAAACAATCTCGAACGGGAGCGGCTCTCCTTGGGGCAACACCTGCGAATTCCTTACCAGACCACCGCCTACAAGCTGAGCGATGAGCCGTTGCATCTCGATCGGGCAGGGGCGTCCAAAATCCCCTTGCTTTCCATGCGCATGGAAAAGGACGACACCGGCAAGGCCGGCAAAAAAAAGAAATCCCGGCGCGCCAAAAAGGGCAAAAAGGCGGAAAAATCAGAAAAACGGGTCCTTTCCTCACCGGGCAAGGAGAAGAAATCCGCACCTCCGGCCAAGAAGGAAAAAAACAAAAAATCCCCGGAGCCGTCGCCTAAAAAATCGGGCTCCGGCAAAAAGAAATAACCCGCTGATTGGCAGCAGCCCGAGGCTTGAATCGCTGATGAAACTTCAAGGCAAAACAGCCCTTGTTCTCGGAGGAGCAAAGGGGATCGGCAAGGCCATCGGCCTCGCCCTGGCCAAGGCCGGAGCCACGGTTGTGCTCACGCACTATGACTGGCCCGAAGAAGCCGCCGTCATGCAGGAGGAGCTTGCAGCCCTCGGCGGCGACCATCTGGCGATCAAGGTCGACCTGCGGGATCCTGCGGCCATCCAAGAGCTTTTCGCCACCATCCGCGCACGCTACGGCGGACTCCACATCCTGATCAACAATATCGAACGCGGCGGCATGCCCATTGTCCACGGCCCCTACACCCCGGAGCAATGGGAGCTGGAGATGGCCACCACCCTGCGGGCCAAATGGTGGGTCATGCGTTCCGCCCTGCCCATTTTGCAAGAAAATACCGAGGGCGCGGTCATCACCCTGTCTTCCATTGCCGGGATTGTCGGCCGCTGCGGCCCGGCGGGGCTCATCTTCAACGATGGCTACAGCGCCGCCAATCGCGCCGTCTCCTCCTTCACGGAAACCTGGGCCAGGGAGGGCGCGCCCGCAGTGCGGGTCAATGAGTTGATGCTGGGTTTTTTTGAAACCAGACACGGGGAACAAACCCGGGGCTGGGGACTGCTCAGCGCGGAGCAGCAGGAGGCCATCCGCGATCATATACTCCTGAAGCGGACCGGCAAGATTGAAGAAGTCGTGGCGGCGGTATTCTTTCTCTTACAAGACGCCACCTACATGACAGGATCGGTGCTGCGGATGGATGGAGGCTATGTGCTGGGGGGAGAAAAAATCCCGCCCATGCCCGAGGGAGTGGAGTAAAAAGCAAAGGGTAAAAAGTCGTCACCCCGGCGGAGGCCGGGGTCCAGTGCGCCTGCAACTGCTTGGAAATACTGGATCGGAGTCTCGCTCCGCTCGCGTACCTCCGGCCTCCGCCGGAATGACGGCAGGAGATATTTTCTGCTTTTATTGTGAGGGCATCATCCTTTTGCCGCTTACTTCTTTTCCTGTCCCATTTTTTTCAGCAGATCCTCAACCGCCCATTTCGGAATCTGGTGCAGGATCAGCTCCACGGCCTTGGCCTTCATGTCGTCGTCGTTTTTAGGAACTCCGCCCTCGCTGGCCGCCATCTCGGCAAAGATATCCTCCGCGTCGAACCAGCAGATCTCCTTGTCGTTTGTGCTGTATACGGTCAAGACCCGCCGATTGGTTTCATGGAGGTGCTCCTCTTCCATCACCGCGCCGACCAGCTTCTTGGCCACCTCATAGGGAATGCATTGCATATCTTCCGCGTTCATCGCTGTCTCCTCGCTCTTTTTTGATGTGCAGCCGAGCCGTACTCAGTACCTTATTTCTCCGCGTTTTTCAAGCACTCCATGGTGCTGGACATCGTGGATTTCCGCCCGCTTTCCACCTTGACGGCTTTGGGGCGGACTGGTAATACAAAATCACCTCTCAGCAAAAGGATTTCCATGCAGCACGAAACATTCATGCGCCTTGCCCTGCAACAGGCACAACAGGCCCTGGCCAACAGCGAATTTCCCGTGGGCGCCGTCATTGTTGCCGGAAGCGAGCCGGTGGCTTTTGGCAAGCGCGAGAACAGCCAGAGCGAGACAGCCAACGAGCTGGACCATGCCGAGATCGTTGCCCTGCGCGATCTGCTTGGCCGCAGGCCGGATATCGACCGGCAGAGCCTCACGGTCTATTCCACCATGGAACCCTGCCTCATGTGCTACAGCGCCATGCTGCTCAACGGCATCCGCACCTTTGTCTATGCTTACGAGGATGCCATGGGCGGCGGCACCAGCCTGCAGCTTATGAACCTCACCCCGCTCTACCAGGCCATGGCCCCGGAGGTGCGCATCCTGCCCCATATCCTGCGCCAGGAAAGCCTCGACCTTTTCAAGGCTTTTTTCACCAGCCAGGAAAACAACTACTGGCAGGGCAGCCTGCTGGCAGATTACACCCTGGCCCAGCCCTGAGTCTCCGCGCCATGAACCAGCCCGTCGCCAAAACCCTGCACTTCAAGCCGCACGAGCGCAACATCTTTTTCCACATTCTGACCGCCTGCAATCTCGCGTGCAAACATTGCTACATCAACCCGGCCCAGCACGGCACCGGGACCGTAAGCCGCGAGACCATGGAGCAATGGCTCACCCTGTTTTATGATCCTAAAAAGGAAAGCAACGTCATCTTTCTGGGCGGCGAACCGACCCTGCACCCGGACCTGATCCACGGCATCCGTCATGCCCGGACCCTGGGCTACAAAACCATCACCGTGGACTCAAACGGCTATCTGCACCACGACCTGCTCAACCGGCTCAAGCCCGACGAGGCAGTGCTCAGCTTCAGCCTGGACGGGCCGAACCCGGCAATCAACGATGGGCTGCGCGGCAAAGGGGTTTTTGCCACCTGCACTGCCAACCTGCAAAAGGCCATTGGGCTGGGTTTTGAGGTGAGCGTGATCTACACGGTGAGCCAACTGAATATCGCGCATCTGGCAGCCATGCCCGAGTTGCTGGCGCGCCTTGGCTGCAAACGGTTTTTTATCCAGGTCATCGGGCTGCGGGGCAAATCGGCCAGCGGACAGGAAACGAGGCTCCAGGTCAGCCCGGAAGAGTGGCTGGCCGTAATCCCAGGGGTGGCCAAGGATGCGGCCCGCAGGGGAATCCATGTCATCTACCCCAAGGTTTTCCTGGAGCCGGGGGAGGAATTTCAGTGTGCGGGCAATGTGGCGGAGAACTACTTCATCTTCCCCAATGGCCGGGTCTACCTCTGCCCGTTGTGCGAGGATTTCCCTCTGCACACCTTCCGCATCGAGGACAACTGTCTCATTGAAAACAGCGGGATCACCGAAAAAAGGCTTTTCTCGTTGAACATCCCCGAGGGGTGCGTGATGAACAAGCTCCTGCAGCCCGGCAACCTCGAATACCTGCCGGACGGCAGCCCGCGCCACCGGATTTCCTGCTGCCTGCTCAAGCAGGAAATGCGCCCCGAATAATCAGAATACAACCCGCAAAAAAGGCGGCTGGGCCTTGCGCCGCAACCGCCTGTACACCAAATCCCAAAAGATCAAACAAAGCAAAAAGATTTCAACGACCGCTAAGGTCTGTCATTGCGGGGTGAACTTGGTTTTTTCACTTTTCTTGGCCTGTTTGGCTGCCTTCTTTTCCTTCATGGTCTTGGCCGGTTCCTTCTTGACTGCTTTCTGGGTGTCCTTGGCTTTACTCATGATTGATACTCCTGATGGTTGAGGTTAGGCACACACCGCGACCGGCGAACCGCAATGCCCTGGAAGCGGTGCTGCTCATGGATTCATCATGCCTTTTTCCGTTCATTATGGCAAGCATTACACTCACATATCAAGGGGAAAATTCTCCATTGTTGCCTGGGCGCTAATCGTCTAATATAACGTCTTTCCTTTTTGCTCTCGGGGATGCTTCCCCTATTTTTCTTGGGAATCGCTATGAACATAACACTTCTGGACTACGGCGCAGGCAATGTCCGCAGCGTCCGCAACGCTATCAAAAAACTCGGCTTCACCGTGATCGACGCCAAAACCCCGGCGGATATCCTGGCTGCGGAAAAGCTGATCTTCCCTGGGGTCGGCAGCTTTGGCAGCGCCATGCAGCGGTTGCACCAGTTCGGCTATGTCGAGCCCCTGCTGGAATACCTCCGGGCCGACCGGCCATTCCTGGGCATCTGCCTGGGGCTGCAAACCCTGTTTGAAGGCAGCGAGGAGGCCTTGGGCGTGGCCGGGTTGGGCATCATCAAGGGCCAGGTGAAACGGTTCACCGAAACAACCCTTTCGGTGCCGCAGATCGGCTGGAACGGCATCAATATCAGAAAACCCTCCCGGCTTCTGACCGGGTTCTCAGAGGAAAAGCTCTACTTTGTCCACTCCTACCGGGCAGGTATCGAGGCTGGAAACGAGGAGTGGGTGCTGACCACCACCAACTACGGCGAGGAGTTCATCAGCTCGGTGCAGAAGGGCAATGTGGCGGCCTGCCAATTCCACCCGGAAAAAAGCGGCGCAGCCGGGCTGGCGATCCTCAAGAACTTTCTGGAGGCCACGGACCTTTCCGCTGTTAGCCCCATGGAGATCGCGACAAACCCGGCGGAAACCCGGCTCGCCAAGCGGATCATCGCCTGCCTCGATGTGCGCAGCAACGACAACGGCGATCTGGTGGTGACCAAGGGCGACCAATACGATGTCCGCGACAAGGGCGAGGTGCGCAACCTCGGCAAGCCGGTGGAACTGGCCCGGCGCTACTACGAAGAGGGCGCCGACGAGATCACCTTTTTAAACATCACCGGTTTCCGGGACTTCCCCATGAAGGACCAGCCCATGCTCGAGGTCTTGCAACGCACCTCGGAGCAGGTCTTCGTGCCGCTCACCATCGGCGGCGGCATCCGCGAATTCACCGACTCTGAGGGCAAACACTACTCGGCCCTGGACGTGGCCTCGGAATACTTCCGCTCCGGGGCCGACAAGATTTCCATCGGCAGCGATGCGGTAGCCATTGCCGAGGAATACCTGAAAACCGGCACAAAAACCGGGACCAGCTCCATCGAGCAGATCTCCCGTGTGTACGGCAACCAGGCGGTGGTGATCTCCGTTGACCCGCGGAGGGTGTACGTGAAATCGCCTGCCGACACCCAGCGCCACACCATCAAAACCAAATTCCCCGGACCAAACGGAGAGGAATACTGTTGGTATCAATGCACCATCAAGGGCGGCCGCGAGGGCCGCGAGGTGGACGCCCTAGAGCTGGCCACCTCCTGCGAGGCCTTGGGCGCCGGGGAGATTCTCTTGAACTGCATCGACAAGGACGGCACCAATTCCGGCTTTGATCTGGAGTTGATCAACCAAGTGCGTTCGGCAGTCTCCATCCCGGTCATCGCCTCAAGCGGCGCAGGCAAGGTGGAGCATTTCTCTGAGGTCTTTGCGGAAACCGGGGCCGAAGCGGCCCTGGCGGCAGGAATCTTCCACCGGCAGGAAGTGCCCATCAGTGCGGTGAAGGCGCACCTGCGCGAAAAGGGAATTGAAACGCGGTAGTGGAGAGCGGATTAAACACTCTGGGAAAGCTCCTATCCCACCACTGCCTGCTGATGGTTTTTCCTTGTACAACGCCACACCATGTTGCTACACTCTGCCTGTCAGGATGATGCAATACTTTCCACCCGTTTCCATCCTGTCTATTTCTATCTTACCAGCAAGAACCGCCAGTGATTCTGGCAGGATATCCAAAACGAAAGGCTATTATGCAGAATTTTAAGATTCCGTGTATTAACCGTGATTCTGCCTAATATAATGTTACACCCCAAATAGAAGTCTAACTTAAATCTATGAAAAATGAAATTTACAGATTCCGACGTATAAAAAGCCTCATAGGTGAGTATGAGGAACTGAAAAATCAAAGTATCTACTTCGCCGATCCTGAGTCACTTAATGACCCTATGGAAGGTTTTCGTGATCTTTATTGGGATGGCGACTTTATTGTTTGGAGCAATCTATTTCGCCATTACCTTTTATGCCTTGAAAGACTCTGTTCACTGCTAATTATTGCGGGTGACGAACATCCTATATCCTCTGATGATATGCCTATATTTTCCGGGGAAAATGATTTTCCAACGGATACATACAGAAAGCTGTTTTCGGGAATCTCAGAAAAGTTTTTTGAAAATGAAAACTTGATTAACCTAGTTAAACAAATCGCTAATCGTTCAACCCCAGTACGAAGAGATGAACTCTCTTTCTATTTGAGCAATATACATGGGTTCGCCCTAGAAACTATTAGTACAGCTTATGAGTCGAATGGTCTTATAGCTCCAAGGCCACAAAAAAATGAATCTTCAGATAAGCCAATTAAGGAGCTAATAGAAAAAGACTTCATTGCGCTACTTGAGAAAGGGCTTAATGAAAACGAAAATAACGAAAAAATAGTCAGCGTGCTATTCTCTGCACAAAAAAACTCACAGTCTCAGTTAGATTTAATCAATAGATACAATGGAAATATTGACGATAACAAGAGAAACAGGAATTTAGTAATTGTCGAATTTCCATATAAATATGTCTCACAAATAGAAAAGCTTATTTTCCCTGAATGGTACACAGCTTGCTTTATGACTGAATGTAAAAGTTCTTCAGTATGGGGGCACTATGGAGATAATCATACAGGTGCTTGCCTAATCTTTGAGCCTGAAAAGATTAATGAGGATCACTTCCTCAGTTTGAAAGCACGAAATGGTTATAGCACTTCTGGACCAACCTATGATTTCATTAATCATAAATTTTACCCTATTAACTATGTGCAAGGCTTTGGCAAAATTGATTTTTTTCGTATGTTAGGACGGTTGCCTATACCAACTCTTAACTCAATGTGGTACCGACTTGATGGTGAAATTAGCTTATGTGCTGACGACATGCTTAATTCTGAAGCTGCATGGAGAGCTAATTATTGGGATAATTTCTATCGAGATATAACAATTAAGTCCAAAGATTGGGCATATGAAAATGAGTTCAGATTAATTTTGTCTAGCTCGTTTGATAGTTTTTCAGACCCAAAAGATCGCTCACTAACATATAATTTCAACTCGTTAAAAGGAATCATTTTTGGCATCAAAACAAAAACGGAGGACAAGCTTCGTGTGATTAAAATTATCGAGGAAAAGTGTAAGGCAAACCAACGAGATGATTTCAAGTTTTATCAAGCACATTACTTGGCAGATCAAAAATGTATTACCTATTCAGAGTTGAGCCTGTTAAAATTTACCAAACAGGTGTAACAAAACGCTCAACTTGACTCGAAGGGGCCGCGTTTGTTGGCTTTTCGTAGTTACGTGTTTACGTACTTTTTAAATAACCCCAGTTCCCATTTGGGCAAGTTAACTGGGTCGTTGGCCGAAACACAGGAGGCAAGGATAAAGCGATGCAAGACGAGCTTGAGAAGGATACGGCAGGAAGTTCCGATGACTTGGCCACCGAGAAGCAATGGACCCCGGTTTCCGAGCGCAAGATCCGAGTGGGCATCATTGGGTATGGCGTGTGTGGATTCGGGGCGGATTTCTCTTTTCAGGATCACCCGAATGTAACGGTCACAGCGGTTGCCGATCTGGTGCCCGAGCAGTGCGCCGCGTTGGCAAAAGCCTGTCGCTGTGAGAAGATGTACGGGACGGGCGAGGAACTTATCCGAGACGAGGCGGTCGAAGCTGTTTTCATTGCCACGGATGCGCCCAGCCACGCGCGCCTCGCCATTGCGGCTCTCCAGGCGGGGAAGCACGTGGCCTCGGCCGTGCCGGCAGTTTTCGGCTCCCTGGAAGATGCTGATGCGCTTTTCGCCGCAGCCAAAAGCTCTGCTGGGAAGTACATGATGTTTGAGACATCCTATTTCCATGTCAATCTCTACGCCATGCGCGAGATGTACAGGAGGGGAACTCTTGGCAAGCTGATTTACGCCGAGGGCGAGTACATGCATTACCTGGGAACACCTTTGGCCGCGTACGGGGGATGGCGTACGGGCCTGCCGCCGCAATGGTATCCAACCCACACGAATGCTTATCACATGGGGGTTACCGGCGGTTCATTCACGGAAGTGTCGTGTATGGGCAGACCCAGTCCCATTCCACACATGCAGGCCAAGAACCGCTACGGCAATCCGTTCGGCACCGAAATCGCGCTGTTCCGCACCAGTGAAGGAAGCATGGCCCGAACGGCGATCAGTTGGGACATACCGGGCACCGGTGACGAAACGGGTCGAATCTGGACCGAGAAGGGATCTTTCGACCGTGTTTTCAAAGGGATGGATGGGAAGGAGGCGCCATTGATTGAACGGCCGCCTCTGCCGCCGGGAGTCGAGCCCGGTGGCCACAACGGATCGCACGGCTATCTGACGAATGAGTTCGTAGAGGCCATCCTGCTGGACCGCATGCCGCTTGTGGACATTGCCCAGGCATTGAACCTGACGGTGGCCGGCATTGTCGCGCACCAGTCGGCGATGCGGAACGGGGAATTGCTGAAGATTCCGCAGTATGTTCTTTGATTTGTAGTGAAGAATCAGCGGACAACAAGGCCTTTGTGTAATACGAGGCTCTTGCAAAAAAGAGGGAAATGCCCTTCGACAGGCTCAGGGCGAACGGAAATCATCTTGAAATCATTATATTTTCTTCCGTTCATGCTGAGCCTGTCGAAGCACAATAAACTATTTTACAAGAGGCTCATACTGAACTTCGGCAAGGAGATGAAACACGGTAGCTTCAGCTTTCAGCCTTCAGCTTCCCCTTGAACGGCCGACTGATGAGAATCCCTGCCTCGTACAGCCCGAAGAGCGGCACGGCAAGCAGGATGGCGGAGAGCACATCGCCCGCGGTGAGCAGAAAGGCAAGGACCAGGATGGCGAGATAAAAGTATTTTCGCTGCCTGGCGAAGTACCCCTTGCTCACAATCCCGGCCTTGGCCACCATGACCATCAAAAACGGCACCTCAAAGGCCAACCCAAAGGCAAGCGAGGTCCGGGCCACGAAGCTCAGATAGGCGTCAAGCCGGAGCAGGGGCTCCAGTTGCGCATCGGCAAAGCTCAGCAGAAAAGAGAGCGTCCTCGGCAGCACCACCCAATAGGCAAACACCACCCCGCCTGCAAAAAGGGCCGTGGCCCAGAAAACCACGGTTCTCGCCAGCCGCCGTTCATGGCGGTGCAGCCCTGGCGCGATGAACATCCACAATTCGTAACAGCAGACCGGAAAACCGACGATGAGCCCGGCCAGCAGGGAAATCTTCAGATAGCTGACAAAGGCTTCGGTCAGGTTGGTATAGACGAGTTTTGCCAGATTGGGGTGGCCCGTGATCAGGGGAACCATGAGAAAACGGACAAGATGCTCGGAAAAGGCATAGGCGGTAAGGGTGGCCACCAGGATGGCCAGAAAGGAAATCAAGACCCGATTGCGCAGCTCCCGGAGATGCTGGGAGAAAAAGCCTGACAGAGCCTCACTCATACTGCCGGCTTCTCTTGTTTGGCCTCGGGTTCGGCTGCCATCACGGCCGGATTGGCATCTGGCGGCGACACTGCGTCAACTTCCACTGCGTCCCCATCAGGAACCGTAGTGGAAGGCAGATTGGGGTAGGCATCTCCCAGCTTCTGCTGCCAAGGGTCCTGCCCCAGCTCATCCTTCATCTCCTCATGCAGACTTTCCTTGAGGGATGCGGCTGTTTTTTTCAGGTCCAGCACGACCTTGGCCATGGCCTTCGCCATTTCCGGAAGCTTTTCCGGACCCACCACGATAAGCGCGATGCCCAGGATCAGAATCAACTCGGGAAGCCCTATGCCAAACATGCAGTTTCCTCAAATATGCCCGCAAAAAGGTCCAGTCTGCCGCAAAAATCAGCGACGCCTCGCATTCATTCCATATATTCAAGCGGCAATCTACGGCATTTGCCAAAGGGTGTCAAGCCAGCCGCCGCCCGGAGAAAAAGCGGGCCCTCGCCGCGATTGACTTTTTATTTTCCTTTGGCTATGGTGCCTGGTGCTGCACCCAACAAAATAAAAAAACATGAGCCCAGCGCGGCTCACTGACAACCTTTTTTCGGATGATTGCGGAGGAAAAGCAAGATGGCCAATGTGGTGATAGTTGGAACGCAATGGGGCGATGAGGGCAAGGGTAAGATCGTCGACCTGTTGACGGAGCACGCCGATTTCGTGGTGCGTTTTCAGGGCGGCAACAATGCTGGCCACACCCTGGTTGTGGACGGCAAAAAGTACGTCTTCCACCTCATCCCCTCCGGCATCCTCTACGAAAACAAGATGTGCTTCATCGGCAACGGCGTGGTCCTCGACCCCGGCGTTTTACTGGAAGAGATGGACAAACTGGCGGCCAGCGGCTTGCCGGTGAATCCGCAGCGCTTGATGATCAGCGAGCGCGCCCATCTCATCATGCCCTACCACCGGCTCCTCGACTCCTGCAGCGAATCGGCCCTGGCCAGCGGCAAAAAAATCGGCACCACCGGCCGGGGCATCGGCCCCTGCTATGGCGACAAGATCCTGCGCAAGGGCATCAAGGCCGGGGATCTGCTGGACGCCGGGTCGCTCATGGAAAAAATCCGCGAAAACCTTGAGGAAAAGAATTTCCTCTTCAGCAAGAAATACAACACCGAGCCGCTGAAAGCCGAAGCGGTGTACGACGAGTACATGAAACACGCCCAACGCCTTGCCCCGTATATCGATAATGTTTCCGTTGCCCTGGACGATGGACGCAAGGCAGGCAAACACATTCTTTTTGAAGGTGCCCAGGGCACCCAGCTGGACATCGACCACGGCACCTACCCCTTTGTCACCTCCTCGAACACCGTCTCTGGCAACGCCTGCACCGGCAGCGGCTTCGGCCCCTCCCACATCGACTGCGTCATCGGCATCCTCAAGGCCTACACCACCAGGGTTGGCGAGGGGCCTTTCCCCACCGAGCTGTTCGACGCCATTGGCGACGAATTGCAGCAAAAAGGCGGGGAGTTCGGCGCCACCACCGGACGCAAACGCCGCTGCGGCTGGCTTGACGGCGTCATTGCCCGCGAAGCCGTGCGCCTCAACGGCATCAACGGCCTGGCCATCACCAAACTCGACGTCCTGAGCGGCCAGCCCACCCTGAAACTGGCCACCGGCTATGAGGCGGACGGCAAAAAACTGACAGCCATGCCCGGCAACATCAAAACCTATGCCAAGATGCAGCCGGTTTACGAGAACCTTGCCGGCTGGAGCGAAGAAATCAGCCAGTCCCGCAGCGTGGACGACCTGCCCGCCAAGGCCCGTGATTATGTGAAACGCATCGAGGAATTCACCGAGACCCCGGCCTACATCCTTTCCGTGGGCCCGGGACGCGAGCAGACCATGCTCCTCAAAAACCCTTTCCTGAAATAACAAAAAGGAACAGGCATGAGTTCAGAATTGCGGCCCGACAGTTACGCCCGGCACACCCTGGAACGCTACACCGGCTCCAGCGTCAAGGACTTCGGTTCCCACATCCTGCTCTGCAACTTCAACCGCTACATCGACGACTTTGCCCGTATCACCGGCAATCCGGTTCAACGCGGGCATTGGAGCGTGGTCCACGACCGCAAACACGACGTAAGCATCATCAACCACGGGGTCGGCTCACCCTCGGCAGGCATTGTCATGCACTGCCTCTCTTTTCTCGATGAAATACAATGCGTGCTCATGCTCGGTATGTGCGGCGGCATCGACGATGCGCTGGAGATCGGCGACATCATCATCCCCACCGCCAGCATCCGCGACGAAGGCACCAGCCCGCACTATTTGCCCAAGGATGTCCCTGCCCTGCCTTCGATCCACGTCAACCGCATTTGCGAACAGGTCATCACCAGTGAGCTGAAGATGCTCCCCAAGTCAGGCATCCTGATGACCACCGACTACCGGATGTGGGAGTTTGACCCCGAGTTCATCGAATACATCCACAAGCACCGGATCATGGCCATCGACATGGAAATCGCCACCCTGTTTGCGGTGGGATATGCCCTCAATGTGCCAACCGGCGCCATGATGCTGGTCTCGGACCTGCCCTTGAAAAAAGGCGGGATCAAGAGCAAGGACAGCGCCGAGGAGATCTTCCTCACCTACACCCAGGAACACCTGCAGATGGGCCTCAAAGTCATGGAGACCGCCTGCCTGAACACCCGGGGCCGCCCGCTGGGGTAAAGCCCGTGATGATCCCGTGCGTATGTGACCGGCAAGCGCACACCCCTCCTGAGCGGTGCGCCGCCTGTACCAAAATTGCGTGGTGAGAGATACCTCCTTCGGAGAAATGCATGTCCCTCCATATCGTCCACATCTCGCTAACCGCCAAAGACACCCCAGCCCGCCTGACCGAACAGCCCCCCGTGGCTTTTGAAGCAACACAACCGGAAACATGCGCCATCACCATCGATCCGCGCAAGCGCTTCCAGAAGATGGAAGGCTTTGGCGGAGCATTCACGGAAGCGGCTGCCGTTACTTGGCAACAACTCCCCGCGGAAAAGCAAGCCGAGGTCATGAGGGCGTATTTCGACCCGGACAATGGCCTGGGGTACACCATGGGGCGAACGCATATCAACAGTTGCGATTTTGCCCTGGGGAATTACGCCCATGATGAAGTGGCTGGCGACTTTAGCCTGGAACACTTTTCCATCGAGCGCGACCGCACCGCGATTCTGCCCATGCTCAAGGAAGCCCTGCGCTATAGCGGCGGCCTGAAGTTGTTCGCTTCACCCTGGAGCCCGCCGGCCTGGATGAAGACGAACAGGCAGATGAATGGCGGCGGCCGGCTGCTCCCGGAATGCCGTGATGTTTGGGCGCGCTACTATTGCCGCTACATCCGGGAATATGAAAAAGAAGGCATCCCCTTCTGGGGCCTCACCGTCCAGAATGAACCGGAAGCCAGCCAATCCTGGGATTCCTGCCTGTACTCCGCCGAGGAAGAGCGCGATTTTGTCCGTGATTATTTAGGGCCGACCCTGCAGAAAGAAGGGCTTGGCCATCTCAAGCTGATGATTTGGGACCACAACCGCGATGCCATCTACGAGCGCGCCAGAGTGGTGTACGATGACCCCCTGGCCGCACAATACGTATGGGGCGCGGCGTTTCACTGGTATGTGGGGGATCATTTCGACAATCTGATTGCCATGCACGAAGCCTTTCCGGACAAACACCTGCTCTTCAGCGAAGGGTGTCAGGAAGGCGGCCCGCACACCGGCGAATGGGGCGTGGGCGAGCGCTACGGGCGTTCGCTCATCAATGACCTGAACCGTTGGACCGTGGCGTGGGTGGATTGGAACCTTGTCTTGGATGAGCGCGGCGGCCCCAATCATGTGGGCAATTATTGCAGCGCGCCCATCCTGGTGGATACCCAGGCAGGCCTGCCCCTGTATCAGAGTTCGTTCTACTATCTCGGCCATTTCTCCCGTTACATTCGCCCCGGCGCCGAACGTATCCTGCACGCCAGCACCACCGATGCACTCGAGACAACAGCCTTCCTCAATCCGGATGGGAGAATCGCCGTCGTGGTGATGAATCGCACGGAGCAGGCGGTGCCCTTTGCCCTGCAATACCACGATCGGGCTGCCCGCACGATCAGTCCGCCTCATTCCATTATGACCCTGCGCTTTGCCAATTTTTCCGGATAAGCCATCAATGGGCAGCGTTGTCCGGTTAAGATATTGCATACGGACAAGATGCAGTATCATCGACTAATAAATCCCCCTCAATCCCCCCTCGCCCCCCTTTGAAAAAGGGGGGCGAGGGGGGATTTTGACGGTTTGCTTGATATTGCAATTTTCTTACCGGACAACACTGATCAATGGGTGCAATGTTTTTTCCATCACCCGCAGGAAGATGTTGACGGAATCACAGGCTTTCTGTAGGAATTGACAGGGGGACTTGGACGGATCGATATGGCCGGATACCAGCCAGAAAACTATTTTTTTATAGCCCTATGACCTTCAAATACGATTTCTGCCTGCCGGAACAAGGCGCGAGGACAATCACAGGCACGACGTCTTCAGCCTGCCAGCCATCGGTTTTCGCTGACCGTGCCAAAGGTTCATCGCCGCTGATTGGCGTCACTTTCACCATTACCCCCTGAGCCCAAATGCCTAATTCCCTCGATTTCCTCGTTGATTTTCTTCGCCTGTCAAAACTGTTTTGGTGCTCGAAGCAAAAACTGAAGATTCGGGGCACCACCTTCCTCCTGGCGCTCCTGACCGTGATGCAAATGATCCTGGCGGTGGTGGTTACCCAGTGGAGCGCGGCGTTGTTCAACGCCCTGGAGCAGCACTCCATGCGCGGCCTTGTCACCCAGATCGGCGTGCTGGCGATCATCTTCGTCGCCGACATGGCCGTGACCGGC
>JBAZSA010000011.1:23279-28761 GCA_041662645.1 Desulfurivibrionaceae bacterium
CGCATCTGGTCATCAAGCGCAATCTGCAGATCTATTGGCGCGACTGGCTGACGGACCATGTTTTCTCCCGTTGGATGCGGGATGGCCGCCACTATCTGATCTCGCATCTCCCGGGCGAACACGACAACCCGGATGGGCGTATTGCCGAGGATTGCCGTATCGCCAGCGAGTCAGCGGTCGCCCTGGGCCACTCGTTGTTTTACTGCATTTTACTGCTGATCGGCTTCTCGCAGGTGCTCTGGTCCCACTCCGGGGTGGTGACGCTCCACCTGGGAGCGTGGCAAATCCCCATCTACGGGCATCTGGTCTGGGTCGCGATCATCTATACGGCCTTGGCCTCCTGGCTTGGCTGGCAGGTGAGTCTGCCCCTGACCGGGGCCACCAACGCCCGGCAATCTGCAGAGGCGGACTTCCGCGCCGGTCTGCTGGAGGCGCAGGAAAACAGCCAGGCCATCGCCCTGATCCATGCCGATAGCTATGAGCGGCATCTTTTGCATGAGCTGTTCTACAAGATTCGCAAGACATGGGACACGCAAACCGCGGCATGGCGCAATATTCAGATATTCAGCACCGGCTATGCCTCGCTGAACATGGCCTTTCCGCTCCTGATCGCCGCACCCCGTTACATCCTGGGGAGCATTACCTTGGGCGCGATGATGCAAGCCGCCCAGGCTTTCCAGCAGATGGTCGGCGCCCTCTCCTGGCCGGTCGGCAACGTGGGGGGAATCGCCGAATGGCGCGCCTCGGTGGAACGCACCTTAAGTTTACTCAAGGTGTTGGATAATGTGAAGGAGGAGTTGGCAAAACCGGATCACTGGATCCAGGTGAAGAGCTCGAACCGGCCGGTATTGGCCTTCCGCGACCTCAGTATCGCCAAATACGACGGCCCGGTATTGGCCCAAAACATCAATATGGAGATCGGCCAGGGCGAACATGTGCTGATCACCGGCAACACCTACACAGGGGCAAAGCTGTTTCGCGCCATTGCCGGGATACGACCCTGGGGCAGCGGCGTCATCGAACTCCCCAGCCAGGGCCGCCTCTTTTTCGTGCCGCCACGGCCGTATCTGCCCACCAGCACCCTGCGCAACGCCATCTGCTACCCAACCTCCCGCCGGGTTTTCAGCCAAGAACAACTCGAGCAGGCTTTGCGTTTGGTGGGCCTTGAAAACCTCATCGACCAGCTCGACCAGCAGGACAATTGGATCAACGCCTTGGCCCGTGGGGAGCAGCAACTCTTGGGCATGGTGCGCCTGCTGCTCAACCGTCCCCAGTGGATTTTCCTGCAGGAGGCCTTCGATTCCCTGGACTCCCGGGAAGAGGAACGGATGCTGCGCCTGATCGGTGAACAGCTCCCCGATGCCACGCTGCTTGTAATTTCCCATCTGCCAAACAGCGCCTCTTTCTACTCACGCCGTCTGACCCTGTAAAACTATGCAAAAGGATCACCCATGACTATCCAAACGGTTCACGAAGGCGGCAGCAAACTGCGCGGCGTCAATCTCGGCGGCTGGCTGGTGCTCGAAAAATGGATTACGCCGAGTCTGTTTGCGGGGCTGCAAGCCACCGACGAGACCTCATACTGCGTCGAGCTGGGCGAGGCCGAGGCTACCCGGCGCCTGCACCAGCACTGGAACACCTTCATCACCCGCGACGACTTCGGTTGGCTGAAACGTGCCGGCATCAACGCCGTGCGGTTGCCGGTCGGCCACTGGCTCTTCGGCAAGGACTATCCCTACCACCGCAGCTATCAGGAGGCGCGCTATCCCTTCGTGGAAGGGGGGCTTGCCATTGTCGACAAGGTCTTTGAGTGGGCCGGGGAGTTCGACCTGCGGGTGGTTCTCGACCTCCATGCCGCGCCGGGGTGTCAGAACGGCTTCGACAACGGCGGCATCCTCGACGTTTGCGAGTGGCACACCAGCGAGGAGTACATCGAACACTCCCTGGCTCTACTGGAACGTCTGGCCGAGCGGTACGGAAATCATCCGGCGCTGCACGGCATCGAGACGCTCAATGAGCCGCGCTGGGATATCCCCACCGATCTCTTGAAGCGCTTCAACCTCGATGCCTATCAACGCATCCGCCGCCACTGCCCGCCCGAGCGGGTGACGGTGGTGTTCCACGACGGCTTCCGCAGCTTTAGGGAGTATGCAGGGTTTCTTCTGGAGCCGGAATTCCGCAACGTGGCCCTCGATATCCACCGCTATCAATGCTTTATGGATTACGACACCAATCTGGACATCTTCGGCCACATCCGTAAGTCCGCCGTGGACTGGCGCGACGAAGCGGATGAGATCATCCGCGAGTCGGGCTATCAGGTGTATTGCGGGGAATGGAGCCTGGGGCTGGACCTGAAGGTCGTCTCCCTCTGGGCGGAGGGGCCGTTCAATCATGCCCTGGAGGAAATGGATCTCTTTCAGATGTCGGCGGCCTATCGCGGCTATGCCTCGGCCCAAGTGCTGACCTTTGAGAAATACGCCGGCTGGTTCTTCTGGACTTACCGGACCGAGACTACTCCGGAATGGTGCTATCGGGACTGCGTGGATCAGGGGTTCTTTCCCAATATGGGCCGGCCGGAGCAGTTTTCTGGCATCCGAGGGACCCTGGAACGGGCCAAACAGCCATAAGCCTGACCGTAACCGTTCACCAAGGGCACCAAAATTTAAGATAAACCCCGAAATGTAAGCGTTCAGCAGTGCCGCAGATGCGCGAAAGAGGTCTGCGAAGTGTGCTATTGCACATGAGCAGGCCGATGACAAAGCAGATGTGGTGCTGCTGAACGCTTACAGCCTGACCGCAGGAGAGCCCGGCCATGCTCAAGGTGATGAGCTTCAACATCCGTGTCGGCCTGGCAGACGACGGCGAGAACCACTGGCACAAACGCAAGTCCTTTGCCCTGGAAAGGATCCACGCCTTCGGGCCCGATCTCCTCGGCCTCCAGGAGTGCATCGACGACGAGCAGGCCGAGTTTGTCCGCACCCGCCTGCCAGATTATCATTTTTTTGGCGTCCATCGGGGCGGCCCCGGAGGCACGGCCCTGGAGATGGCTCCCCTGCTCTTCCGCCGCTCCGCCTTCCGGCTGCTCGATACGGGATGCTTCTGGCTGAGTGAAACCCCGGAGATCCCCGGCAGCATGAGTTGGCAAAGCAACTATCCACGAACGGTGAGCTGGGCCAGGCTGTCCTGCCGGTTGACCGGGTCGGTGCTCACCTGCGTCAACACCCATTTCGATTACGAACCAACGGCCATCGAGGGGGATGCCCGTCTCCTGCGCCAATGGCTCGATCAAATCCGCCAGGATACCGCGCTCATCGTGACCGGCGATTTCAATGCCGACAAGGATTCAAACGCATACCGCCTCCTGACCGGCGATGGAACGCTGATCGACGCCTTGCGGCAAATCCAGCCAAACGGGCCAAACGGGGAAGATGAGGCCACCTTTCATGGTTATGGGCAGCAGGAGGAAATGGCAGCCATCGACTGGATTCTGGTCTCCGGCCATTTTCGGGTCCTTGCTGCGCAGATCGACCGTTCCCGCCAAGGCAACCTCTTCCCCTCGGATCATTACCCCATAACGGCAGTGCTCGACTGGAAGGCTTAGAGCTTGTCCGTCACCCGCCGACGCGGGAAACACGCCGATCCCGACAGCCATCTGTCAGCGGCTCACCGATCTGGCTCCGGCCATGACCTCGGCCATGTCAAAGGCCACCTGGGCCAGCATATTGGGCACCACCGGCCCTGCCTGCGAGGGCTTGATCTCCGGGGGATTAAAGGCGGCGACGAACCGCGAGAAGGTGCTGCTCTTCGGGTAGGCCATGGCCTGATCCATGGACTGCTCAATGTACCACACGGTATTGCCGGTATGCACATTGAGCAGGCGGGTGGACACCTCAACCCGGCCGCCCCCGAACTGGCTGCCCTCCAAGGCGTAGTTGACCTTGCCCGCCAGAACCAGATCGACCTTTGCCTTCCGGCCCAGAGCCAAGGCTTGCGGGATGTCCAGATACGGCTCCTCAAGGCGGAGCACCCTGGGAAAAGCCTGCTTGCCAAGGAGAACATCCTTGAAGAGCATGGCCACCCCTTCCCCCTGTTCCCGCGTCATGTTACTGGGCATCTGAAAGGGGAGGACACCAACGGTCGCCTCCTGATAGGTATTCACATCCGGATAGATAAAGACCACCGGCGAGTTCTTCTTGACCTCCACCGGCTGGTTGGCCCAGTTTTTTTGGCTCGACGCACACCCGGAAAGAAGAAGACCGAGCAGCATCACCACTATTCCCTTACGCATACCGCCCTCCTATCGCTCACGGGCGGAAAGCTGCGCATCGCCGAAAGCGCCGCCTCCTGCCGCGAGAAGATGATTGATGGTGCGGCTGCGCTGCAACTCAAGCCCTGCCACGGAAAGCACCTGTTGGGACCCTGCATCGAGCAGCTTGAGATTGAGGATCACCGTGGTCGGGGTCAGCGAGTAGGTGCCGGTGAGAATGGCTGCGGCCCGCTGCTGTTTGGCCAGAAGCTTGACGTCGCGGGTGAGCATCAGTTCACCCCGATTGTCCCGCATCAGAATTTCGGCGGATTTGCGGATCTCCACCACGCCGAAACCATGGCGGAACAGACTGGTGGACAACGCCTCGGTCAGGGTCCGGCCAAAACGGGTGGTGGTATAGAGGTTGTCAAGATCAACCACCGTGGTCAGGATCAACCGCTGCCCGCCCCCGGCGCCGCGCATGCCGGAAGTCAACTGCAGAGCCAGCTCCTCCCCCACTCCGAAAAAGTCCGGAGTGACCACCGAGGCAGTGCCGCCGGTGGTCGCCTGGGGCGCGCAGCCGGCCAGGAGCAAGGCGCAACCCAGAAACAGCGCCACCCCGAATCTATTCACCATCTTCCTTGTCTTTTTCATGGGCAATCCTTCTTTGCGACACGCTTTACAGTGCGCTTGACGGTCTTTTTGGTTACTTTTTTTGCCGGAGGCTTTGGCGTCACCTGCCCCTGTTCAGGAAACTGCCGGATCGTGACCTGCCCCGTCCGAGTGGAAGCAGGCATGCTTTCATTGGCCAGCAGGTTGGCGGTCATCGCGTCAATGGGCAAAACCAGGCTGGCGGAGGAAAGAACCCTGTTATCCGCGTTGCGCAACAGCCTGGCATTGACAAAGATCTCCTGCCCGGCCACGGCATAGGTTCCCACCACCACGGCCTGGGCCTCCTGCACAAGACTGATCTCATCCATGCTCCGGGACAAGGCATACTCTCCGTGATACGGGCTTACCATCATCCCAGGGGTTTTCCGCACCTCGATAACATCCAGGCCGGACTGTTGCAGGGTGGAGAGCAATTGCTCGCCCAGATAGCGGCCAAGGGAAGAGGTCGCATACAGATTATCAAGACTGACAAAGGTGCTCACCGCCACCACATATTCATCGGCCACCACCTCGCTGGCATTGGCAATGAGCGCCTTGCCCAGCTGATTGATTTTGGCATGCAGG
>JBAZSA010000012.1:0-27971 GCA_041662645.1 Desulfurivibrionaceae bacterium
ATAAAACCGGGCCGCTGACCGCCGCGGAGTTTGAGGTCATGAAGACCCATACCATCCGGGCCCAGGAGATGCTGGGTCTTTCCGACCGGGAGGTCATCAAGACCGCCATTGTCATCGCCCTGCAGCACCACGAAAAGTTCGACGGCACCGGTTATCCCAAGGGCTTGCAAGGCGAGGATATCCACATCAGTGCGAGAATCACCGCCCTTGCCGATGTGTTCGACGCCCTGGGCAATGACCGTTCCTACCGCCGGGCCTGGGAAATGGAGGCCATCCTCGATCTTATCCGCGCGGAACGGGGCGCGCATTTCGACCCGGTTTTGGTGGATCTGTTTTTTGAAAATATCGACACGATCCTGGAGATCAGGAACACCCTGGCCGGGTAACGCCTATTGTTTTTTCATTGCGCCGGCGATGAGCGGCCAGGTTGCGCGCAGCTCTTCCCTGTTGCCAAAAGGGATGGAGAGGTGCAGCTGATCCTGCTCAAAGGATGGTGAGTGGCTGACGGTCACTCCGCTGGGCAGCTTGAGTGCGGCGGCAAAGGAGCGGAACTCGTGCTCCGCCTCGGTGAGATTCGGGAAGCGCTGTTCGGTGAGCCACTGCATGAGCCGGGCTGTTTTCTGCGGGATGTTTGTCTCGTGGGGATCGAGGATTTCCCGCACCTCGGGCTGGCTGAGCAGGGCCATGACCGAGGTGTTGTGTCTGGCCGCCAGCTCCCGGCAGGCGGTGGTGATCTTTTTCTGGTTGCTGACGCTGAGGCTCAGTATCTCCATGACTTCGTACAGGGAGAGGCGGTCGGTGAAATTCAGGGCCAGCAATTCCCTGGCCACCCCCTCATGCAACCGGCCTTCGTGGACCGCGGTGAGCAGGTGCTCTTCAAGCCCCATCAGCTGCACCAGGCTGTGCAGCTGATGGCGGTGCGGTTCCAGCCCCAGTGCCGGAAGAAACCGCTTGGCCGCCTCGTTTTCATCCAGATGGACGAGGATTTTCTGGAAAAAGATTGCTTGCTCGACCACGCTGATGTCGCCGCGGAGGATGGTGTCTTCCAAGCTAATGGCCAAGGCCTCCGCAGGCAGGGTATCCGCGGGGAGAACCAGGCAGATGGTGGAGATGCTGTGCAGGGTCTGCTGGGCAGCCAGCAGCCGTCTGCGCCCCGTGACGATCTCCATGGTGGTCCGCCCCTGTTCCCTGAGGATGGGGGGATGGAGAATCCCGCTCCGGGCAACGGATTCCAGCAGCGCAGCGCTTGGTTCCCGTGCTTCTTCCGGAGTCAGGCTGTTGCTGAAGTCCTGGAAATTGATGTGTTGCAGATTGACGAGGCTTGAACGGAAGGTCGGCGGCATTGGTATTCTCATTGGCGGCTGGCGGATGTTTTTCAGTGTCGTGGCTGCTTGACTCTATGGGAAAAAAGGCCCATCTTGTCAACAGAAAACCTGTGGGATTTTTAGAGCGAGGCGACGTGCAAGTAACCATCATCGCAGCCAGCACCATCTGCGGGCGCATCGGCCCCGGCCTTACCGGCAGTCCCGTTGACCGGGGGTTTCTTGAAAAGATGCGGGCAGCAACCGAGGCCAGCTTGCTGGGCGCCGAAACCCTGCGCCAGGGGGATCCGGAGATGCGCGGGCCGGAGGGGTGTCTTTTGCCCAATCGGATCAGGGCCTTTATCACCCAGTCCGGCGATATCCCGGTGGCAGGGAAAAAGATATTTGAGCAAGGACCGCCGCCGATTATCTTTACCAGCGCGACTGCTGCCGCGGGATTGCAACACAGGCTGGGGGATCGTGCCCAGGTTGTGGCTCTGCCGGCTGCGTCCGGCGGGGGGCTTTCCCTGGCCGCAGCCCTTGGTCATCTGGCACAACTTGGCGCGGGGTCGGTGCTGGTGGAGGGCGGAGGCGGGTTGAACTACGCCTGTCTCCGGCAAGGGGTTGTCGACGAGATTCTCCTCACCCTGACGCCGAAACTTTCCGGAGACCAGGGGGCGGCCTCCCTGTGCGGCGGCCCTGGTCCGCTGGGGGAGCCGTTTCTGCCGCTGAGCCTGGTTTCCTGCGAGGCCGAGGCAACCGGGGAGGTGTTTTTGAGATACCGGGTGCATAAGGGGGAGTGATCATGCAGCAGGAACTGGCGATCTTGTATTCCGGAGGGACGGACTCCCTCGCGCTCTATGCCCTGGCCAGCGCCGGGCATCATCCCGGCCTAGCCAGGCCGGTGCGGATTCATCTGCTCCACATGCTCAACGGCATGGGCCGTTTTGCTGATTTCCCGAAAAACCGTTTTCTGGCCGCGCAAAAAATTCTGCTGGCCAATGCCTCCGATCCCGCAAAAATTCCGGCAGCGGAGATGGTGGAGCTTGACATGGGCAGACTCTTTCAGGGGCTGTGGCTTGACCGGTATGAGGAAACCATGCCGCGCTACAACGGAAAAAATCTTGTCTGCGTGGCCTGCAAGCTTGGCATGCACGCGCGGGCCATCATCTATTGCCACGAGCATTTCGTCCCCCATTTCGTGGCCGGATACACCAAGAAACAGGGGTATTACCCAGAGCAGACCCCGGTTTTCATGGAAAAGATCAGGGAGTTGTCGGCCCGGTTCGGAATCAGCACCACCTTCCCGGTGTATGAGGATTTTGACGACCAGATGATCACCCGGCATGTGCTGGAGGATTTCGGCCTGCCCTCCACGGGCGGGGGCGAGAGGAAATGCCTGTTCTGTCAGACCCTGACCACCGCTACGGAGAAAGAGATCGGTCAGTATCTGGATGACATGCTGCCCCTGGTTGGCGAGTATATCGAACACCGCTTGGCAGGCCGGGTTCGGGAGGCGGCCTTGTGTTTTCCTCCCGGTAACCGGCGCGTCTAGTCGGCTTGGCTGGAACGGGCGCAAGGGATTTTGCGCGTCTGTTCCGGGTTTTTTAAATTTTCTTTGTTGTTTCAGTTTGTTGTCCTGATTTTCTAGCGCCACGTCAAAAAAAATTGCCCCCCTTTTCCTTCTGTTGCATCCCTTTGCAGGCTGATTTTATCGCGCCAACTCATCCCCTTGTCTGTCTCGTCCCGCGCTGGCATTCAATTTGCTATGCATCTCCTCGAATTCAACTGTAACAGGGCATGATTTTTCTGCCTTCGCTCCAAGGCCAGAAAAGGGGGGAAGGATAACTGTTCATTTTTTACGAAGGAGAAAGAGGCGATGAGGAAATCCCGTGTATTTTCGGCAATGCTGCTTGCGTCGGCGGTTGCGACGGGCGGATCGGCTTTTGCCGGTGAGGCGCACAAAGCAATCACCGGGCCGTTTGTCACCCCCATGGACGTGACCAAGAAATGTCTGGAGTGCCATGCGGACGCGGCAATGGACATCATGAAAACCACCCACTGGACCTGGGCCAGCGAGCAGGAGATCCCTGGCAAGAAGGGGAAGGTCATGCTGGGCAAGAAGAACGCCATCAATAATTTCTGTATCTCCATTGACTCCAACTGGCCCCGTTGCACCAGTTGCCATATAAGTTACGGCTGGAAGGACGCCAAGTTTGATTTCAGCGACAAAAACAAGGTGGATTGCCTGGTCTGCCATGACAGCACAGGGACCTACAAGAAGGCGCCTCCGGCTGCGGGCATGCCTTTTGGTTTTACCGGCAACCCGGAGCTGGATGCCAAACCCGTTGATCTGGTGGCTGTGGCCCAAAGTGTCGGGAAACCCGCTAGGAAAAACTGCGTGGCCTGCCATGGTTTTGGCGGCGGCGGCAACAATGTCAAGCACGGGGACATCGATTCTTCCATGGTCAACCCCACCAAGGCCATCGATGTGCACATGGGCTCCGACAGCCTGAATTTTCAGTGCACCGAGTGCCACACCACCCAGAAGCATAACATCAAGGGCAATGCCATGATCGTTACGCCTGGCGGCAAAAATCATCTGGAATGCACCCAGTGTCATGACGCCAAACCCCACAAGAATGCCAAGCTGAACACGCATACCGCCACGGTGGCCTGCCAGACCTGCCATATCCCCACCTTTGCCAAGTCCATGCCCACCAAGGTTAATTGGGATTGGTCCACCGCCGGGCAGGATATCAAGGCAGAGGAGCAGGTGTTCGGCACGGAGAAGCGCGAGGGGTATGCAAAGATAAAAGGTAATTTCAAGTGGGCGAAAGACGTGGTGCCCGCCTACAAATGGTATAACGGCAAGGCCACTGTCTATCTGCGCGGGGAGAAGATCGATCCAACCAAGGTCACCGAGCTGAACACGCCAACGGGCAGCATCAAGGACAAAACCGCCAAGATTTATCCCTTCAAGGTGCATACCGGCAAGCAGATCTACGATAAGGAAAACAAGTACTTCCTCGTCCCCAAGGTTTGGCCGGCCAACAAGGAAGACAAGGACGCCTACTGGAAGAACTTTGACTGGGACAAGGCGGTCAGAGCTGGCAGCGAAGCCTCCGGTCTGGCGTATAGCGGCAGCTACGATTTTGCCCCCACGGTCATGTACTGGCGGATCAACCACATGGTTGCCCCGGCCAGCGAGGCCTTGAAGTGCAACGACTGCCACGCGGCCAACGGCCGTCTTGACTGGAAGGCCCTGGGTTACAAGGGCGATCCCATGAAAACAAAAGGCGCTGCCAGGATGAAGAAGTAATCTTCCCTGGTTTTCGCACCATCCTTAAGCCCCCTTCCTCCTCCCAGGAAGGGGGCTTTTTTATGAGCGTGGCCCACGGCGCTTCAGAAAAATATACCCATAGATGATCAGGTTAATAGCGACAAGGCCCATGCCAAGCAGGTAGCGCAACTCAATGGTGAGGTTGCCGGGATAGAGAATCAGGGCAACGTAATGCTCGATGAACCCTCCCGCATAACCCGCTTCACCACCCCGTTCCCGTAAGAAATTCTCCAGCGGCGTAAGCGGACAGACCCAGTCCGCCCACTCGATCACCACCCCCCAGAGCACGGCGGCAAGATGCACCCAGAGAAGGGAGGGGCGGCGCAGCACCAGCAAGCCACCCAGCACGGTGAACAGGGTGAAGGCGAGATGGAGCAGGAAGATGGAGTCGGCGGCTATGCGGGAGATCATTGGGTGGAGCTTGTAAAGAATTTTATGTCAATGGCCTTTTGGGGATTACGAATTTGAAAAGTACTCTTCAAGCAAGAAACCATAACGGTTCAGGGCCGTTTTTGTCGAGCAGTTCTTTGCGTTTTTTGTCCCTGTTACATCTCCTTTGCTAAACAGGCTGGAGCGCAACAAAGAATTTCCTCCATAGCCTTTGATATTGTGGCTATATCCATGGGCTTAAGAAGGAATTTTTGTATACCGATGGATTTTGCCTGTTCCTCGTTCACAATTTCGCTATGCCCAGTCACCATAATGATCGGGAGGCTCGGCCGAATCGCCAACATTTTTTTTGCAAGATCGAACCCGGTGAAATATGGCATGGTTTGATCCGTGATCACCAGATCGAATTTTTCCGGGTCTGCACAGAAGTGGTCCAGGGCCTCCCTGCTGTCGCTGAGGGCGACAACATCACAGCCGAGCCGTTTCAGGATATGTCTGCCCAGAGCCACATTGAATTCCACATCATCCACAAAAAGCACCCGGCCGCGCAGTCTGGGCAAGGGAGGCTCCGTCTTCTTCTCTTCCTGTCCGGCCAACACCTCCAGGACCGGGAAAAACAGGGTGAAGGTGGTTCCTTCGCCTAAGCTACTCTGCACATGGATCGCTCCGCTGTAGCTGGTTATGATGCCATGTACTATGGCAAGTCCCAGTCCGGTGCCTTCTCCTATCTCCTTGGTGGTGAAATAGGGTTCGAATATCCGCTGCATGGTTACGTTGTCCATGCCGCAGCCGTTGTCGCTGACCGTAAGCCGCGTATATTTTCCCAGGCGTAATTCCGGCAGTTCCTTGATGAGCTCTTCGTCCACCTCAACCTCGTCCAGTTTCACGGCGATGATTCCGCCCAGGGCTCGCAGGGCATGATAGGCGTTGGTCCCAAGGTTCATGACAATCTGGTGGATATGGCTGGAATCCGCCAGAATCTGAGAACATGAAAGCTCAATGCTTTCCCGCAATTCGATGGTGCTGGGCAAGGTTCTGCGCAGCAGTTTCAATACCTCCTTGATCAGGTACTGAGGTTTCAGTGGTTTTCTTTCCACTTCCGTTTGTCTGCTGAAGGTTAAGATTTGCTTCACCAGCTCCGCAGCCGATTTCCCCGCCTCGGTTATCGACATGGCAAAACCATATGACTCGTTTTCCTTGGGAAGCGTGTGGGTAAGCAATCCGCCGTAGCCCAGGATTACCTGGAGCGTATTGTTGAAATCATGGGCAATGCCGCTGGCCATGGTGCCGATGGCCTCCATTTTTTGGGCCTGACGGAGCTGCCCCTGCAAGGTAAGCCGTTCTTTTTCGTCCTGTACCCGTTTGGAGATATCAAGAAAACTTTCCAGAAGATACTGGCGGCCATTGAGTTCGAGTTGCACCACGGATTTCAGGATCGGCATCTGTTCGCCGTTTGCTGTCAGGAGAATTCTTTCGGAGTTGTCGATCTGCTGACCCAGATCCAGAATCGGGCATTGCTCTTTTTCCGCCGGACAAATGAATTTATGGCAGGTGTGGCCGATAATTTTTTTTGGCGGGATGCCGATCAATTCGGCCGCAGCCATGTTGGCATCCAGAATTGTCCGTGTCTCCTGGTCGATGAGGAGAATGCCGGTCTGCACCGTATCAAAGATGCATTTCAGTCGCGTTTCACTGGCGGCCAGGGCTTTTGTGGATCTTGCATGTTTTTTCTTTGTGCGCACCGCCAAAATTCCATAGGAAAGGTCTTCGGAAAGTTCGGAAAGAAGCTGGACTTCGTCGGCGTTGAACGCCGCGATTTCTTCCGCGTAGATGTTGAGGGATCCAAAAACTTTCTCTTCTGAAAAAAGTGGCAGTGCGATGGAGGAGAGATAGCCGTAACGCAGGGCGGTCTCCTTCCAAATCTCACCGTATGGGGCGGTAAAGGTGTTGTCATTGATAACGATTTTCCCGGTACGGATGGCCTCCCCTGCCGGTTTCTGCCCGCATTCTTTCCTGGCGGACCAGCAAATCTTCAGTTCGTCTAAAAATTGCAGGTCTTTGCCTGCCTTGGCCGCGATACGCACGGTTTTTGTTTCATCCTGCTTGGCATACCCTACCCAGGCAAGGGCATACCCTCCCTGATCAACAAGAGTATGACAGATATTTTCCAGAAGAGACTGTTCCGTTGTCGATCGCACAAGGGACTGGTTGCACAGGCTGAGGGTTTTATAGGCGCGGTTGACCTTGGCGATTTTTTCCCGGGCGATTTTTTGCTCGGTAATATCGGTTACCAGGGCGTCATAACCGAGGAGTGGGCCGTCTTCCGCGAAGCATGGCACGGTTGTGTTCCGTACCCAGCGGAGAGAGCCGTTCTTATGGATGATCCGGTGTTCCAATGGGGGGATTGCCGAGCCGCCCATGAGCCGGTCGAGATATGCCATGACCATTTCCCGGTCTTTTTCATGGATCATCTCATACCAGAGAAAGGGGGATTTTTCGTATTCCTCCGGGGTGTAGCCGGTTATGGCAAAACTCCTGGGCGCGTGCAGGGTCTCAACGGGCTGGCCGTTCTTATAGTGTACGGTGTAGGTATAGTCTGTCGTTGCTTCAAGGAGTTTCTGGCAGCGCAGATACTTTTGCTGAAGATCATCAAACGCATTCAGCGATGGGTGGGTAAGGACAGATTTTGTAGCGGTTTCCTGGTCCATCATCGGCTCGCTCTCCTGTCGTATTCGCCGGGTGATATCAGCCAAACAGTAGTGCGTTGCACTCTAAATCCATCTCTTGTATTGCCGGTTTGAGCGCGGCATCATGCTGTGCCTGCAACCTGTGCCGCATGGGTCTGCTGGGGCATCTGTCCGGGGAGTTCCTGTTGTTCCCGGTTAAGACCTCGGCTCACCTGATATAGCAGTTCGCTTGGCAGGAAGGGCTTGGCAAGAAAGCTGTCCGCTCCGCATTTAAACGCCCGACTGATGGTTGTGTACACAACATCACCGGAACAGAGGATCACCTTGGTTTCCGGATGTATGACCTTGCAGGCGGCAAGAACGGCGAAACTGTCCCTGCCTTCCATGTGGATGTCGCAAAGCACCAGGTCGAAACGGTGAATCGCGAGAAATGAGAAAGCATCATCCCCGTTGTTTGTTGTGGTTACCGTATAGCCGTTTTCCGTGAGGCAACGGCTGCTCATTTCCGCCAGCATAATGTCGTCGTCAATCACCAGTATATGCTTTTTCATCGCGTCTCCCTGTCATTGCACAAGTTTTTTTATGGGAACCATTCTCTGGGGGGACGGGCGTTATGTCCCGTCCCTGATTTTTTTGCCGGATCAGGCTGCGGCCGTGACGCCTTCCACTGCTTGTGTTATCGGTGCCGAAGCTAGAGTCGGGTCCATATCCAGGTCAAGGCAGAGGCGGAGATCATCTCCTCCCTGGGAAAGGACTTTGTCGATATTCAGAATGACAAGAAATTTCTCCCCCTGTCTGCCCATGCCATTGATGAACTCGGTGTTGATATTTGTGCCCATCCGCGGCACCTCTTCGATTTCCGAGGTGTGCAGATCAAGCACCATCTGCACCGAGTCCGCCACCGTGCCCATTGCAACAACGGTCTCGTTTATGGTGGTTTCCACAATCATCACACAGGTGTTCTTGGTCGGAACAACAGGATCCATGCCCAGCCGGCATCCCAAATCCAGTACCGGCACCACATTCCCGCGCAGGTTAATGACCCCGCTGATAAAAGAGGGCATCTGGGGAATCTTGGTCATGGTGGTTACGTCCAGCACTTCGCGCACCTTTGAGATGTCGATGGCAAAATCCTCGTCGCGCAGGGTGAAGGTCAGGTATTGATTGCTCATGTTTTCATCAGAATTTAAGGCGGTCATGGGTTTCTCCTTTACAGGGAAGGAAGCAACGTTTCTGTTTTGCGGCGTGTTCAGCTGTTCTAATACCGGACAAATTCGGCATCAGGCGCTGTTTCCTGCAGGGCCATCTGGAAACCTGCTTGGGCCTTGCCTTTATCCTCATCAACAGCCTGACGACCAAGGAGCACCGCGCCGGTTTCCTGAAGCTTGGGTAGCCCTTTTTTCACCACCTTCAAGCGGGTAGCCCCAGGCCGGCTTTCCATCTGTGCCCGGGCAGCTGTCTGCCTCTTTGCCGCGCTGCGTTCCAACTTGAAAAATCCCGCGGTTTCCATGAGCTGCGCCCCTTGGCTGGACAACTCTTCGCTGGTGGCCGCCATTTCCTCGCTTGCCGAGGCATTCCGTTGGAGTACTTGATCGAGTTGCTCAATGGCCTTGGCGTTTTGGGCTATGCCCTGGGCCTGCTCGCTTGCCGAGGCATTGATTTCCGAAACGAGATCCGCTGTTTTCTGGATTTCCGGAACCATTTTTCCGATAAGCTCTCCTGCTTTTTCCGCGATCTCGACACTGGAGCCCGCCAGGCTGCCGATATCCTTGGCCGCATTTTGGCTTCTCTCCGCAAGCTTACGCACCTCAGCGGCAACCACGGCAAAGCCCTTACCGTGTTCCCCGGCCCGGGCTGCCTCGATGGCTGCGTTCAGGGCAAGCATGTTGGTCTGCCGGGAAATTTCCTCGATAATCAGGATGTTTTCCGCGATATTCCGCATGGCAGCGACGGTTTCAACCATGGCCTCGCCTCCCTCCTTGGCGTCGGCGGCAACCTTGGTCGCTATGGCTGCGGTTTCCCGGGCATTGTCAGCGGTATGCGCCACCGTGCTGCTCATTTCCTCCATGGCGCTGGAGATTTCTTCAACGGATGATGCAGCCTGGGTTCCGCCCTGGCTCATGTCCGAAGCGGAAGCGCTGATCTGCTCGCTGCCAGCGGCAACCTGTTCCGCTGCCTCCTGGCAATGGAGAGCGAAATTGGAAAGGTTGTCGACCATGGCGTTGAGGTTGTTCTTGATCTCGTTGAAATCACCGTTGTAGTTGTCGGTGATCTTGGGCGGGATATCGCCCTTGCTGATACGGTCCACATACTCGGCGGCCACATTCAAGGGGCCGATCACGGCGTCCAGGGTATTGTTGACCCCTTCCACCACCTTGCGGAAATCACCCTGGTGTTTGGTGGCATCGGCGCGGGTGGCCAACTCACCTTTGGTCGCGGCCTGCACCAGCATCCCGGTGTCGGAGACTAGGCCGTTGACGGCGTCGAGGCAAGTGTTGTACGAATCAGCAATGGTCTGAAAAGTATTGCGTACTGCCGCAGTCTCGGCGTCTCCCGCAGCAGGCGTGATGGTGTTGGAGGTTTCTCCGAGAGAAAGTTTTGTGAGGCAGTTGACAACTTTTTCTGTTTCGGCGTTTTGATAGTCGGCAATCTTTTGCGCCAGCCGTGCAGCCTTCTTAATAGCGGTCTGGTCGGAAACCACCTCAAAGGCGCCGATAATTTTTCCCGCTTCATCGCGGAGCGGCGTTCCGCTGTAGGCGATATCCAGATCAACGCCGGCAGCCGGATGGGCGTCGGTTTCGCTGTTGGCAACCAGGCCGCCCCTGATAGCCCGACCACAGGCGCATTTGTCGGTATTGCAATCGCTGGTTTTAAAATGATCAGAACATTTGCTGCCAATGAGCCGGAGCTTTGCCGCCCGCCTGGGCACCCACCTCATTGATGTAGAGGATTTTAAAATCATTGTCGATGATCATGGCCGGAGCTGGCATGGAATCCAGCAGGCCGACCAGACGAGAGATGGTGTTGTTGATCCCTTCCACGACCTTCTGGAATTCACCCTGGTGCTTGGAGGCATCGGCCCGGGTGGTTAGTTTCCCCTCCACCGCGGCAACGCCCAACATTTTGGTGTCGGCAACCAGGGCGTTGATCGCCTCAACCATTTTGTGCATGGCCACCTGCAGCATCCCGGTTTCATCCTTGCCGCTGATGTCCAGGGTTACATCGGTGTTGCCCGCGGCAATTTTTGTGGCAGCCTCGGTACAGACGCCGACCGGTTTGGTGATGCTACGGGTTACCATCCAGGCAACGATGCCGCCAAGCAGCAGGGCAATCATGCTGATGCCCATGATGAGTTTCACCGCCATTTTTGCATCAGCCACTGCTTCATTACCGACCTTATCCAGTTCCTTGGCCTGATGCTCGACCAGAGCATCAACTGCGGTCATGTAAGCGGTCTGTTCTTCGCGGAACTTTCCGAAGAGCAAGGCGATTGCTGCACCCTTATTATTTGCCTCAACAAGACCTATGACATGCTTCTGCTGTTCGGCGTACCTCGCACGGCTGTCAACAATGGCCTTCAGACTGGCCTTGCCGGCATCGCTGCGCACCAACTTGGTCAAATCCTCAAGATGCTTGTTCACCTTCTCTCGCGCCCCCGATATCCGGGCCAGCTCTTTCTGCACGATTTCCCCATCATTGGTGAGCAGTGCGTTTCGTAGCGCACGGGCCACAAGGTTGATCTCCCCTTTTATCTCGTAGGCGATTTGGGCCTTAGGCCATTTGTCATCCGCCATTTTTTCGGCTTCAAGGCCCAGTCCTTTTATTTTGCTGATGGAGATACCCCCGAGGAGCAGCAACAAGATGAGCACTACTCCGAATCCCAGACCAAGCTTCATGCCTATCTTCATGTTTTTGAACATGGCGCGGACCCTCCCTTGCTTAGTGAAATATGTGCTGAATATGAATCCTGAAACATGGATTGATGACCCGTATGGCGCCACCCTTTACTGTGTTTATGGCAGAAGGAGTCATTCGAGTGAAATGAGGGCATGGATCACCGCCAAAATCCGGTCGCCAGCGATGCGCTTCTATGGCCTTCATGTGCTTAATTCCCTGTTTTTTTGTAGACTTGGGCGTCAGGCACCACCTGGGTGAAAAGATGGGCCACTTCGTGGGGCAGCTTCTGGGTGTTTTCGTTGGCCAGATAGCCGCCCGGCGCCAAGGACCGGTGAAACATCCTGAGCACCGCTACCCGCTCCCTGGGCTGGAAGTGCAGGAGGACATTCTTGCAGACCACCAGGCAGTAATCTGCCCCCGGAGGGTTAAGGGAAAGCAGGTCGTGGTATTGGAAGCGCACCCGGCTGCGCAGTTCGTCCTTTACCTGGGTATAGCCCTGATTGGGGGCAGGCTCGAAATACTTGGCCACGAGGTTCTGGGGCGTTCGCTTCAGTTCATCCTGGGGGTAGATTCCCGCGCTGACCACATCACCGAAACGGTTGTCGCTGTCATGATCCGTGGCGTCGAGCTGAACGTTCTTGAAGGCGAACCGGTTCATTTTCTCGGCCAGGATCATGGCCAGGGTATAGGTCTCCTGGCCAAGGGCGCAGCCCGCATCCCAGATTCTGATCCTGCTTCTGCCGCTGGCATAGGGGATCATCTGGTCAACGGCATGCTCAAGGGCGGGTTGATCGCGCATGAAAAAGCTGAAAGCCATGTCCGCTCCTATGGTTGGCCCAGGGCCGTTTGCTGGGAGAATAGGGGGGACTTCCGTTGGAATGCAGGCGCAGAGGATTTGGCGCGGCACGCCTCGATCACCTGTCGCATGCGTTTCCGGTAGCACGCTTCATGGGTATTGCAGACGTTCTCCTGGCAGCTGGGGTGACTGGCCATTTTTTCGGCTAGTTGGAATTTCAGTTCCAGGCTGCCCATCTTGCGGACATCCAGGAAGGGGCAGTCCGCGGTTGCCTCGCGAAAGGGACATTTGAGGAATAAGCCGAAAAGGCGCATGGTGAGCAGATATTGCTGATTTTCGGAATGCATGTACCCTCCTCCCTGTGAGTGGCTGCGGTTTGATCGTGTGGTTCTTGGGCGAATACTCAGGTGCTGGGTTGGATTATGATTTGATTCTAGAGAAGGACGTGAGCAAAAAACAATACGAGGAGATACGTATTCCTGTTAAGGGAAAATTGCCGCAACGATAAGTGCTCAACAAATAAAGAGCTTTAACTTCCTTGTGTTCTGGACAATCACGCCATGTAAATCTCCTTGACAACGTAATTTTTATTCTCCACCATTTTTTATGGGGTCAGTGAACATATTGTCGCAGGTTCCATCTCGGCCACATAAGGATGCCTATGGACGGAAAACCGACCTATGCGGAACTGGAACAACGGGTGCGCGAGCTGGAGGACCGTTGTGCCTTGCTCTCCGCGGGCATGGATTCTTTTTTCGTGGAGGCTCCGGCCGGACTTGGACTGTTCGATCGTGAGTTGCGGTATGTCAGAATCAACAAGACCCTTGCCGACTTTGCAGGGAAAAGTGTGGCGGATCATCTCGGGAGGCAGCTTCACGAGATGGTCCCTGGGGATGTGGGACTAAAAGCCGAAGAGGGGCTCCGGAGGGTGTTGGCGACCGGGGAGGCGGTTCTCAATCAAGAGATCTCTGGCGAAATGCCAGAGCAACCCGGAATTGTGCGCCACTGGCTGCACTCCCAGTTCCCTGTCCCTGACAGTACAGGGGAGATTGTCGGATTAGGGGTGGTCGTGGTTGAAATAACCCCGTTGAAGCGGTTGTTTGAAGAGACGAGGAAAAAGGAAATTTTTCAGAGGCTGCTCCACGAAAATCTCCCGGAAAAGATTTTCATGAAGGATGCCCTTTCAAGATTTTTGTACTGCAATAAAAATCTCGCCCAGGATATGGGCATTGCTCCTGACGAGATAGCCGGTAAGTCGGATTTTGATTTTTTCCCCAGGGATCTTGCTGAAAAATACAGGGCGGATGACATGCGGATACTCTCTTCCGGCAAGACAGAAGAGCTGGAAGAGCGTTATCTGGCAAATGGGAAAGAATATGTGGTCCGTACGGTGAAGGCCCCGGTTATTTCCGAACAGGGAAAAGCCATTGGTCTGCTCGGAATTGCCCACGATATCACGGACCGCAAGCAGGCTGAGACGGCACTGGCGCAATACCAGGCCGGACTGGAAAAGTTGATTGGAGCCCGTACTGCCGAGCTGCAAGAAACACAGAAGGCGCTGCGGAAGGCCTGCGCCGACCAGGAAAAGAAGATTGCCGAGCAGACCAGGGAGTTGGAGGAGAAGGTTGCTGAATTGGTTCAGGCCATTGAAAATCAAAAGGTAACCGAAGTAGAGCTTCGTGAAAGCGAGGAACGTTTCCGGCAGATAGCGGAGAATGTCAACAGCGTTTTCTGGATTCGAGACCTGGCTGCCGAGCAGGTGCTGTATGTCAGCCCGGCCTATGAAAAAATCTGGGGCAAACCCACTGGAAGTCTGTATTTACATCCTGACTCTTGGCTTGATACCGTACATCCGGATGACATCGGCTGGGTCCGGGAAAAGCTTTTTTTTCGGAAAAACCGGGAGCAAGGTCTTGAGTTCCGGATAATCCGGCCGGACGGGGCCATCCGCTGGATTCGCACCAAGGCGTTTATGGTTTGCGATCAGACCGGCAAGAGATACCGGGAGGTGGGTATTGCCGAGGACATCACCCCCTATATGTCGATCCTCGACAGGTTGCAGGAATCGGAATTCCGGTATCGCACGCTTTTTGAGACCAGTACCGATGGAATCAGCATCTACGAAATATCTGCGGCGGGCGTGGAGCAAAAGATTGTCGACTGCAATGAGAGCTACCTGAAGCTGGCCGGGCGCAGCAAAGAAGAGCTGTTTGCTTGTGCCGATATAAAAAGCTTGAAGAAAAACAAGCAGAAAATAATGAGCCGGGAGACGCACAATCCCTCCCGGTGTTCTTTCGGGGGAAGTCGGTGTGTTGGGTTGTATTCCTGGTTGCGTCCGGATGGCCGGGAAAATTTTATCGAATGCCGGGGGAAATTGATTCTCTTCAACGGCGCTGAATTCATGCACTGCATGCACCGTGATGTGACGCAGGTAAAACTTGCGGAAGAAAAAATCCGGCATCTTTCCCTGCGGATAATCGAGTCGGCGGAGGAAGAACAAAAACGAATTGCCGCCAATCTGCACGATGAATTCGGGGTGATTCTGCTTTCTCTCCGCCAGCAGGTGGACTTTCTTCAGAAAAAAAGCATCTCTCCTGAAGGAGGCAATGCCTCGGAGTTCATGAAAATCAGTGAGCTTGTCGACATAATAGGGGCTGCTATTCGCGGGGCAACAAACAGGCTCAGGCCCGACCTGCTTGACAATCTGGGATTTGTGCCGGCGTTGGAATGGGGACTGCATGATTTTTCCGGCCGTTATCCAGCGATCCAAACAGCCATGAAAATATCAGGCGCCCAGAGAAAGATACCGCCTGAATATGAAATCGCCCTCTATCGTTTGGTTCAGGAGAGCCTCACCAATATCGGGAAACACGCCGGAGCGAGCGCCGTCTCCGTCCGTCTGATATTCAGCTATCCCTCGCTCATCGTGATTGTTGCGGACGATGGCCGAGGATTTGAGCCGGGAGACCCGGTTGCGCCATCCTCGGGGACCCATGGCGGCCTTGGTTTGCGGAGTATGCATGAAAGGATGCTGGCGATCGGCGGAAGTCTTTCTGTCCGTTCCCGCCTTGGGGTAGGGACAAAAATCCGGGCGGAGGTGAGATGGTTGGATCGGGGACAAGAGGCATCTTCTGTTTCCAGGATAAACGACAATGCATTGGTGGAGTTGTATCATGAATGGTAAATTGAAGGTTATGGTGGCTGACGATCATGCCATTGTCCGTGATGGCATTCGTCAGCTTCTTCTGGATCATCCGGCGATGGAGCTGGTGGGTGAGGCTTTTGACGGCAAGGATGTGGTGCGGAAAGCCAAGCAAGCGAGGCCCGAGGTCATCCTTCTGGATATCGGCATGCCCGGACTGAACGGCCTTGAGGCGGTGTCCTTGCTCAAAGAGGTGTCCCCGGAGAGTAAGGTGGTGATTTTCTCCATGTACGACAAAGAGGCTTATGTCCACCAAGCCCTTGCCTCGGGCGCTGTCGGCTATGTCTTAAAAACCGACTCCGGTGATGATATTATCTTGGCCATTCAGAAGGCCGCAGCCGGCCACTATTTTTTGAGCGCAAAACTCAATACCGCAGTGATCATGAAATTTCTGTCTCCAAAGTCTGGGCATGATCTTGGTGTGACGGGTTATGATAGCCTGTCCGAGCGGGAGCAGCAGATTTTTCGCCTCGTGGTCGAAGGACATACGACAAAGAATATAGCCCAGATGCTCTTCTTGAGCCCGCGTACCGTGGAGAAGCATCGTTCCAACATCGTCAAGAAGCTCGATATCCACGATCCCATGGCCCTGGTTCGCTATGCCGTGAAAATCGGCGTTGTCGATCCGGAACTCTGGTCGCAGGCAGAATGCTGATTCCTGTCTGGACCGCGCTTGGTGACCCGCCGCCGGAGCAATTGTCGATTGCCGGTCCATCCCGGGCAAGCAGATGCTTGCGCCGTAGATCGTAAGCCTGCCGTTGACAGCCCATTCCTGCTCCCTGATCTGGGGGCAGTTCTCAACTCCCATAGAACCGGTCGCGCAAACTTTTTTTTGTGTTATGCTGAAAGGTAAAGAGCAGGTAGGGTGTATCTTTCTGCCCGGCGCAGAGTACAATCATGAGGCAAAGCAGAAGGGCTTCCACGGACCATGCGGATCAGCTGCGTAATTCCTACAAGAAACCGGCCGGAGATGACCTGCCGGGCCATTGCCAGCGTGGTCGGGCAGGATACCCCGGTGAGCGAGATCATTGTTGTGGACGATGGCTCGACGGATAATACCGCTGCCCTGGTGGCTGCCCGTTTTCCCGAGGTGCGGCTGCTGCAACGCTCCGGCCTTGGGCCGGGGTTGGCCAGAAATGCCGGGGTTGCCGAGGCTTGCGGCGAGGTGGTCATGTTTCTTGATTCCGACGATGTCTGGCTGGAGGGTCATGTTGCAAGCCTGGTGCGGACCCTGGCCCGAGGTTATCCTGTGGCCTACGGGGTGACCAGAAACAGCGATCAGCTCGGGGGCGGGGAGTTTTGCATCCCCGAGCCGGGAATGGCCATCGAAGGGCACTGCCTTGCCGGCTTGGCCCGCTGGTGCTTTTTGGTCCCCTCGGCATTGGCCTTGGAAACCGAGGCCTTTGCCGAGGTGGGCGGATTTGGTCCCGGAGAGCTGGGAGAGGACTGGTCCTTTTTTCTCCGGCTTGCCCAGCGGTTCCCCTTTGGCTTTTGCGGGGAGGAGCCCATCACTCTGCGCTATCTCCATGATGGCAGCCTGTGCAATGGCGCAAGCCTGGCCCGGATTGAGTCTTTGCTGGCCTCTGTTTCTCTCGCCCTGGGGGAAACCGGGGCCGCGGCCGAGGATATAGGCCGTTTTCAGGCCCTGGCCGATTGGACCAGGCAACAGGGGGATTGGCAGACCGTCCAGCAGTGGTATATTTCCTTGAAACAGGAGGAATTTATTTGAAACCATCCATATCCCCCCAGGACCATGCGCGGGTTTTGGCGGAGGGGATTGACATCCCCCAGCAGCCCCCCTCTTTTAGACTGCCCCTGCCGGAGGTCGGCATCTGCGGCAAAACCGTCTGGGTCAGGCTGCCCGAAGGGTTGATTCCTTTTACAGCCAGATTAGAGGTGAACCTTGATGCGGAGGTCCGGGGCATCCACATGTCCCGCATGGAAGAGGTGATCGCCGCCCTCCATGGCAAGGAGTTCGGGGATCTCCGCGAGTATGGGTTGCAGCTCGGCCGGGAGATGATGGCGCGTCAGGGCGCGAGCAGTGGCCGGGTCCGGCTTACCGGTCAGCTGCCGCTTATCAGGACGGCCAGGGTCAGCGGCAGGCAGTCGGTGGATTCCATTGCCGTGAGCCTTGATCTGAAATTGACCGGGCAGGGGGAGGAACTGAAAAGCATGGCCATGCTCGGGGCCGGCGTGGCCCACATCACCGCCTGCCCCTGCACCCAGGCCTACAACCAGACCCTGTTTCGCAAGGAGGATGAGGATTGCCCCTTGCCCACCCATTCCCAGCGCTCCCAGACCACCCTCTCCCTGCAGTCGGCAGGACTTTCCCCCTCCATTGGTGAGCTGCTGGCCTGTCTGGAAGAGGCTCTGCATGTGACCCAGGATCTGCTGAAAAGAACCGATGAGGCCCAGCTGGTTTACGCCTCGCACAGCCTGCCGCAGTTTGCCGAGGACGCGGTGCGGGAGGTGGCCCGGCGGGCAGGGGAGCGGTTCGGCAGGGTATTGCCGCCGGAAACCCTGGTGGTGATCGAGTCGTTGAGCTTGGAGAGCATCCACATCCACGATGTCTGCTGCAGGCTGGAAACCACCCTGGCGGAAATCGTCAACCACCTGTAAAGGACTCCATGGCAGCGGTATTGACCCATGATTGGCTGCAAACCTACCCCGAGGCGCTGCGCCTGGCCCTGGGCCGGGTTGCGCAGAGTTCCGGGCAGCCCATGTACGTGGCGGGCGGACCGGTGCGGGATTGGTTGCTGGGGGTGGCGGCCAAGGATCTTGATTTCACGGTGCCCGCTGGCGCCGTGGCCTGTGCTCGCGAGGTCAGCGATTTGTTGGGAGGCACCTTTGTCCTGCTCGATGCGGGGGAAGACGTGGCCAGGGTTGTCTGGCAGGGCTTGACCCTTGATTTTTCCGGTTTCAGGAACTTCTCCACCACCATTGAAGATGACCTCGGCCAGCGGGATTTCACCATCAACGCCATGGCCGTCCCCCTTGATCCGGTGACCGGCAACCTTGCCGCGCTCACGGTTATCGATCCATGTGGCGGGGTGGCCGACCTTGCCCAGAAGCGCATCCGCACCCCGGCTTTAGCCAATCTGCTGACTGATCCCCTGCGGCTGCTCCGGGCCTATCGCTTTGCCGCCACCCTGGATTTTACCATCGATCCGCAAGCCGAGGCAGCCATTGCCGCCCATGGCGAGCTGCTGGTTGAGGCGGCCATGGAGCGGGTGGCCTATGAGCTTGGCCTGATCATGGGCTCGTCCCGTGGTTGGCAGGCCATCCGCGGCATGGCCCAAACCGGTCTCTTGTGGGTTGTTTTTCCCGAGCTTGTTGCCGGCCGAGGGCTTGTCCAGCCTGCCAGCCATCATCTCGATGTGTTCGGGCACAGTCTGGAGGCCTTGCGGTGCCTGGAGAAAATCCTGCTCGACCCGGAGGCGTATTTCCCAGGGCAGGGCGGATTGTTCCGCGAAGTGGTTCAGGGAAGACGGGCGGCCTTGCTGAAATGGGCTGCCTTGTTTCATGACCTGGGCAAACCGGAAACCCACCGGCTGATTGAGGAAAAGATAACCTTTTATAACCATGATCAGGCCGGGGCCGCGATCTTTGAGGGTGTCGCCGCAAGGCTGCACTGGGCCAAGGATGACCGCACCCGGGTGGCCCGGCTTATCGGGCTGCACATGTGGCCCTTTCATCTCAGCAATGCGCGGTTGCGCACCGGGATCACGCGCAAGGCATGTCTGCGGCTGGTTAAGGCGGTTGGCGATGATCTGGCCTCGCTCTTTTTGCTGGCCATGGCGGATAGCCTTGCCGGGCAAGGGGTTGGCAAGCCGGAAGGGATGGAGGAAAATCTTGCCGCGCTTATGCGCGAGGTGCATGGGGTGTATGCGGAGTATATCCAGCCGGTATTCGCTAGTCCGCCGCTGGTCACCGGTCGTGATCTTATCGATATTTTTGGTCTTGAGCCGGGCCCTGTTTTTAAAGAGATCCTTGACGGCCTGGTGACGGCACAGGTGGAGGGTCTGGTGGCGGACCGGGATCAGGCCCTGGCCTGGGTGAAGATGTTTCTTGAGGCCGGGGCATCCGCACCGCCGGGAGAATAAAGTTGACTGCGTTGCGAGCCGGAAGCATGGCGAAAGGATTAGGAGAGCAAAGATTATTCCATAACGGCACCCAAGCCGTTGTTCAAAATGTGTCACATTGAAATGTTGTGATCGGCATAAGGGGCCGTAATGAATTGGTGAAAAATCTAATGATTATTCCATAACGGCCCCTAAATAAGTTTGACTGTTTTTTCCGCCCCGTTGTAACCTAAAAAAAGCAGACGTTGGCGCGGAGGCTGGGGGGTGTTTTTTAAAGCAGATCAACCGCAAGGAAACCGAGCGCAATCATGAACGATAAAATCCCGCAAGGTCCTTATTGCACCTTGGTTAAATCGCTCACCAAAAAAGATTTTTTGAACACGATCAACCACCATATGCTGAGTTTTCTCGGTCGCGACCCCCAGCGGGCCGGGAGCAGGGATCTGTACAAGGCCCTGGCCTACACCATCCGCGATTTTTTGATCGAGCGTTGGATTGCAACGCAAAAGGGCTATTACGCAAAAGGCAAGAAGCGGGTCTACTACCTGTCCCTGGAATTTCTTATCGGGCGGTCCTTGGGCAACAGCCTCATCAATCTCGGCTTTTATGATGAGATGAAGGATGTCATGCAGGAGATGGGCTACGATCTCGAGGAGATCAGGGAAGAAGAGGCTGATGCCGCTCTCGGCAACGGCGGCCTTGGCCGTCTGGCCGCGTGTTTTCTGGATTCCTTGGCAACCTTGGGCGTTCCTGCTTACGGATACGGCATCCGTTATGAATACGGTCTTTTTTATCAGCGCATCGCCGATGGCTTCCAGGTGGAACATCCAGATAACTGGCTGCGCTACGGCAGCCCGTGGGAGTATGAGCGGCCCCAGAATCTCTATCCGGTGAGGTATTACGGCCGGGTGCAGCGGTACCGGAACAACAAGGGCGAGCTGCGGACCGAGTGGATCGAAACGGAAGAGATCATGGCCATGGCTTGTGATGTCCTGGTGCCCGGGTTTAACAATAACAATGTTATCAACATGCGCCTCTGGACCGCCAGGGCCTCCCGTGAGATTGACCTCGGTTCGTTCAACCGGGGCGACTACATTTCGGCTGTGCATGATAAGGTTCTCTCCGAAACGATTTCCAAGGTTCTCTATCCCTCGGACGATATCCGGCAGGGTCAGGAACTGCGCCTGAAACAGCAGTACTTCTTCGTGGCGGCCACCTTTCAGGATATCCTCCGGCGGCATAAGAAAAAACACGATGATTTCGATTCGTTTTCCGATGAGATCGCCGTTCAGCTCAACGATACCCATCCGTCCATCGCCATTCCGGAATTCATGCGGCTTCTGGTGGACGAAGAGGCGGTTCCCTGGGAAAAGGCTTGGCGGATTTGCGTCGGCACCTTTGGCTACACCAATCACACCCTGATGCCGGAGGCCCTGGAAAGCTGGTCCGTGGAACTGCTGGGCAAGGTGCTGCCCCGTCACCTTGAGATCATCTTCGAGATTAACCGCCAGTTTTTGGAAGAGGTTGCGGCCAGGTATCCCGGGCGCGACGATCTGTTGCGTGATATGTCCATCATTGAGGAGGGGCCGGTGAAAAGGGTGCGCATGGCGTATCTGGCCATCGTGGGCAGCCATTCGGTCAACGGGGTGGCCGAGCTTCACACCCATCTTTTGAAAACCAGGCTTTTCAAGAACTTCCACGACTTTTATCCGGGCCGCTTCAACTGCAAAACAAACGGCATAACCCAGCGGCGGTGGCTGCTCAAATGCAACCCCGGCCTGGCTGGCCTTATCACCGACACCATCGGCGGGGAATGGGTCACCAACCTCGACTACCTGCGAAATCTCGAACCCTACGCCGGCCAGGCCAAGTTTCAAAAGAAATGGGCCAAGGTGAAAGCGGAGAACAAAAAACGGTTGGCCGCCATCATCAGGCAGGATTGCGGGGTGGTGGTCAATCCCAACACCCTGTTCGATGTCCAGGTGAAGCGGATCCACGAGTACAAGCGGCAGTTGCTCAATATCCTGCATGTCATCACCCTGTACCACCGGATCGCCAACGGGGAGGACACTGATTCCCCGCCCCGGACCGTTATTTTCGGGGGCAAGGCCGCGCCTTCGTATGTGAAGGCGAAACTGATCATCAAGCTGATCACTTCGGTGGCCGAGGTGGTCAACAACGATTCGCGGGTGGGGGACCGGCTCAAGGTGGCGTTTATTCCCAACTATGGGGTGTCTGTCGCCGAGAAGATTTTTCCGGCTTCCGACCTTTCCGAACAGATATCCACTGCGGGCACCGAGGCGTCCGGCACTGGCAACATGAAGTTTTCCCTAAACGGCGCCCTTACCATCGGCACCCTGGACGGAGCCAATATCGAGATTCGCGAGGAGGTCGGGCCGGAGAACATGTTTATCTTCGGCATGACCACGGAAGAGGTCGAGGAAGCCAAGCGTAATCCGCGCCGCAACGCCTTTGATGTGTATCGCGACAACGCCGAGGTGAAACGCACCCTGGACTCCATCCGCAACGGCTACTTCAGCAGGGGCGACACCACGCTGTTTACCCCCCTCGTTGAGAGCCTGCTCAACCTCAACGATCCCTATCTGCTGCTCCTTGATTTGGAGGATTATCTCCGCTGCCAGAAAGAGGTGGGCGAGCTGTATCACGATCAGCCGAACTGGATTCGCAAATCCATCCTCAATGTGGCCCGGATGGGTAAATTTTCCAGCGACCGGACCATCCGCGAATATGCCCGTGACATCTGGGGAATCGCGGTGGATTAGTCAGATTCTCCTGTTGGACAAGACCTTGCTTTCCCCCAAAAGACATTGACTTTTCGCCCTATTGTTGATAGCTAGCAGGATGTTAAAAAAGCTTGGCAGCGCTTTTTTAACATCCTGTTTTGCAATCGGGCGTCCAACAGCCGCGCCTTTCCTTCCCGATACTGGAAAAAGTTATGACTCAAAGCAATCCATCCTCCCGTTTCCAGGCCAATGGCCTGGCGACCCTCATTGGCAGCCTGCCGGTTATCGACCACCGGGAAGCGTTTTCCCTCATCTTCGAGCATACCCCGGACATTCCCCTGTGGCCGCAATTGCCAAGCAACCCCAAGGAGGGGATGCTCAGCCAGTTCAGTGAAGGGATGCCCGGCATTGTCGAGGAGGGGGATCGCACCTATTTCGATATCCAGACCGAGGCCTTTGCCGGGGAGATGCTGGCTTACTTTGAGCAGTATCTTGCCGCCCTCGAAGACCCGGCCCTTCTGCCCGACTCACCCTTTGCCGTGAGCCGGGACAGGGCCCAGGGCCTTTTCGCTCTTAAGGATGCTGTGGCCGGTAAAGCCGTGGCCGCGGTCAAGGGGCAGATGACCGGGCCGTTCACCCTGCTCACCGGCCTCCACGACCGGGAGGGGCGGGCTGCGTATTATGAACCGACCATCCGGGAGATGGTGGTGAAGGGGCTTTCCCTCAAGGCTGCCTGGCAGGTGCGGGTTCTTGCTGCGTCGCAGGCCCCGGTTATCCTCTTTATTGATGAACCGGCCCTGGCCGGTCTTGGCTCCTCCGCCTTTCTCAGTGTCTCCCTGGATGAGTTGGGCCAGGAACTCAACGAGATCATCACTGCGGCCCAGGCTGCGGGCGGGCTGGTGGGCGTTCATGTTTGCGCCAACACGGATTGGGAATTTCTCCTCTCCACTTCCCTTGATATTGTCAGCTTCGACGCCTACGGGTTTTTCGATAAGCTGGTCGCCTGCAAGGATGCACTCTACGCCTTTTTGAAACGGGGCGGCATCATCGCCTGGGGCATCGTGCCCACCTCGGAAAAGGAGTATATCGAGCGGGAAACGGCGGAGTCCCTGCTTGCCCGCTGGGAGGCGCAGGCTGCGCAACTTGTCGGCGGGGATTGGGATTACAAGTCTTTGCTGCAACAGACGTTGATAACCCCGAGCTGTGGAACCGGCTCCCTGCCTCTGACCCATGCCAAAAAGGTGCTGGCCCTGACCAGGGATCTTTCCAAGCTGTTGCGTGACAAATATCTGTAAGGCACAGGCGTTGTCCTGCCATCCTTTATCCAATCATTTTAAAAAGTTTGAGTATTGAGCAATGGAAGAATTGAATCAGGTTTTGAAGCAACGCCGTCAAAAGGCCCAAGAGCTCGCGGAGCTGGGCGTTAATCTCTATGCCAACGATTTCCGGCCCGCCCACCGGATCAGCGATATCCTGGTAAAAAACGACAACCCGGATGCGCCGCTGGAAGACGGGGTTAAATCCGTGGCCGGCCGGATCATGGCCCTGCGCAAGTTCGGCAAGGCCGCCTTTCTCCATCTCCAGGACGAAACTGGCCGCATCCAGGTATATGTCAAGCGTGATGAGGTTGGCCCCGAGGTCTACCAGATCTTCAAGAAGCTCGATCTCGGCGATATCGCCGGGTTTGGCGGCACCCTGTTCCGCACCCAGACCGGAGAACTCACCATCGACGCGGCAAGTGTCAAGCCGATCACCAAATCCCTGCGCCCCCTGCCGGAGAAATTCCACGGCCTTACCGATGTGGAAACCCGCTACCGCCAGCGCTATGTCGATTTGATCATGAACCCGGAGGTGCGCGACACCTTTCGCAAACGGGTGGAGATCATCCGGTTGATCCGTGATTTTCTGACCAATCGGGGCTTCATGGAGGTCGAAACCCCCATGATGCAGCCCATTGCCGGCGGGGCTACGGCCAAACCCTTCAAAACCCACCACAATGCCCTGGGCATGGATCTCTACCTGCGCATCGCCCCGGAACTCTACCTCAAGCGGCTTCTGGTGGGCGGGTTTGAAAAGGTCTTCGAGATCAACCGCAATTTCAGAAACGAAGGGCTTTCCACCCGGCATAATCCCGAATTCACCATGCTCGAATTCTACCAGGCCTTTGCCACCTACGAGGATCTCATGGACCTCACCGAGGAGATGGTTTCCTACATCGCCGCTGAGGTTACCGGTTCCATGGTCGTCAGCTACCAGGGGCAGGAGGTCGATCTTTCCCCGCCTTGGAAGCGCTATACCATGGACGAAGCGCTTATTGAGGTGGGCAAGGTTGACAAGGCTGTGCTCGCCGACCCGGCCCGCACCCGGCAGCTCGCCTTGGAAAAGGGCATCGCCCTTGAGCCTTTGTCTGGGCACGGCAAGGCCAAGACCGAACTCTTTGAACTGCTGGTGGAGGAAAAGTTGGTCAACCCCACCTTTGTGACCCAGTATCCCACCGAGGTTTCGCCCCTGGCGCGCCGCAACGAGCAAAATCCCGAGGTCACGGACCGGTTCGAGCTGTTCATGACCGGACGGGAAATGGCCAATGCCTTCAGCGAACTCAATGATCCCATTGATCAGAAACAGCGGCTGCAAAAGCAGATTGCCGAGCGGGGCAGCGACGAGGAGATTTTTCCCGAGATGGATGAGGATTTCGTCCGGGCTCTGGAATACGGCATGCCTCCGGCGGCAGGGGAGGGGATCGGCATCGACCGTCTGGTCATGCTGCTGACCGATTCCCCCTCGATCCGCGATGTTATTCTGTTTCCGCATTTGCGCCCAGAGAGTAAATAATCCTCTGCAAGCGATACAGGGCACGGCATCTGCTTCGCCGCTACGCTGCTGTTATCGGCCTGCTCATGTGCAATAGCACATTTCGCAGGCCTCTGTCGCGCATCTGCCGCACCCTGTATCGCTTGCAGTTTTGATGTGGTATTGGTTTTTTCGGACTGTCCAGCACGAGAGGGAAATTGTGAATTTTGAATGGTTTGTCTGTCTGCGATATCTGAAGGCCAAGCGCAAGCACGGTTTTGTCTCGCTGATTTCGCTGATCTCCATTGCCGGGGTCATGGTCGGGGTCATGGCGCTTATCGTGGTGCTTGCGGTAATGACCGGTTTTACCTCCGAATTCCGTGACAAGATTCTGGGCATCAACTCTCACGTGGTGGTCCAGGATTATACCGGCAACATCAGTGATTACGAGAAGGTTGCCGCAAAGGTTCGCGCTGTCGAGGGAGTAAGCGGGGTGACCCCCTATCTGTACAGCCAGGCCATGATCACCGGTGGTGAGGGCGGAACCGGCGCCGTGTTGCGGGGGCTTGATCCTGCCACTGCCCAGGGGGTGCTCAGCCTGGAAAAACATCTGCGCACCGGCTCAATTGCAGATTTGTCGCCTGGACAGGGCGATGGCGCAAGAAGGCTGCCGGGCATAATCCTGGGCAAGGAGCTTGCCGCGCAGCTGCATGTCTCGACCCATGACCGGGTAAGGCTGATTTCGGCTTCCGGCCCCCTAACGCCCATGGGGGTAATGCCCAAGGTCTCCACCTGCCAGGTGGTCGGAATTTTTGAAACCGGCATGTACGAGTATGATTCGGCCCTGGCCTATGTTTCCCTGGAAACGGCGCAGCGTTTTTTTGATCTGCCCGGCGCGGTGCATGGGTTGGAGGTGAAAACCACCGATCTCAACCAGGCGGACCGGGTCGCCAAGCGGATCGAACAGGCTCTGGGGCCGAATTTTTTCGCCAAGGACTGGATGCGGATGAACCGGAACATCTTCTCCGCCCTGGCCCTGGAAAAAACAGCCCTTTCGGTGATCATGGCCCTGGTGGTGATGGTCGCGGCCTTCAATATCGTCAGCACTCTGATCATGGTGGTCATGGAGAAGACCAAGGATATCGCCATTCTGAAATCCATGGGCGCCACCTCCGCCAGCATCATGCGGATTTTTATCTACGAGGGGCTGGTTATCGGTCTTACCGGCACCTTTCTCGGTGTGTTGGGCGGCCTGGGTCTCTGTGCGATTTTAAGCCGCTATCAGTTCATCAAGCTGCCCGACGTCTACCCGATTTCCACCCTGCCGGTGCTGGTCCTGCCCTCGGATGTGATTCTCATTGCCTTGTCGGCAACGGTTATTACCCTGGTCGCCACCCTATATCCTTCCTGGCAGGCGGCCAAGGTCGATCCGGCCGTGGCCCTGCGTTATGAGTAGAGGAGGCGGACCCATGTTCAACGGCGTACCCGAACAACCCTTCTTTTTTGAAGCGCGGGATATTTACAAGGAATACCGCACCCACGCCAGCCTGCAGGTGCTTGCCGGGGTAAATCTGCGGCTGGTTGCCGGGGAAATGGTCGCGGTGGTCGGCGCTTCCGGGACCGGCAAAACAACCCTGCTGCATATCTTGGGCGCCCTTGATCAGCCTAGCCAGGGGCAGCTTTTTTACCGGGGCGAAAATGTTTTTGCAAAAACCGATGACCAGCTGGCCCTGTTCCGTAATAAGGTGGTTGGTTTTGTTTTTCAGTTTCACCACCTGCTCCCGGAGTTCAATGCCCTGGAAAATGTCCTGCTGCCCGGGCTTATTTCCGGGCAAAAGCGCTCCGAGCTTGCCGGGTATGCGGAATATCTCCTGGAGCGGGTCGGGGTGTTGAACCGCTCCACCCACAAGGTGGGGGAGCTTTCCGGCGGCGAGCAGCAGCGGGTCGCCCTGGCCCGGGCGCTGATCATGAAGCCCGAGGTTCTGCTGGCCGATGAGCCCACCGGCAACCTTGACCCTAAAACCGGGCGCACGGTTTTCGAGCTTATCCGGGAGTTGAGCGAAACCCTCTCCCTGGCAACGGTCATGGTGACGCATAACCTTGATCTGGCCCACCGGATGACCCGTTGTCTCACCTTGCGGGACGGGGGCTTGCTTGAAACCCCGGGGGAGAGCAAAGATTCTTGACAGTAGGGCCAATGCCTGATAATTCTGATACGCTCATTAACAGATTTCCAGCACGCCCGCATATTTTGGGGCGGACTCCAAGTCCTTTTACAGCGAAAGCGAGAGTATGAAACAAAATAACTCAGCTCGACACATATCACGCTCCCATGTTTTTTGGAACTCCATGCAGATTGTTGTTGCCGTCCTTGTCCTCGTTGTGGGCCAGAGCCTTCTGCCCTTGGCAGGGGAGGCGTTTGGCGCGGGGACCGAGCCGAATACAGTCATGGTCCCTCCCCGGATCAATGCCCCGGCGGGGGACGATCAGCTTCTCGCCTTAAGCGACAAAGCCATGTCGGAGATTGCGCAAAGCAAAGGCTTGGCGCTGCTGTCCAGGGAGGAAGTACAGAAAAAGCTCGGCTATGAGCATTGGCCTCCCAAGGCCGAGGCCTTAAAGCCATTGATTACCTCCCCGGCGGTCAACTATGTGGCGGCCGGCAGTATCACCAAGCTTGGGGAACAGCTTAGCCTGGATTTTGTTGTTTATGATATCCTCGGCAATAGTCCGCCAAAATTT
>JBAZSA010000013.1:0-27850 GCA_041662645.1 Desulfurivibrionaceae bacterium
CCAGGGCCGCCCGAACCTGGGCATGCGCCGGGGAATACCGCAGTGCTTTTTTATAAAGCTTTCTGGCCTTGCCCGGCTGCCCCTGCCGCTCAAACAAGTTGCCCAGCAACAACGCGGCTTCTGCCTGACGCGGATCAAGCCGGAGGCTCTCCGCCAGGGACTGCATTGCCCCCTCCTGGTCTTGGGCCAAGGCCTGCACCTGGCCAAACCTGTACCAGTGCGCCCCCTTGCCCCCATCCAGCTCAACCGCCTGCCCGCACAGGGCCAGGGCGATATCGTACCCCTGTTTTTCCAAGGCATACAGCCTGCCAAGCCTGCTCAGCGAACCGGCATCCCTGGGGTTGCCGCTGACCGCGCGCTGATAGGCGGCAATGGCCAGCCCGTTCTCCCCCAAAGCCTCACAGGCCCGGCCAAGCCAGCGCGCCACCACCATGGGCTCTCCGCCCTGGCGGGAATCCTTTTTGATCAACTCCTCGCAGTGCTCCAATACCCGGCGCCCCTCGGCGTACCGCCCCTGCCGGCAGTAGAGCATGCCAAGGTGCTGCAGGAGATCGGGATGCTCGCCATCCACGGCCAGCGCCCTTTCCCAGAGTGCCAGCGCTTCGGCATCCTCACCGTCATCCAGGCAGATGAAGCCCAGGTTGAACAGAGCCATGAAATTTTCCGCTTCCGCCGCAAGCGCCTTTTGAAAACAAACCCGGGCTGCCTTGGGCCGATTGAGCTGGATATTGGCAACCCCCATGCTGTTGAGAATGTTGACGTTGCCCGGCTCAAGGAGCAACCCTTGCCGGTATTCCCCAAGGGCCTTGACCAGATCGCCCTCATTATAATAGACATCCCCGCTGATATTGAGGCTGACCGCGTCAAAGACAGCCAGAGAGTCCGGACCGAAAAAGGTCGCGTGCTCCAAAGCCTTCCGGCAGTTCAAGGGCAGAGCCGATTTCTTGAAATCATGATAGGGAAAGGTAGCCACTCCCATGGAAAAAGAACTGCCGCCGATACCCTCCATCTTCTCGCGGAAATCCGCAAGCCATGCCCGGGCCGCCTCGCCGTCGAGCCCGTCCAAAAAGAGGAACGCCTCCCGCTGATTGACGAGCACCAGCCCCTTCTCCTGACCAAGCAACGTCCTGAGCCGCTTGGAAAAATGGTTGCTGGCCGGCTCCTGATCCATGCGGAGCAAAACCAGGGAGAAACGGCTTTTGCCTCGGTACAGGGCGCGCAATTTTCTAAGCGTCGGCTCAGGGGTTTTGCGAAAGGGGTGGGACTCTATATCCTGGGCAGTGACATGACCGCAGAGACTGAAAGGCCCCCGCAAACGGGCGGTGCGCAGGGCCTGCCAGGCCTGCTCCAAAAGCTGCTCCGGAGCGCCGCTCTCCTGGGGATCGTGGGGCGTTACCGTGGTGATGCCGAGATGGGCGGTGACGAAATTTTCCCGTTTGAGGCGCAAAAGCAGCGATTCGCCCAGCTGCCGGGCCTGTTCCATGTCCACCCCATCCCAGAGCAGGCCGAAGATTCCGGCGCCGAGATGGTGCAGGTGCATGTCTTCGCCGATCATGGAAGCCAAACAGCTGCCGGCCCGGACGATATAGCGCAGGCTCCGGTCCGCGTCACGGGTGCGCGGATAGACCTCCAGCAGGGCAAGGGTGGCCGGAGCGACGGGCACCCCATCAGCCGCCGCCTGCCCGAGGGCCTCAAGCTCCCCCCGCAGATGAAACCCGTTCACCAGCCCGGTGGCCGGGTCCTGACAGCTCTGTTTGAGCAGATAAAACTCCCGGGAGATGATATGGCTCTGCTCGTCGAGCCAGACCACCGGCATCCCGTAGAGCTGTTCCTCGCCGCCCCGGACCACCAGCAGCCCGCAGAGCGTTTCCCCTCCCCAGATGGGCAGCAGCAGCTCCTGCAATTGGGCATCAACCACGGGCAGATGGGTGTCGCGGATTTGCGCCAGCGCGGTCTGCAGCTCCGGAGGCGGTTCGCCCTCCTCTTCGCCCAGGGGCATCAGCTGGGCAGTCTCGCAGGGGAAGAAATCAAAGGCAGTCTTGGTGAACAACGTGGAAAAACGGCGAAGATCAGCCGGGGTTAGAGCCCCGGCCTCAAACAGCAGAGGGATGGTCATTTAGTATTCTCAGCCTCGAAAACTTCTTTCAAACAGTTGGCCAGCAGCGGGATTTCCTTGTCGGCCACGGTACGCATATCAAGGAGCAGCCGGTCTTCCTCGATGCGGCCGAGCACGGGCAGCGGTAGCTCCCGCAACCCCTTTTCCAACTCGTTGACGCTCCGGTCCAGGGGGGCAAGAGCCACAGCCCTGCTGGGCAAGGGCTGTTCCGGCAGTGAACCGCCGCCCACCATGGAGGTGATATTTTTGATCTCCACCCGGCAGACCGGCCCAAGATTCTTACCGATCAGACGGCGCAGCCGCTTGGCCCGGTGATCGATGGCAGCCAGGGGCATGGCCAGCATGGCCAGGGTGGGGATGGCCGCAAGGGCCTGTTCCTCGTCAAAGTACAGCCGCAACACCGCCTCGAGCCCGGCCAGGGTGAATTTATCGATGCGCAGCGCCCGGTTCATGGGATTACCCTTGATCTGCTCGATGATCCCTTTCTTGCCCACAATAAGCCCGGCCTGGGGGCCGCCCAACAGCTTGTCGCCGCTGAAGGTCACCACATCGACCCCGGCCCGAACCACCTCGCCCACAGTGGGCTCCTTGGCCAAGCCGAAACGGGAAAGATCCACCAGACAGCCGCTGCCCAGATCCTCCATGACCGGCAGCCCGTGCCGCGCCCCAAGCTCCACCAACTCCGCAAGCGGAACCTCGGAGGCAAAGCCGATGATCCGGTAGTTGCTGGTATGCACCTTGAGGAGCAGAGCGGTTTCTTCGGTGATGGCGGTTTCGTAATCGCGGAGATGCGTGCGGTTGGTGGCGCCCACCTCCACCAGCTTGGCCCCGGTCCGGCTCATCACCTCGGGAATCCGGAAGGAGCCGCCGATCTCCACTAGCTGGCCTCTAGAGACGATGACCTCGCGGTCCTTGGCCAGGGTGTCCAGCACCAGCATCACCGCGGCGGCATTGTTGTTGACCACCAGGGCGGCCTCGGCCCCGGTCAGCTCGCAGAGGATATCCTCCACCAGGCTGTACCGGCTGCCCCGTTTGCCCGTGGCCAGATCAAGCTCCAGGTTGGAATAGCGGCTGCCCACGGCCAGCAGGCTCTCCATGGCCGATTCAGGCAGCAGGGAACGGCCAAGATTAGTATGCACCACCACACCGGTGCCGTTGATCACGGTACGGAAGTTGGGACGGAGCCTGGCGGCAAGGAGTTTATGCAGGCGAGGAAGCAGCGCGGCCTGGGTCAGATCACCGGGCTTGATGGGTGCGCCCTTGAGGATCTCCTGCCGAAGCGATTCCAGCAGTTGGCGCACCGAGCTTTTCACCAACGAAGCAGGCGCATCGGGGGGCGGAACCAGCCAGCCCAAAAAATCATCAACCTTGGGAATAGCCCGAAGCAGGCGTTGGGTGGAAGCGGCCGGTTTCCCGGCGGATTCAGGTTTTGTGGTCATTCACTCCCCAGTTCAGGCAGAAAACGGCGGTTCAAGATCAGGAAACACATAACATACTGAAAGGACTTACCGTTTTTCCGGAAAAGTGTCAAGGGGGCCAGCTACGCCAAAGAAGAGCGCAACTTAACTTCGCAGTAGCCAAGACTGAACGACACTGGCAACACTGGTGCTGAAGCCGGTCCGTATTGACAGACTTGCTAGACTTTTTTCCATTGGTAACCAATGAGCGCATTCAGATGTTCACCTTCAAAAGAGAAACAGTCTGCGTCCCTAAACCGCCCAATCATTTCATTCCAGTCTGTGTCCGTCTCGGAGAACTTAAACAAGAAAAACACAAGAATATTCCGTACTCGATAAAGCGCAAACCAATCGCCCGAATCGAAGCGCCGGAGCCAAACTTTCACGCCGACATCGAACGGTTTAGTATTGCCAAAAATTTTGTCGAAGTCCGCAGCCTCGGCCCCAGAGTAGGGGATGGCAAGCACCCTCCATTGCAGAGGAACTTCACACAAATGGCGAGCAACTAAAAGAGCGGCGGCGCTTTTAGTGAGCACGGCCAGCGCCGTAAATAGGGCATCTCGCAGAGGGTTCGCCGTGGGCTTGCCAGAAAAAAATGTTGGCGTCAAAAAATCTGCAATCGAGTTTTCTCTGACATCGATGAATTTAAAGAACGTCAAATCTCGCTGAGTAAACTCCTTCAAACAGTCGAAATTGATTGCCATCGTAGGTGTTGAGCGACTCTCTACGGGCGAAAATCGAAAAACGCAATCTACATCATGAAGAACTGCGATTAATTTGAGAGCCTTACCACAGTAAGTTTCTACACCAAACTCGTTGTTGCATTTTTGATGTGTCGGGAGGACTCCTCCATAGTCAAACCCCTTGGCTTTCGGTTGTTTACGAGTAATCATCTGCCGAGGTATGGCATGGTCGTCACTGTTGACGTCGCCTTCCTTAATTTCTTTCCCACAAAGATAGCAGATTTTAATCATGCGTTGTTTCTAGTCTAACAATACGGCTGCACATTAAGATGCGAACCCTGGTTTACTACCCATAGACAACCCCCCTCAAAACTCCTCAATCCGTTTCCTGAACCAGCGGAGCACTGCCTCCTTCTTCTCGGCGATGTCGATCTCGTAAATATCCTGCGGGAAGAGCAGCTGAGCCACCCCGGAGTCGAATATCCGCTTCACCTCATACTCGTCGTGGGAGACCTCCCGCTCGTAGATGTAGTTGAGGTACGAGCGGTTGGTGTGGACGATGAACTCCACGCGCATGCCGCCCATGCGGGCGAAAAACTTGAACATCTGGGTCTTGGCGGAGCTGCCGATGCTGCCGCTGTGGTGCCCGCCGCCGGAAAGAGTGTCGCTCACCTCCTCCAGGGTCATCAACGAACCGGCCCGGGTGGCGCTCTGGGTCAGGTGTTTCTGGAACGCCTTGACCTCGGCCACCGAGTCCACCACCCCCATGAGCCCCAGCTCGTCATCCACCGCCACGGCAGGGTTCTCCTCGCCCTTGCGCAGGAGCTTGAGCACCTTGGCTTCGGACTGCTTCTTGCGGATGGAGACATAGATCGGCACCTCGGCCCCGTTGGCCTCAAAGCGCCTTCGTTTGATCAGGGTGAGCTGCTGGTTTGCCTTTCTTTTTACGGCGCGGGCCTGCTCCCGGCTGATGACCTCAACCCTGGTGCAGGCGTAAGTCTCCGGGTCATGGTCGCTCAGGAGGTAGACGATCTCCAGTTCGCCGATCCTGCTTTTCCTGCTCCAGACGTATTCGTTCAAAAAGTCGAGAAACTGGCCGAATTTGGCCTCCACCTCGGTTTCCCGTTCCCGCTGATCGATGGAGCCGGCCAGGTTCATGAGGATCAGCTTGCGCTTGGCCTCGAACCGCGCCTTCTTGTGGTAGCGGTCGTCAAAGAGGATGAGCATGAGATCCACCGGGCTCTTGCAGGAGTCGATCTCGTTGGTCATCTCGATGTAGGAGGCGTAATTGGCCAGCACCTTGGCCTTGAGGTAATTGATCACCCCGTCGGCCGTGCGCGAGTAGGTGTTGACCCGCAGGATCACCTCCCGGGCGTTGCCCTCGATGCCGAACATGTTGCCCAGCAACCGGTAGGCCCGCTCGTTGACCAGTTTTCGCCGGGCCGGATCGTTGATAATCGCCGGTATCGCGGCAAAGGAGCGGACATCGAGAAACTCGAAAATCTGGTTGCGCAGAATCCGGTAGCGGGTCCGCATGCCGGCCTCGGCCAGACCCTTGGCAAAAAGCCGCGCCTCCCGTGAAAAAGGAGCCAAAACCGGCGGACTGTCTCCGGTGGCGAAGGGACCGGACCTGGCCAGCAGGGAAAAAATGTTCTCTTGCGTCATGATGCTTTCTCCACTTTTTTCCACTGTACGGGCAGGGAGGCATTGGGATCAAGAACTATATTCAGCCACCAACCGGCGCACTTCCAAATCATGAAGCGGCCTGCCCAGGGCCAGGCACTGGCTCCGGAAGGAATCGGCCAGCCGGGCCAGTTGCGCCTCCTGGACCTGCACACCCAACTGCCGCAACCGCTCAGCCACGCCCTGCCTGCCCACCTTGGCCCCGTACGACCATTGCCGCCGCGCCCCCACCAGGGTCGGCTCGTATGGCTCGTAGGTCCGGGGATCTTTGGCAAGCCCGGCCAGGTGCAGCCCGGTTTCGCAGGCAAAGATCCCCGCGCCGATCACTGGCTGATGGGGTTCGATTGTCCTCCCCGAATAGCTGGCGGCCAAGCGGGCCAGGCCGGAAAACCGGATAGTCTCATAGGGCCTGGCGCCTTGCAGGGCCAGGTAGCCTGCCACCTCTTCCAAGCGGCTGTTTCCGGCCCGCTCGCCCAAACCCAGGACGGTGACGTCGGCCCAATGGGCTCCTGCCTCCAGGGCAGCAATACCATTGGCCGTGGCCATGCCGAAGTCATTGTGCATGTGCACCCCGATCTCCACCTTATAGTTGCTCCGCAGCTCGCGGACCAGGGCACCGATGGAGCCCGGGGTGGCCACGCCCACCGTGTCGGCGATCCGGATGCGGTCCACCCCGCTTTCACAGGCAACACGGACGATCTCGCGCAGAAAGGCAGGCTCGGCCCGGGTCGCATCCTCAAAGCCCAGGGAAACATAGGGTACCGAACCCCGCGCCCTGGAGACCGCCAGGGCCACCATCTCCGCCACCGCCGCCCGCTCCAGACCCAATTTTACCGCGATATGAAGGTCGGAAACCGGCACGGAAAGCGAAAGAACATCCGGGGCCAAGCGCAGACCGCAGGCGATATCCTCCTCTTGGCAGCGGCACCAGAGGCCCAGGCGGCGCACCCCTGCCTCCCCGCGGCAGCGGGCAACCAGAGCGGGCAGCTCGCGGTCCAGCGGCGAGGCGATGCCCACCTCCACCTCTTCGACCCCGACCCGCACAATATCCCGGGCAAGGGCTACCTTCTGCTCCAGACTGAAGGCAACGCCCGCCGTCTGGCTGCCCTCGCGCAGGGTGCTGTCCACCAACCCTCGTACATGCTCCATGGATGTCACCTCAAATCCCTGATACCGGCACAAAACGCTGTGCTCCAAGGTTCTCTTTTTTCCACTGCGCCCGCCAGCAAACCTTTGTCCGCCAGCCGTCTTCATCGTCCGGCGCGGCAAGCTGCCTGCGGCCGCTGACCTCCTCCACCCTGCCATTGGCAAAGATGACCAGGGTGTCGCCAAAGACCTCCACATCGGCAGGATCATGGGTGATGACCACCAGGGGCACCGCGAACCGTTGCCGGATCTCCAGCAGCTCCATGCGCATCCGGTGGCGGAGCATGGAATCAAGGGCGGAAAACGGCTCATCCAGCAGAAGGATGGAAGGCTTCTTGATCATGGCCCTGGCCAGGGCCACCCGCTGCCTCTGCCCCCCGGACAGCTCCGCCGGATAGCTTGCGCCAAGATGGCTGATCTCAAAGGCAGCCATGATCTCCGTCACCTCCTGCCGGTCATCGGGCGACAGGGCGAACCAACCCTTTTTCAGGGGATAGCCGATGTTTTCCCGCACGGTGAGATGGGGAAACAGGGCGTAATCCTGAAAGAGATAGCCCACGCCCCGCTTGCGCGCCGGAAGATTGACCCCCTGCTGATCATCGAAAAGGGTCTCGCCGCCCACCACAATCCTGCCCTGCTCGGGCGTGACCAACCCGGCAATGGCCTGGATGGTGAGGCTCTTGCCCGAACCGGAGGCGCCGAAGATCACGGTGAGATCGTCTTGGGAGGAAAACGCCGCTTCCAGCTCAAAGCGCCTGTTCCCTGATTGCAGGGTTTTTTTGATATCCACCTCAAGCCTCATCGCCCTGCCCTCCCTCTGTTTGCCAACTTATTGGTCATGACGAGGATAGTGACGCAAACCACCGACATGATGGCCACCAGGGTATTGGCCAGGGCGTAGTCCCCGGCCTGCACTGCGTCAAACACCGCCATGGCCGCGGTCTGGGTCTTGCCCTCGATGTTGCCCGCCACCATCAGGGTAGCGCCGAAATCCCCCATGGCCCTGGCAAAGGCGAGCATGGTTCCGGCCAGCAGCCCCCGCGCGGCCAGGGGCAGGGTGATGCGGAAAAACACCCGCAGTTCGGTGTCGCCCAGGATACGGGCTGCCTGCTCGTACTCGGTGGAAACCCCTTCAAAGGCGGCCCTGGCGGACTTAAACAACAGGGGAAAGGAGACCACCGTTGCGGCCAGCACCGCCCCCTGCCAGGTGAACATCAGGCTGATGCCGAAATGCGCATTGAGCCATGAGCCCAGCCAGCCGTTTCTGCCCCAGACCACGATGAGGTAATAGCCCAGAACAGTGGGCGGCATCACCAGGGGCAGGGTCAGGACGGCGTCGAGAAAATCCCTGCCCCAGAAATTAAAACGGGCGGTGAGCCAGGCAAAGGCCACGGCAAAACCAAAGGCGAGCAAGGTCGCGCACGAAGCGATCCGCAGGGTGAGCCAAAGGGGGGTCAGGTCGGGCATGATCGTTTCCGTCAAGATGCTAGGGCTTTATGAAGCCATGTTTTGCAAAAATAGCCTGCGCCTCGGGGCTTCGCAGATACTGAATAAAGACCTGCCCCTTCTCCTTGTTGGTGCTTGCCGCGACAACAGCCACGGGATAGACAATGGCCTTGTGGGTGGGGATCTGGGCCACAATCCGCACCTTGTCTTTTGCCGCCGCACCATCCGTGGCATAGACAAAACCCGCCTCCACCTCACCCCGCATTACATACTCCAGCGCCTGTTTTACCGAGATACCCATGACGCATTTGGGCGCCAGGGCTGCCCACAATCCCTGCTTTTCCAAGGCGGCCTTGGTATATCTGCCAACCGGCACCGAATCGGGATTGCCCATGGCGATCTTTTGCACCCTGGCTGATTTCAGATCAGCAAGTCCCGTAACCACGGGCATATTCACCGGGGCGATGAGCACCAGGGAATTTCCCACGAAATCAACCCTGCTCCCCGGCAGAATCAACCCGCCTTTTTCCGCCTTATCCATGCTCTCCTGATCGGCCGAGGCAAAGACATCCACCGGCGCCCCTTGGGCAATCTGCTGCAGCAAGGGTCCGGTGGCGGCGAAATTGAAGCGGACCTTCACCCCCGGATTTCTCGCCGCAAACGATTTGCCGATCTCCTTAAACGACTCGGTCAGGCTGGCGGCGGCGGAGACGAGAAGCTCGGTTTCCGCGTGGGCAGGGGTTGGCGACCAAAACATCGGGGGGACCGCGATGAACAGACAGAGTAAGGTTCTTAAAAGCATGGCAAGGCTCCTGTGCAATGAAGAATAAAATACTGAGAACTACACTTCCACGCCGGGGTCACCGCACCCGGCATCACCCAACGCCCCGCCCAGCTTGGCGGTCATTTCCTGCAGCACAGCTTGAAACCGGGCGTGATACTCCCAAAAAACAGCGATCGCCCGCTCGCCCGCCGGTGTCAGCTTGGCCCCGCCACCGTGCTTGCCGCCCCGAGAGGCCTCCACCAGCTTGCACCCGGCCTGGCGGTTCATGGAATCGAGAAGATCCCAGGCATGCTTGTACGACATCTCCATGGAACGGGCCGCCTGGGCGAGGGAGCCTTGCTCCCTGATCCGCTCCAGCAGCACCACCCGGCCATAGCCGAGAAAGGTGCCCTCCTCGCCTTCGAGCCAGAGCCTCCCCCGCCACTTCAGGCCGGGCTCTCCCTTGTTGTGCGCTGCGTTGTTTTTCATCTCGTTATATTTATCAGAATATAACGGTTGCGCAATCTCTTTTTTCATAAAAAAAGCCCGTCTGTCTCAGCCAGGGAGGGGGCGAGACAGACGGGCCGAACAGGGAAAAATAGGGAACGCCCCTGCTAGAACGTCATGCTCACGGAAACCCCGCCATAGATGAAATCGTCGTCGTTCCCGTCCTTGCTGCTTGCCCGCATGAGATCCTTGGCATCACTGCTTAGAGGGAAGGTGTAGCTGAGCTTCGGAAGGACGGTGAAGTACTTGTTCACCGGCACGGTGAGGCCCACGGACAATATCCCGTCATGGAAATTGCTGTACTTGCTGCCATCGGCTTCCGCATAGGTTGTGGCCTCATCCGCCGCGAGATAGCTCGCCTGCGCGCCCAGATCCAAGGTGATGTCACCCTGCACCGGGAAAGAATGGGAAACACCCAGGGTGGTGTACCAGCCCGGATAGTAATCCGTATCGCGGTACACGGTCAGGGTCGGCTTCAGGAGGGTGTTCAAGGCAGCACTGGCAAAGAATTCCTGCGAATCCTCCATCGCATCCAGAGCATAGTAAATATAGCCCACGGAAAAGGTGGCAGGACCCATTTCCCAGCCATAAGCCAGGGTCAGATCGGTCTCGTTCCAATTATTGGAATTATTGGCATCATCGGTCGTGTACGGATCAGTATCAAGATTCCCCCAGAGATTTGCGGAAAAGCCCTTATATCCCACGGTCATGGACGGCTGCACCACAATGCTGTCCTTGCTCAGCTCAAATCCACGCCAGATATACTGGCTGAAGGCGCCAACGGTCAGATTCGCCGTGGGCTTGTCTTCCTCGGCATCGGCAGCAAAGGCCAGGCCGGAAAACACGGAAAGGCATACCCCCGTAACAGCAACCCCGGCCAGCAACTTCTTCGCGACTTCACTCATCTTCTCTCTCCTTTTTTATACATTATAAAATACCTGCAAAGGCTCACAGCCCGTCCTCTGTGTCCCATATGAATTCAAATTCCATGCCAACAACCAAAAAATACATTTCCAAAATAACTACTTGAAATAAAACAGATTCCAACAAAATCTCACCAGCAACGAAATTACATTTTTGATCTATATTAACCAAGCACAATAACAAAATTGCACAACAATGTTACTATCCACGAGAGACGGCCGTTCATTTTTTTCTACTGGCAACCGCCGCCCGAGCCCACACAGCCGCCGGAGGCGCAGGATTTCTTCCGTTTTTGCAGAGGCGCGATACTGGCGCCTTCGTATATCGCCTTCACGCCGTCCACGATAAACCCGCCCATCTCCACCGGCTTTTCCCCGGCTTTTTCAAGGATGCCGCGGGGCGTTTCACCCACGTTGCTGACCAAAACCGCCCGGCAGTCATTCAAGACTCGGGCCAGGGAGGTCCAGCGCTGCAGGCCGCCGCTCACCTTGGGTGCGGGCCGCTCTTCCACAAGCAGATACTCGTCCCCCTTGCGCTCGTAAATCTGGAAGCGATTGGCCTCGCCAAGGTGCTGATTGACCAGAACGCCTTCCATGGTGGCCACTGCCACATAGGGGCGAATTTCCGGCGGCAGCGCAGGGAGTTGGGCGCAGGCCGACAGACAGCCGCGCATCTCATCGGTCCGGTCCTGATCGAGCAAGCCGACTGCATCGGCCCGGCAGCGGGTGCAGTGGCGCATCTGGGGCAGGAATTTCTCCGCCTCGGTGCGCATCACCCCAACCTCTTCCTTGGAGGGCTCGCGGATCTCGCCGAACGGGGTGCCCACATTGGGGAACATGGCCATGCAGTTGAAAAGATCGGCGCCCAAGTCCCGCATGGTTTCCGCAACCTTGAGGATATGCTGGTCATTGATCCCCGGGATCAGGATGGAGTTGATCTTCACCGTGATGCCATGCGCCTTCAAGGATTTAACCGCCTCCAACTGCCGGGAGAGCAGCAGCTCCGCCGCCTGCCTGCCTTGGTAAGCAACCTTTCCGTCCCGCACCCAACTGTAGATCTTTGCTCCCACCTCCGGGTCCACGGCATTGATGGTGATGGTCACATGGGAGACATTGAGCTCGGCCAGCTCAGGAATATAGGGGCCAATGCCCAAGCCGTTGCTGGCCAGACAGAGGATCATCTGCGGGTAATTTTTATTGATCAACCGCATGGTTTCCATGGTCGCTTCCGCATTGGCAAAGGGGTCACCGGGTCCGGCAATGCCGGCCACGGTGATGCGCGGCTCCTTTTCCAAAACCTTGCCCATGTAAACCAAAGCCTGCTCCGGGGTCAGGATAGTGCTGGTCACCCCGGGCCGCGACTCGTTGACGCAGTCGTACTTGCGGTCGCAGTAGTTGCATTTGATATTGCAGTTCGGGGCCACCGGCAGATGGACGCGGCCGGCCTGTCCCTTCATGGCCGGGTTAAAACAGGGATGTTTGTTCAGATCTTTGTGTATCGCGCTCATGATTTTCTCCCTTATGTATCTGGATTAACTCTCTAGCAAAACTTCAAAACCACCCTTCGACAGACTCAGGGTGAACGGAAGATACTGAGTGAATTGATATTCCGTTCGTGCTGAGCCTGTCGAAGCACCTGTCTATTACCAATCCATCACATATAGCTGTACCCAACCTCGGAACCGTCCTGCTTGGCCGCGATCATGGCATTGGCGATCAGGTCGAAGAGCTGCTGCGCCCCGTGGTAGCCGATGTGCAGGAGCCGCTGGCCGGCAACCCGGTCGTGGATGGGAAAGCCAACACGGATCAGCGGGATATTCAAGCCCCGGGCCAGGGGATACCCCTTGCTGTGGCCGAGGAAGAAATCCGGCTTCAGCTCCGCGGCCAATTCGCCGATCTCGTAAAAATCCATGCCCTCATGTATCCGGGGCATCTCCAGCCCAAATCCTTCCACCGCCTTTTCGATGGCCTTGACAAACCCGCCGCTGGTGCCGCCCGAGGCGCAGAGCACCGGCTGCACCCCGATCTCGGCCAAAAAAGAGGTCAGGCCGATGACCAGATCCTCTTCGCCGTAGACCACGGCCCGTTTGCCGAACACGTACTTGTGACCGTCCACCAGGCTGTCCACCAACCTCCCCCTTGCCATGGCGTATTTCTCCGGCATGGGGTTACCGGAAAGCTCGCGCAATACCTCGAAAAACCGGTCCGTTTCCCGGATGCCCACCGGCATGCCCAGCCGGTGCAGGGGCACGTTGTACGTCTTTTCAAGATGGACGCCGCCGGAGAGCTGCTCCGGCAGGGTATGGCCGAACTCCACGCTCGCCTTGGCCCCGCTCATGGCCCGAATATCGCTGATCTTGGTCCCGCCCTTGGGAATCAGGGGATAGTCCCGCAGGGCCGGGCCGTCGAGGGTTTCGGAAAAATCAGGCAGCACGGTGGCTGTCAGGCCGCAATCACCAACGATCTCCTTGAGGCTCCGCAGATCCGCGGCCGAGAGAAAACCGGGCAGGATGTTCACCGTGGAGTTTGGCTGCAGACGATCACAGGGCACGGTCAACTGCTCCACCAGACCCCGCACCGCCGCATGGAACCCCTCCATGTGGGTGCCCGAATAGCTCGGGGTTGAAACCCGCACCAAGAGCGGACCGCCGTCCTGCATAAACTCCTGGCGGTACTCGAAGAGCAGCCGCTTCACATCGTCGCCGATGGTTTCGGTGAGGCAGGTGGTGGCGATACCGATGAGCGCGGGGTGGTACTTTTCGGTCACGTTTTTTAGGCCGAGCTTCAGGTTGGCCCCGCCGCCGTAGACCGCGTTCTTCTCCCCCAGCGAGGAGGAGGCGATGTCGATGGGCTCATTGAAATGGCTGATAATGTAGCGCCGCATATAGGTGGCGCACCCCTGGGAGCCGTGGAGAAAGGGCACCGCCCCTTCCACGCCCCGAAAGGCGAGACTGGCGCCCAGGGGCTTGCACAGCTTGCAGGCATTGGTGGTGGAGACATACTGGGGAGGCATCTTAGTCATGGGTTTCCTCCTGCACGATTTCGCATTCGCTTTTCCTGGGCACAAACCGCCACACCGGGCTCATCACCGAGCCGTACACCTCGCGGGCAAAGTTGAGCATGCCCGTAAACCCGGCCAACATCTCCTTGCGCTCGTGGTTATGGTCGCAGAAGGCCACGCCCAGCTTATAGGCGATGGGCCGCTCCTTTACCCCGCCCACAAAGATGTCCACCTCCTTTTCCTGAAGAAAGGCGGAAAGCTCCAGGGGGTTGGAATCATCCACGATGATGGTGCCTGGGTCGGTGATCTCGGCCAGTTCCGCGTAGTCCTCCGGGGTTCCGGTCTGGGAGCCGACCATGACCACCTGCATGCCGATGGTGCGGAAGGCCTTGACCAGGGAAAACGCCTTAAACGCCCCGCCCACGTAGATGGCAGCCCGCTTGCCAGCCAACGCCTGCCGGTATTTCATGATCTCCGGCATGATCAGGGAAAGCTCCTCCTTGACCAGCTCCCTGGTGCGCTGCATCATCTCCTCGTCCTTGAAAAACGCGGCCACCGCATAGAGCGATTCGGCCATGTCCTCAATGCCGAAATAGGAGACCCGCAAGGAGGGGATGCCATAGTCCTCCTTCATCATCCGGGCCAGATCCATGGTGGAGCCGGAGCACTGCACCACGTTGAGCGCGGCGCCGTGGGCCCGCTGGATATCCCCCACCCTCCCGTCCCCGGTGATATTGGCCACCACCTCGACGCCCATCTTGGTAAAGTAGTCGCGGATCAGCCAGATCTCCCCGGCCAGATTAAAATCGCCCAGGATATTGAGGCTGTACTTGGAGATCCCGCTGATGTCGCCCATGCCCACCAGTTGCCGCATGGCATTGCAGGCTGCCGCGTAGCCGGCCCGCTTGTTGCCCTTGAATCCCTCCGACTGCACGGGCAGAACCGGAATCCCTTTTTCTTCACTCACCCTGCGGCACACCGCCTGCATGTCGTCGCCGATGATCCCCACGATGCAGGTGGAATAGACAAAGGCCGCCTTGGGCGCATGCCGGTCGATGAGCTCAACCAGGGCGTTGTAGAGTTTTTTCTCGCCGCCGAAGATGACGTCGGTCTCCTGCATATCCGTGGAAAAGCTCAACCGGTGCAACTCCGGCCCGGAGGAGAGCGCACCCCGGATATCCCAGGTGTAGACCGCGCAGCCGATGGGGCCGTGCACCAGATGCAGGGCGTCGGCAATGGGATACAGCACCACCCGCGAACCGCAGAACACACAGGCCCGCTGGCTCACCGCCCCGGCCAGGCTGTCCTTGTTGCAATCCATGGCAAAAGGGGCCTCCCCGGTGCGGTGTATCGAATCCTGTCGTTCCTGCAACGCTGCTTCCATGGCGTCCGTACTCCTGTGTGATGAGTTACAAAGGCATAAGAGCAAGGGATGTGCCACGCAGGGGAATTAATATTTTCTTATGTGATTACATGTTGTTAAGCAGAAAATAACTCAGGGACTGGAACGGAAAGGGGCAGGAGGCAAGGAGGGTTGTGTAAGGTTTGCGACAAAAAAGAAGGGGGTGGACATTTCTGTCGGCCTTGCAGGTGAAGGAACAACAAAGTTGGAAGGAATTAAGTATTGTGTCCCCGGAATTCCCCTGTAGAAGATGAATGAGCCGCAGCACGGCAAAACAGCGGCGCAGAAAAAAGAGAAGAGTACTGCCATTTCTATTGTTTCAGGATTGTGTCAGGAAGAGGCAATATGATATGCTGTGTGGGCCTAGGGCAAGGCCGACTAACCCTGGTGCCGCTATTGTTCGATTCTATTTCCATAGAACATGATTTTTTCATGAAAAAAAACTGTCATGAGTAAAAATATGTCAATAACTAAACTTGCCAGCAGGTTAAAAGAAATAGGTCTAGAAACACGTATCGATAAAAATACTATTTTCGTATCGGTTGAAGATGACGAAATCGCTCTAACGATTGACAAGGATTTCAAGAAAACTCTTGACCAATACTTTAACGCAAGAGGACTAGAGTACGATTCCGAATTAAGAACTTTAGTGTATGGAAAGAATAGAGAATCTGCACTTACACGCCTAAGCCAAGGTTATTTGATAAAGCCGAACTACACGTTCACAGATAAATCACGCAATACTGTTATTATTGGGAGTGCTTCGGATCTGTTTAGAATAAGTTTTTTCATGTCAGAAGAATTTCAAAACTACTATGATATTCTTCTAAAAAGAAAGCTTGAAAGAGAAAAAAAGAGGAAATCTAAACGGATACAAAGTTTTCAAGATATTTTATGGAATCCTTACACTGCTCAATATACGCAGTATAGAAAAATAGCCGACAAAGAAAAATTAAAACAAATTTCACATGATAAAATTGAATCGTGTTTATTTAAACTATCAGTTGATTTTGATGAATGCTGGGAGCAACGTAAAAAAAGAAAAAAAGTTAGCAGATGGTTGTATGATGATATAGAGATAGAAGAAAAATTAACAATGCCAAATGCGACTTATGATAATAATCTTATAAAATATTATAAAGTTGCAAAAAGCAGCAAGTTTCCAAGTCAATCTTTTTTGTCATATTATCATGTCCTAGAGTACTTTTTTCTAAAGGTGTCTGATGAATCATTATATACAAAAGTTAAGTCTTGCATAAACGAAACAAAATTTGAAACAGACCATAAGCACATAGACAAAATTATAGTTATGGTTAAAAGCCATAATGAGCAATCTGATGAAACAGAGATGTTAAAAAATGTCATTGCAAAATATGTTTCTGTGGATGAGCTAATTGATTTTATCAATGATATAGAAAAAAAAGCAGGAGATCAAATTTACACAAAAAAAAGGAACTTGTTTGGTGAACAATTTGAAATAAAACTTAATTCAGGACATGTTGTTGGAAATACATCCAAAGTAATTAAGCATATAAGGAATGCGCTAGTTCACTCTACGGACAAATACAAGAGAGAAGAATGCCATCTACCATTAACTGAAACGGAATATGTACTTGAAGAATTTATACCGCTTATAAGATTTCTTGCTGAAAGAATTATTTTTTCGACCGCCAACTAGGCACTCACATAAGTTAATTGACTGGAATTCTGGGAATTCTGGGGACACCTTACTTAATTATGGAACGGGATGCGGACACTGATATATAAAACTGCACTAATTGCCTTGGTGACCGATGAGCGAGCGCAGGCACTTCCCGCCTTTTACTCGCTCATCGGCAAAACTGCATCCTCCCTCACACCCACCAGATCTGCCGCTTGGCCGGGTTGCCGTTTTTTTCAAAAACATCACCGGACTCCTTGAGCACCGTGTCCAGTTCCTCCACGGTGAAATGGTAGCCGTCTTCCGCCGCCAGGGCAACAAACTCCTCCCGGGTTCCGGGAACGTCGTATTTGGCCCGTAAATGTTTATCTCCGCCGCCGGCAACCAACAATGCCTCTACATCTTTTCTCGCCATGGTCGTTCTCCTTCTCATATAATCAATAGGTTGCAATATTAACGGTCGATAACAGAGTGCATGACGCGCGCCTGAACCTCCAAGGCAAGTTTGAGCATGCCGCCTATCTGCCCCATGGTCGGGGGGCTGATGGAGTAGCTCTCGATATCGCAGATATCCTGAAACCCATCCCACGCCTTAAGCTCTGCCCCAAGGCCCTCCAGTTCGCCGGGCAGAAACTCGTCAATGGCCTCCACCAGATCGTGCATGGTGTGGTTATACGGCAGCTTGCCGTTTTTCATGAGCAAGGCCATGATCAGTTTTTCAATGGCCATGGCCACCAGGTTATACAGAATCGCGGTGGTGAAGGGTTCTTTCCGCTGCGTGTAGGCATTGTTCGCCGTGGACAGGAACTGATTGCCCTCCTCAAGAAACTGCTCCCACCCCTTGATGGATTCGCTGCTGGGAACGGGAAATCCAGCCAGGTTGGCAATCGCGCCCTTGCATGATTCCGGCATAATTCTCCCTCCTTAGCCTAAGCACCTTGTAACTTTTTAATCGGCATCACAATTAATTCCCTCCCCCCCTTGCGGGGGAGGGTTAGGGAGAGGGGAAGTTGCCATTATCCCGGCAGGTTGTAGCTACCCCCACCCCCAACCCCTCCCGCAGGTAAGCGCAGACTCCGAGGGGAGGGGAGTTTTTTTAAAATATTAAGAGTTACAAGGTGCTAAATTCGTCTGCGCTGGCAGATAAGCTCCGTGGACTGCCAGCCGAGCTTGCGATAAAATTCCAGGGCCGCTGCATTGTTCCGGTCGGCCAGAAGCTGAAGGCGCCCGATCTTTCTGGCCTCGGCCCACTGCTCCAAGGCGGCCAGCAATTGCCGCCCCACTCCTTTCCCCTGCCATGATTCGGCGACCACCACATCCTCCACCAGGAGGGCAAAGCCTCCCTCTGCCGTGGAGATGGTCAGTTGCCCGGAACACATGCCGATGACCTGCCCTGCTGCCTCGGCAACCAGAAGAACTGCGGTCTCGTGGGCCAACAGCATCGCCAACCCCCGGCGCTGCCGGGCTGCATCACAGGCAAAATCCGCCTCGATACCAAAAAGAATCCGGAGCAGATCCACCAAGGCATCAAGATCATCAGGCCCGGCGGGTCGTATCACTGCGTTCGCCATGTGTCTCTCCCGGCTCAGCCGCTGAATTCGATGCGGATGGAATCCTCCCCCTCCGGGACCAGGGTGTAATGCCCCCCTCGGGTGCATTGCATGGCATGATTGCAAGCAGCCGCCTGCAGTCGCTCTATATCGCCGTGCACCGTGGACTCCTCCGCCTCGCTGTTCACGTGGATCGTGATCTCATGGTCGTTGCCGGTGAACTGGAGCAAAAAGGAATTGTGCTCCAGAAAAACCAGATCGTCATAGGCATAGGAGATACCCATCCCCGCCGCCTCGACAATGGTTTTGACCTTTCCCAGCGGTTTGAGACCCATTGCGAAATCCCCCCTCGTGCTCTTTGTGCACAATTTTCTCTGTAGATCACAACTCCTCGGACTTACCGAGGAGATATGTGTCCCGCCATCTGGCGCCGCAGGTCGCACACAACATGGACACCTGCACCTGGCCGGGCCCTGTTTTTTCCGCTGGCGCACTCGCCTTAATCGCCTTGGAACCGCATTTAGGGCACAGGGTGCCACCGGATTCCACATAGGATCGAAAGGTCATCTGCTCTTCACCCTATGCGGTGATCAGGTACTTGGCGGCAGGCTCGCCATCCTCTAAGCCGTCCAGGATCGCGTCGATCGCCTCTTCGCTGTCCACCCCCTTGAACCACCAGTTCTCCGGCTGGATCACCATGATGGGTCCGGACTCGCATTGCTTGAGGCAGGTGGTGGCGCTGATCAGGCAGTCCAGCCCCCGGTCGAGCACCTCTTCTTCGATATATTGCAGAAACCCTTCGGTCTGCTTGTGGCAAATGCCCTTCTTGTCGCCGGCAACCCGGAAACTCTGGCAAACGATGATCTGACGCGCTGGTATGGCCATTTTGGGTGTCTCCTGTCACTTACTTGTTATCTCTTGTGTAACTATTCAGCAGTGCCGCAGATGCGCGTGTCAATTGTCGGCAGCAGTGCCGACCAAGAGGTCTGTGAAGTGTGCTATTGCACACGATCAGGCCGATGACAACGCAGATGCGGTGCTGCTGGATAGTTACCTGTTTTTACCTTTTTTTCCGCCGCCATAGAGCACATCCACCGTACCCTCGACGTTGTCCTCCAGCAGAAGCACGGTCAGGCCGTGGCTTCCCAGGATATCGCGCGGCTTTTGCCCGGCACTGGAGGCCAGAAGCACAAAACAATCCGCTAAAATTTCCGCCACCTGCTCCCAGCGGTTGTCGCCGCTGCCGGGCTCGGGGAGATCACGGGTCGTAAGCAGGCAGGGGAGGCCGTCTTCCCTTGGGCCATAGATCAGGGCCTTGATCGCCTGCCCGAGATGGAGATCGATATCCATGCCGTTGGAGCTGAGCACGGCCACATTGGGCCTGGCCGTGGTCGGCTTGGGAACGCCCAGACCACCCCCATCGGCGGGCGGGGTGTGCTCGCTCCGGGCTGCTTGCTCCGGCAGGCAAACGACCGCGATGTGTTGGGCTGCCTGTTTTGCCAGAGCCGCCATGGTCTCTTCCGAGACCAGAGGCAGTTTCTCGTCCGTATTCAGCCATCCCTTGCCGGGCAACAGGCTTATGGAGTCCGCGCCGAGAGCGGAGCCCTGGCGGGCAATCTTTTCAATTTCCTCTTCATTGATCCCGCCATACACCGTGGCCTGGATGGAGACCGCAATGCCTGCCGCCTTGCAGGCCGCAATTCCCTTGGCCTGCGCCTCGATCAGGATCTCGGCCGCTTCCGCCAGGGGGGTATTCCGTTTGCCCGGCCGGATCCAGGTATGGATTTTCTTGACTGTCTCCGGGGTAACCGCATCCACCAGCAGGGTAACCCTGGCAACGCCGTGCCCGGCCAGCATCCCGGCATGTTCGGCCAACCCGAGACCCAGGGTGGTTATGCCCAGGGGCAGATGAGGATACTGCTCCCGCAACACGGCCAGGATCTCCCCGGTCATGGTCACCGTGGCCAGAGGGTCTCCGGGGCCATGAAGGTCCAGACCCCCGAGATCGTTTCCCTGGGCCAGCAGATCCGCAACCCAGGTGAGCGCCCCCCGGAGGGGCACCGCCTGGGGCAGTTTGTCCTCCCCGCAAAAGCGGATGCGGGCCGCAGCCTGCGGGGCCACCGGCAGGATAAGCCACTGGGGTATCCTGCCGCCGCACCCTTGCTTGGACTTGGGAAGATGAATAATGGTCACACCAGCCTCCGCCGTAATGCTCAAAGCGTGGCGGAGGAATCACTTCCCCCGCCGCCATTTTATGCTGCGTGTCTGGGGACAGATTTCAAACCTGTCCCCAATTTCGTTGGGCCTACAGAACCAGCTCGAACTTCGACTCGGGAGCATCCCGGTCTTTCCGGTCGAGCAACACACCGAGGATCTTCTCCAGCAGCCTGAGGCCGCCCTTGTAGCCCACGGTGGGGAAGTACTGGTGCCCCTGCCGGTCCAGGATGGGAAAGCCCCAACGCACGTAGGGAATATCCTCGTCCCGGGCAATATACTTGCAGTAGGTATTGCCGATGATCAGGTCCACCGGCTCGTTCTTGATCCACTGATGCAGCAGGAACATATCCCCCTTGGCCTTGACATTGACCTTGCAGCCCATGTCCTTGGTGAGTTCCTTGATCCGTTTTTCAAACTTCTTGCCCGGAGTGCCGGTGACAATATGGATCGGCTTCATGTCCATGGAGACCAGGAACTCGGTCATGGCGATGAGCTGGTCCGGGTCGCCGACCAGGGCCACCTTTTTGCCGTAGAGATACTGGTGCATGTCCGAAATCATATCCACCAGCTGGCCGCGCTCATTGAGAATCTCCTCGGGGATACTCACCCCGGCGATGGTCCGCAGGGCATCGATGAACCGGTCCGTGGCCATGAGACCAAAGGGCATGTCCAGCACTGAACAGGGCACCTTGTGCTTGGCGTCAAGCTCGCGCGCCGCATCGGCCGAGCACCATTCCCCCAGGGCCAGGGTTCCCTTGGAATCCCCGGAGCTTTTCAACTCGGCCACGGTGGTGCCGCCTTCCGGAAACATCTTGTACTCGCCGGAGAGCGGGCCGTTGAGCACCCCGGAGGTGTCCGGGAAAAGGATGGTTTTCACCCCGATCATCCCGGTGATCCGCTTGATCTCCTCCATGTCGGCGGGCTCCACCCAGCCGGGGATGATATTGACCTTGCCGTTCTTCTTCCCGGTTGATTCGGCCATCCCGGCCATGGCCTTGACCATGTTGGAAAAGCCGGTAACATGGGACCCCGCGTAGCTCGGGGTGGAGGCGCTGATCACATACCTGCCCTCGGGGATTTTTCCTTCCGCGGCCGCCTTTTTCTTGATCTGGGGCAGATCGTCGCCGATGGTCTCGGAGAGGCAGGTGGTGTGGATGGCTATCACCTCGGGGTTATAGACGGTGAATATGTTATTGATGGCCTGCAGCATATTGGCCTGGCCGCCGAAAACCGAGGCGCCCTCCGTAAAAGAGCTGGTGGAGGCGGAGACCGGCTCCTTGTAATGCCGGGTCAGGGCGGAGCGGTGATACGCGCAGCAACCCTGGGAGCCATGGCTGTGCGGCAGGCATCCGTGGATGCCGAGAGCCGCATACATGGCGCCGATGGGCTGACAGGTCTTGGCCGGATTGATGGTCAAGGCCGTGCGCTCTGTAATCTCTGTGGGTGTATGTCTTAGTAACATTTGTCTCACCTCGCAAACCTGTGAAAACAGGTCATGATAATGTTCGTTCATCCAGAAAAACGTTGTTCAGTGCCGAAAATGCAAGGAAGAGGCCGGGCCGCCATAGTCCGCTATGCGGCCCGGCCTATGACGCTGCAGGTTCGCTGCTGGGCGACGTTTTTCATTATTCCCAGGCAAAAGAGCCAGAAAGCTGGGGGTTCTTCTGCCAGGGGGCCTTCATGAAGCCCCAGACCTTGGGGTTCACCAACCGGTCGATCTCCTTGTAGAAGTTGATCGCTCCCAGGAACCCGGCATAGGGGCCGCCGGAGTCATAGCTGTGGAGCTGCTTCATGGGCACGCCCAGTTTCTGGATGGAATACTTCTCCTTGATGCCCGCGCAAAAAATATCCGGTTTCATCAATTCGACGAGTTTTTCCGCCTCGTACTGGTTCAGGTCGTCGATAATCAGGGTGCCCTTGTCCATGTCCGCGGCCAGGCCGTCATACTGCTTGAACCTGTAACCTGCCTTTTCGAGGGCCTTCATTTCCTTCTCGCTTTTACGCGGCTTGAAACGGGTGGCATCCGGTTCAACCTCGATCTCCTCGATGTTGCGGCTGTCCGCATCCACCTGGATATTGGGCAGCACCTGGCGGCCCTCGTAATCGTCTTGATGCCCGAACTCATAGCCGGCCGAGATGGTTTTCATCTTGAGCTCGTCAAAGAGTTCCTTGTAATGATGGGCCCGGGACCCGCCGACAAACATCATCGCGGTCTTGCCTTCGGTGCGCGGGGTAATCTCGGCCAACGCCGCCTCCACTCCGGGCATCTCCTCGGCGATAACCGCTTCCACCCGGTCGATGAGTTCCTTTTCTCCGAAATACCCGGCGATTTTGCGCAAACTCTTGGCCGTGGCCTTGGCGCCGATAAAGTTCACCTTGATCCAGGGAATGCCGTATTTGGTCTCCATCATGTCCGCCACATAGTTAATGGAGCGGTGGCACATGACCGCATTGAGATCCGCGGTATGGGAGGAGGCAAACTGGTCATAGGTCGAGTTGCCGGAAAAGGTCGAGATGCAGGTGATCCCGCATTTCTTGAAGATCCGGTCGATCTCGAAGCCGTCGCCGCCGATGTTGTACTCGCCCAAGAGGTTGATCTTGTACTTGCCCGGTTTCACCTCGTCGTTTTGGCCGACAAGATGACGGAACACCTGGTTGTTGGCGATATGATGGCCCGCGGACTGGCTCACCCCCTTGTACCCTTCGCAGGAGAAGGCATACACGTTGCAATCGCCGAACTTTTCCTTCATGTTCTTGCTCACGGTATGGATATCGTCGCCGATCAAGCCCACCGGACAGGTGGCGAACACGGCGATGGACTTGGGATGAAAGAGGTCGTACGCCTCCTGGATCGCCTGGGCCAGCTTCTTCTCGCCGCCGAAAATGATGTCCTGCTCCTGCATATCCGTGGAAAAGCAGTAGTTCATGTAGTTTTCCCCGTCCGGACCGGCATCGGTCTGGTTGCGGCGGGTCAGCCAGGCATAAAAACTACAGCCGATGGGACCGTGCACCAGATTGACGATATCGCGGGTCGGGCCCATGATAACGCCCTTGCAGCCGGCATAGGTGCAGCCGCGCATGGTGATGATGCCGGGAATGGTGCGCACATTCGCGGTGAGCTCCGGGGTATCGTTCTGCCGTGCCTCGTTGATCATGATCTGCTTGGCGCGTTTCCGGGCCACCTTGGGCGGATACTTCTCAAGGAGTGCCGACTTGACCTCGGCAGGGCCCCACTGCACCAGCTTTTTCTTTGTTGCTGTTGCCATTGTATTTCCTCCTTATGAGATGGCCTTGAGGCCCGTCTCGCCTGTCCTGACCCGGACCGCATCGGTGAGGGGCAAGACAAAAACCTTGCCGTCGCCAGGCATGCCGGTCTGATTCGTATTGATAATGGTATCCACCACGCAAGGCACCATGGAGTCTTCCACAACCGCGGTGATCATCCGTTTCGGGTAGAGCTTGCCCTTTTCCCCCAAGAGAGCGGCAGCCTCCTCATACCCCTGCACAGTCCCCTCAAGAACGGCCGGGCTGACAAAGCCCATGCCGCGGCCGTGGGCCTCGTGGGCAAAAAAGGCGTCAACCCCGCAGTCGGTGAGGGCCTGCTTGGTCTGGTTCATCATGTTTATGCGCACGATGGCGATGACCTCTTTCATGGCGCCACCCCTTCCGAACCATAGGCGGTTTCCTTGACGCCGGAGCTGATGGTGTAGGATTCCTCCACATCGGAAACAAAAATCTTGCCGTCGCCGAAGGCCCCCTTGCCGACGGAGCGGGCCGTATTCATCACGGTTTCGATGAAAAAATCCTTATCCGCCGTGTTGATGACGCTCATCAACATAACCTTGGGCAGCTCGTCGTAGGTGACCTCGCCGATCTTGATGCCGCGCTGCTTGCCGCGCCCGGCCACGGAATATTTGGTAACCGCCGGAAAGCCCGCCTCCATGAGGGAGGCGAGAACCTTGTCTGCTTTCTCCGGCCGGACAATTGCTCTGATCATAGTCAACATGGTGTTTCTCCATTGTTTTTAATGTTGTTCGCTGCTTGTTAGTCCCTAGCTTACAGCTTTCACCTACCTCCTAGTTCATCAACCCGTAGTCCATCAGGAGTTTTTCGAGCTCCTCAATCTCCAGCGGCTTGGGGATCACGAAATTCGTGTTCTCGTCAATGGCCTTGGCAAGCCCGCGGTAGGCGTCCGCCTGCTTGACCTCTGGGTTCCACTCGAGAACGGTTTTGCGGTTGATCTCGGCGCGCTGTACGTCGTTGTCGCGGGGCACGAAATAGATCATCTGGGTGCCGAGTTTTTTGGCAAATTCCGAGATCATCTCCTCCTCGTTGTCAACGGCGCGCGAGTTGCAGATGAGCCCGCCCAAACGCACGGAGCCGCTCTGGGCGAACTTCATGATGCCCTTGCTGATGTTGTTGGCCGCGTACATGGCCATCATCTCGCCGGAAACAACGATGTAAATCTCCTCCGCCTTGCCATCGCGGATCGGCATGGCGAAACCGCCGCACACTACGTCGCCCAAAACGTCGTAAAAGGCGTAATCCAAGTTTTCGCTCTCCTCATACGCGCCGAGGGATTCCAGCATATTAATGGAAGTGATGATGCCGCGCCCCGCACAACCAACGCCGGGCTCGGGGCCGCCGGACTCAACACACCAGGTGCCGCCGTAGCCTTTTTTGCGGATATCGTCGAGTTCAACATCCTCGCCCTCCTCGCGCAGGGTGTCGAGAACCGATTTCTGGGCCAGGCCGCCAAGCAGGAGCCGGGTCGAGTCCGCCTTGGGATCGCAGCCCACAACCATGACATTCCTGCCCAATTCCACCAGCCCGGCCACGGTATTCTGGGTGGTTGTTGATTTGCCTATGCCGCCTTTGCCGTAAATTGCCACCTTGCGCATCATATGTTCCTCCTTGCTCTGTATTGAATATGGGGTTTCAAATTCCATTGGCTTGCGCTGCCGTTGGTTGGTGGTATCGCAAGGGGTGTGCCAGAGCGGAAGGCTATGGGATATTTTTCATACAACCTCATGATATTGCTAGATTTATTCTGACAACCGGCGCGAGAGCCCGTTGTGGCGCCTGTTCCCTTTTGTAATCTTGGCTACAAAAAAGAAAGGTGAAGGCTGCCATGAGAAAGGGAAGAAGAAGGCTGTTTGTTACATTTATGTAGCTTAAAAGAAAACGATATGCGTTGAATGTAACTTTTTTGCAGTTTCCGGGTGGTCTTTTGTAAGCGCGATTCTCATTAATTTTATTTAAATTTCAAGTAGTTGAGAGGATTACCAAAATTAAGATGTTACATTTTTGAAGCATTGGATCATTTTTTGCTACTTCAACCCCACAAGGAGCATGGACGGAAATTCCATTTTCAACGAATCACACCTCGAGACGGACAATGCGCATGACCAGACCCGACTACCCCACCGAACGCCTCGAATTGCAGGCGCTCTACCAGATAAGCCAGCTCATCGGCTCTGCCTTGGACATCAGGAAAACCCTGGCCGAGGTGTTACAGAGCCTGCACGAAACCCTGCGCATGGAGCGGGCCACCCTTGTCCTCCAGGAAGAAGGGGGCGAGCATCTTTCCATTGCCGCCTCATACGGCCTCAGCAAAGAGGAGGAAAAGCGCGGCATCTACCGGCTGGGCGAGGGCGTGATCGGCCGCATCTTTCAGTCCGCCTCCCCGTTCGTGGTGCCGGACATCCACAGCGAACCGCTTTTTTTAAACCGCACCGGGGCCCGCGCCAATCTGCCCAAGGGGGAGATCTCCTTCATCGGCGTGCCGGTCATGCTGCCCGAGGGGCCGGTGGGCGTCCTTTCCGTGGACAGGCTGTTCGGCCCGGAGATCTCCTTTGAGGAAGACATCCGCTTCCTCACCGTGGTCGCCATGCTCATCGCCCAGTTCCTGCGGCTGCACAAGACCGTCTCCCTCAAGCAGCAGGTACTGGTGGAGGAGAACCTGCTGCTCAAGAAAGAGCTGCGCAGCCGCTACAACCAGCACAACATCATCGGCCAGTGCAAGCGAATCCAGGATGTGTACAACTACATCGACAAGGTGGCGCCGAGCCGGGCCAGCGCCCTGCTCCTGGGGGAATCCGGCACCGGCAAGGAGCTGGTGGCCCGGGCCATCCACCAGGCAAGCCCAAGGGCGGCCAAGCCCTTCATCAAGATCAACTGCGCGGCCCTGCCGGAGAACCTTCTGGAAAGCGAGCTGCTCGGCCATGAGAAAGGGGCCTTCACCGGCGCGGCCAACCTCAAGAAAGGGCGCTTCGAGCTGGCCGACAACGGCACCATCTTCCTCGACGAGGTGGGGGAGCTGCCCCTACCCCTGCAGGCCAAGCTGCTCAGGGTGTTGCAGGAGCAGACCTTCGAGCGGCTGGGCGGCACCCAGACCATCACGGTCAATGTCCGGGTCATCGCCGCCACCAACCGAAGCCTGGAGGAGTGCGTCGAACAGGGAACCTTCCGGGCGGATCTTTTCTACCGCCTCAACGTGGTTCCCGTTGTCCTGCCGCCGCTCAGGGACCGGCGTGAAGACATCCCCCTGCTCCTCGATCATTTCTTGCAGGAGAGCAACCGGATGAACATGCGGGAGGTGCGCCTTTCCAGCTCCGTGGTCCAGCTCCTCTGCGGCTACTCCTGGCCGGGCAACGTCCGCGAACTGCAGAACCTCATCGAGCGTCTGGTGATCATGGCGGACAGCGACACCATTGTCTCCAGGGAGCTGCCGAGCTACATCACCGCAGAACCGGAGGCAGAGGATCCGGCCGCGCCCTCTTGCCGCCTTGCCCCATCACCATCGCCATCGGCTACGGAACGGCCCGGATTGCCGCGCGAATTCCTATCAGGGAACTCCGCGCCCAAATTTTTAAAGGATATGGAAAAGGAAGAAGTGGAGGCAGCCCTGCGGCGGCACGGATGGGTGCAGGCCAGGGCCGCCAGGGAGCTGGGGCTGACCCAGCGCCAGATGGGCTATCGCATCAAAAAATACGGGATTGCCCTGCCGGATTTTTCCAATTGCCCCTGGGAGACCATCAAGAAATAAGCTGTAGATAATCGCTAAAAAACCGGTGGAAATCGTCGGAAATCTGCGTCCGCAAGCGGTGTGCCTCGGCGAGCAGATCAGCGGGCCGCACCACCAGGGAGCGGAACGAGGCGAGCCACTGCCAGTCCTGTTCCAGCCACAGGCTGATATCCTCGGAAAACGCGACATGGTTTTCAAACTGCATCCCGAGGATATGGGGCCGCTGCTCAAGGGAAAAGGCCTCCACCTGGCATTGCTCCGAGGTGGCG
>JBAZSA010000014.1:0-27789 GCA_041662645.1 Desulfurivibrionaceae bacterium
AATGCTCCACAAGAACGCGGATGAGCTGGCAACCAAGATGGTGCAGCGGCTGCTGGACAAAAAGATCGTCGAGATCACCGACGAAACCGCGATCCGGAAACTCTTCCATGAGCTGTTCGAGAAGCTCTCCAACATGGAAGAATTCGACATGCTGTACAAGATCGCTCCGCTGCGGCAACTGGTGGTTGACCCCAACTTTCTGAGTCTCTATGTGACCCAGTACATCTGCGAGGATCTCGTGGAAAACGACAAGGTGCAGGACGTGTTTGGCGACGACCTCGAAATCTACCAGGTCGTCGAATCCGTGCTCAAGGTTCTCCGCCCCAAGGATTGAGGGCAGGATAGAACGAGGATGAAGGTCAAAGGATGAAGGCCGAAGGTTAAAGCATAAAAGCTAAAAACCGCCCTTGCTCCCCCATCCCCTGACCTGTCCTGTATCCTTCAGCCTTTCACCTTCATCCTTACCCCTTCTTCCGCACCTTCTTGAGGTCCAAGTAGGTGTAGCCCTTCAGCCCCTTTTCATACTCGCCCAAGAGCCGCATGGCCTCATTGGGCCGCAGCCTGTCTTCCTTGATGGCGCTGTCCACCTGACTCTTCATCTTCCGCTTCAGATCGGTGCCGGTGTACTGGACCAGGGCCAGCACCTTTTCCATGGTGGTGCCCTCAATGGTCTCCTCGATGTAATACCCGGACTCCTCATCCTCATCCAGAAACACATGGGCCTCGTTCACTCGACCGAAGAGATTGTGCAGATCGCCCATGATGTCCTGGTAGGCGCCGGTGAGAAAAACCCCGAGATAATAGGGCTTGCCGTTGAGATCATGGAGCGGCAGGGTGTCCACCCCTTCCTCGTACAGGTTGATGAACTTGGAGACCGTGCCGTCGGAATCGCAGGTGATGTCGGCCAGGGTTCCCCGCCGCTGGGGCTCCTCGTTCAACCGGTGCAGGGGCATGATCGGGAAGAGCTGCCCGTAGCCCCAATGGTCGAGCAATGATTGGAACACGCTGAAGTTGCAGAGATACTGGTCGGAAAACTTGCTTTCCAGCTCGACAATATCATCGGGCTTGTACTCGGCATCCTTGAAATGCTCCAGCACCCTGGCACCGGTGAGCCAGAAAAGCTTCTCCACCTCCGCCTTCACCTCCAGGCCGATGAGACCCAGCTCAAAATGGACCTGGGTCTCCTCCTTGTTGTGCAGGGCGTCGTGGTAGGCCTCCAGCGGATTGCTGGGGTTGACATGGGTGTAGTTGTACCAAGCCTCTTCCGCTAATTTATGGCTGATCTCCGGCTTGGCAGGCTCCTTGGCGTGTTCCATCTTCTTGATGTCGCCGAAGGTTTCCACCACCAGCACGGAATGATGCGCCACCACGGCCCGCCCCGACTCGCTGATGATCACCGGGTGTTCGACCCCCTGGGAATCGCAGACATCCATGATGTTGTAAACGATGTCCCGGGCGTACTCGTTCAGGGAATAGTTGATGGAGGAATGGAAGGTGGTGCGGCTGCCGTCGTAATCCACGCCCAGCCCCCCGCCCACATCAATGTATTCGAGGGCATGGCCGATCTGCCTGATCTTGGCGTAGAACATGGCCCCTTCCCGCACCGCCTTCTTGATGGTGAGGATGTCCGGAATCTGGGAGCCGCTGTGAAAATGCACGAGCTTGAGGCAGTCGGCAAGCTCGGCCTCTTTAAGCAGATCGGAAACCTGGAGAATTTCCTGGGTAGAGAGACCGAACTTGGCGTCCTCTCCGGTGGATTTTTCCCACTTGCCCTTGCCGCCGCTCATCAAGCGGACCCTGAGGCCGATCATCGGCGCCACCTTCAACTCCTTGGCATAGCGGATGATATTGACGACTTCCTCGACCTTCTCCACCACCAGGATGATCTTCTTGCCCAGCTTACGGCCCAGAAGCGCGGTCTTGATATAGAGGGCATCCTTGTAGCCGTTGCAGATGATCAGGCTTTCCCGGTCTTCGTGGAAAGCCAGCGCCGCGTACAGTTCCGGCTTGGAACCCACCTCAAGGCCGTGATGGAAGGGCTTGCCCGCGTCGATGATCTCCTCGACCACCTCCCGCAGCTGGTTGACCTTGATGGGATAGACGCCGCGGTAGATGGACTTGTACTCCAGCTCGACAATGGCGTCGTTGAAAGCCTTGTTGATCCGCTCCACCCGGTTGCGCAACAGGTCGTGAAAGCGGATAAGCATGGGAAAATGCAACCCCTGCTCCACCGCCTCCTTGATCACGTCGACGATGGCGATGGAGCCGCCCTGTTCTTTAAGCGGAGCCACGGTCACCTGGCCGCGGCCGTTGATATCAAAATAGCGCAATCCCCAACGGGCAATGCCGTACAGCTCCCGGGCCTTGTCGATACTCCAGGCCTTTGCTTCCGCTGTCTGCTGCATCTGATATCCTCCTCGGGGAATTGTTGCCGAAATCAAGAGGGACAAAATACACAATTATCGCAGAAACTCAACAGGTTTTTGCCTGATTATCCTACGGTGGCGGCACGGATGTCCATCGGAAAAGAGTCCCTCAAAAAAATCACTGGACACCCTCTTCCCCTCTCTGCCAACATAATTCCATACTTTTCAAATCGGATGATCGCTGACCACGCCACACTTTCCCTCTTAACAACAGTGCAATATGACAACAGACCGCGAACGTAAGTCAGACCAACACGAAATCCTCGCCCTGATGCTGAAGCAAGAAACCCTGTTGGCCAAGCTTTACCAAATCTTTGCCAAAAAGTTTCCCGTGTATGAAAAATTATGGCACAAACTCGCCCGGGAAGAAAAAAAACATGCTGGTTGGGTCAAACAGCTTCGGGACGCAAGCGAAAAAAAAGTGGTGCTCTTCAGCGAGAAATCCATCAAACCCCATATCTTGGAAACCTTTGTGCATGGAATTGAGGAGAAAATCAACCGGGCGGAGACAGATGGCTTTGACGCCCGCCAGGCTTTGGTCTGCACCATTGATCTGGAGCGATGCCTGATCGAAAAAAACGTTTTCTCCCTTTTTGAAGGGATGACGGAAAAAGCGAGCAGCACTATGAAATTTCTCGCCAAAGAAACCAAGGAACACCAGGAACTGGCGCAAAACCTCTACGCAAAAACACTGGGAAGCCGGCAGGATGAGTAAGCCCGAGCTTTCAGCCAAAAGAGATAGCGGAATATTGGGGCATATATTATTACGACCGTGAGCAAGAGTACCAGTTGAACAACACAAACAACGAATATTTCAAGGCCCGGCCGCAGACTATGAGCCCAACCCGACATCCCGACACCCCCCCCAGCCTGGTTTTTGCCAACGCCGCAGGCGAGATCACGGATTATCCCGAACTCGACATGGCAGGGCGCAGCGGCAGCCATTTTTCCCGGCCCAGTCTCGAAGACCTTATCCCCCTGCCCGAGGGCAGCGACATCTTCGTGCTGCCGGGACGCAAGCCGGTGGGCATCGACCCGGAAACCGGCGAGCCCCTGCTGGTTGCAGAAAACCCCCTGGACCCGGACGGCGGCATCCAGGCGGTGGCGGCCTTCATGTCCCCGGCGCACACCGCTATCCACTGGGCCGGATTTGAAAAACCAAAGGGAGACCTGCCCCACCTGCCGCTTTTTGCTTACACCGCCGTGGGCTGGCTCGACGGCCAGTTCTGGGTCAGCGCATTCAGAAGCGATCCGGACAAACGCCAGGAGATGAACCGCTTCCAGCCGGAAAAACTCGTCCGCCGCACCGAACAATGGCTGAGGCAACACGAGCAGAACCGGCTCATCCAGCATCTGGGCAAGTGCTGCCTCACCTACCGCTGTCCCGCGGCGATCAACTATTTCCTGCGCCAGTTCGAGGCGCCCCTGCCCTGCTCGCCGGTATGCAACGCCCAATGCCTGGGCTGCATCTCGCTCCAGCCCTCGGGCTGCTGCCCCTCCACCCAGGACCGGATCGCCTTTGTCCCCACCCCCAAGGAGATCGCCGAAATCGCCGTGCCCCATCTCAAATCGGTCAAGGGCGGGGTGGCGAGCTTCGGCCAGGGCTGCGAGGGCGAACCCCTGCTCCAGGCCGACACCATTGAGGCAGCCATCCTCCTGATCCGCAAGCAGACCGACCAGGGCACCATCAACCTCAACAGCAACGCCGGCCTGCCCCAAGCCGTGGACCGTCTGGCCCATGCGGGCCTCGACAGCCTGCGGGTCAGCATGAACAGCGCGCAAAGTGTCTACCACCAGCGCTATTACCGGCCCAAGGGGTTCAGCCTGGATTCGGTCAAGCAGTCGATCCGGGTCATGAAGCAGCATGGCCGCTTTGTCTCGCTCAACTATTTCATCCTGCCCGGCTTCACCGACGACCCGGCGGAGTTTGCCGCCCTGTGCGAGCTGATCGCTGAATACCAGCCGGATTTCCTCCAGCTCCGCAATCTCAACATGGACCCGGACTGGTATTTTTCGGCCCTGGAATTTCAGGAAGACGGCCCGCCCATGGGCATCCGCAACTGGCTCAGGCAGCTGAAACAGCGTTTCCCCAGGCTGCGTTACGGTTATTTTAATCCGCCCCTGCGCTGAACCAGACCTCACAGGACACAGATGATGGGCTCGCAAAAACTGCCCTTCGACAAGCTCAGGGGGAACGGATGTTATCTTGACGATATTCCGTTCGTGCTGAGCCTGTCGAAGCACCTGCTTGAAACAAATTCTGAAATTCCACGAGCGCATCACCAATGACCGCCGCCATCAAGATCCTCTGCTTTCTCTTCTGGGGCAACCTGCTGCCGCCCCTGGCCAGCCTGGCCCTGGGCGATCGTCTGGGCCGTCCCTTGGACCACGGGGCAACCTGGTTTGACGGCAGGCCGCTCTTCGGCCCCCATAAAACCATCCGGGGCATCCTGGCCAGCCTTGTGGGCTGCACCCTGGCCTTTCCGCTGCTTGGGGTTTCCTGGCAGACGGCGGCATGTGCCGCAACCCTGCTCATGGCAGGCGATCTCCTTTCCAGCTTCATCAAACGGCGGTTGCACCTTGCCAGCGGCGAATCGGTTTTCGGGCTGGACCAAATATTCGAAGCACTGCTGCCCGCCCTCTACCTGGCCAGTCGCATGCAGACCCCTTTCTGGTCAGCCGCTCTGGCCCTGGCCATTTTCGTACCGGTGGCCCATGCCGGGGCCTGGTTCTGGAAATATATCCTCTTCAAGCCCCCCATGGAAAACTATCCGCGCTTTGTCCGCTCCACGGTACGGCTGCGCGAATGGCGCTCCTGCCACCAGCCCCTGGCCCGCTGGCATGTGTTGTTCAATCTTTCCTCCCTGCTCTACAACCGGGTCTTGGTGTCCACCGTTTTCAGGCTGCTGGGCCACTACCAACAGGGCATTGCCAACGCCCTCCAGCCGGAACTCACCGAACGCGAGATCATCTGCCCTTCCCTGCCCAAGACATTTGACGGCTTTACCATCCTGCTGCTCACCGATCTCCACCTCGACGGGTTGCCGGGGCTGGTCGATCGCATCCTCGCCCGCCTTGATGGGCAAAGCTTCGACCTCTGCCTGATCGGCGGCGACATCCGGATGGAAACCTACGGCCCCATCGCCCCAAGCCTCAGGGAGCTGCGCCGCCTGCTGCCCCATATCACAACGAAGCACGGAATCTTCGGGGTGCTGGGCAACCATGACTGCATCGAGATGGTCCCGGATTTCGAGGAAGCAGGGATGCTGATGCTGGTCAACGACGCAACCCTGATCGAAGAAAACGGCGAAAACCTCTGGCTGGCCGGGATCGACGACCCCAACTACTACAAAACCCATGACACGGCCAGAGCGCTTGGCGCCGTGCCGCCCAACGCCTTCAGCATCCTGCTCGCCCACTCCCCAGAGGCGTACCAGGAGGCGGCGGCCCACCACGCCAGCCTCTACCTCTGCGGCCATACCCACGGCGGCCAGATCTGCCTTGGCTCGGGAACCCCCATCTACACCAACAGCAGCGCCCCCCGCTTCACCGCCAGGGGGTTCTGGCAATACCATGGCATGCAGGGCTTCACCAGCCGTGGCGTCGGCGCCTCCGGCGCGCCGCTGCGTTTCAACTGCCCCGGCGAGATCGCCGTTCTCACCCTGCGCTCAGCGCTTGCGACAACCCAAAAGGACATCCCATGAATCACCTCCATTCCCGGCTCCGCTTCTTTATCGCAACCATTGTCCTGGTCCTGATCCTCAGCACCATAACCTTCATGCGGGTAGAAGGGCTCTCGGCCATCGATGCCTTTTATTTCAGCATGGTCACCATCGCCACCGTGGGCTACGGCGATATCCATCCCCTCACCCCCATGGGCAAGATGCTGGCCATCGTCCTAATACTTCTTGGAACCGGCGCCTTTCTGGGCGTGGTGGCCAACGCCACCGAGATTATGTTGAGCCGCAGGGAAATCCAGACACACCGTCGCAAGCTCCATCTGATCATCGGTGTCTACTTCAGCGAGGTGGGCACCCGGCTGCTCGCCCTCTGCGCCCAGGCGGACCCGCACCGCGAGCAGTTCTGCGAGGAGCTTTCCATCAATCAGCACTGGACCGATCAGCAGTTCATGCAGGCGGCCAAGAAGATCAAGGAGTGCGTCTTCCAAGTGGAACTGGAAAGAATCGCCCTCCCAGAACTACAGGCCTTTCTCGCCAGTCAACGCCGCTCCCTGGTGGATCTGCTGGAAAACCCCATTACCCTGGAGCATGAACACTTCACCGAACATCTCCAGGCGGTGTTCCACCTCAACGAGGAGCTAGGCGTCCGGCTCGATTTCGCCGCCCTGCCTCCTGCCGACCGCAAGCACCTGACCGGCGACATCAACCGGGCCTACGGCTCGCTGGTGGGCCAGTGGGTGAGCTACATGCTCTACATCAAGCAGCACTACCCCTATCTCTACTCCCTGGGGGTGCGCACCAACCCATTCAACCCCAAGGCCTCGCCCATGCTGCACGAATAGAGGAAAGAGAGGAGACGATGCCCGAGATTCGTATTGCCAACCGAGGCGTCAGCCTCGCCGTTAACCCGGCCTTCAGCCTGCTCAACAATCTGCTCATGGCGAGGATTCCGGTTCAGACCGTCTGCGGCGGCAAGGCCGCGTGCGGCCGCTGCCGGTTCCGGGTGATTGACGGTGCTTCCGGGCTTTCGCCGGTACGGCCTTCCGAAATAGCCCGACTGGGAGAAGCGCTGATTGCCGCGGGCTGGCGGCTTTCCTGTCAGAGCCATGCCCTGCGTAATGTGACCATCGAACTGCCGGAGATCGACGAAAAACTTGACGATCTCCCCCAACCTGGGGCATGATTCCACGGGAAAAACAACCAGTTGTCATTTTCCAGTGGAATAGGTATCTTGAGAGGAATATTTTCCTCCAGCAATCTTTCAGGACACGATGCCATGCTCGCATGCTTCCGGCAAATACTTAGCCAACCCTGCATTGCCATTGATCTCGGCACGGCCAACACCAGGATTTACTCCGGCCAGGGAGACGATTTCCGCGAAGAACCGTCCCTGGTCCGGCACACTCGTCAGGATCAAGAAATTCAAGCCCCGGATGATTACTTCTCCTACCTCAACAACCACCTGGCCTCTTCCCCGTTGCGCGGCGGGGTGATTGTTGACATCCACAACGCCGTCAGCCTCCTGAAACCCCTGCTGAAACGGGAACGCACCGGCCTCCGGCAGCCGGTCTCCCTGGCCTGTGCCCCCACCGACACCTCGGAGCTTGAACGAAAACTGCTGACAAAGGCTGTCCTTGACGCAGGCGCTTCCCAGGTGGCCATTATCCCGGAGGTTTGGGCCGCGGCAATCGGCGCGGGAATCGACGTGACCCTGCCCTCCGCCCAGATGCTCATCGATATCGGCGAAGGCGTTACCGACATGGCCGTGATCCGTGACGGGAGGCTGGTTTTCGCCACCGCGACGCGCACGGCCTGCAGCGATCTGCAAAAAGCGGTGCGCTCCGCGATCATCTCCCGGCACAGGGTCTGCCCCACCCCAGCCGAAACGGAACGATTGACCCACGAACTTGCCGCCTTGCAGCAGGGCAATGATATGACCGGCAGGGATATCCCGGTGCAGGGGATGGATATCATCCGCCGCAGGGAAGTGAACATCGCGGTGCACAGCCGGGAGATCCTCGACGCCATGGCCCCGGTACTGGCAAAAATCCTCAAGATGATCGCAACAGGGATCAACAAACTTCCGGAAAACATCTCCTGCGAGGTTTTGGAGTCCGGCATCTGTCTCACCGGCGGCGGCAGCTGCATCACCGGCATGGACAGCCTGATCGCGGCAAGCACCAACCTTGAGGTGCGGGTTGCCCCGGACCCCATGCACTCGGTGATCAACGGGGCAATCCAGACCCTGCGGTACTGGAAAGGGAAAGAAAACTGGTGGGAGAATATCGGCTGGCCCAGCATCCCCTCCTGATCCCAGGCCAACCCACGGCAGAAGCTTGCCATACCACTTCCCCACTCAAAGGACGACACGATACGTCATGGCCGCTGATCTCCGGAACAAGGAAAAAACCGGCTCCCCCCTCCTGCCCGTTGCCAGGGAGCCCCTGCCCTTTCAGCTCCTGGTTCGCATCTGCGCTGGGATTGTGGCCGCTACGGGAGGCATCGCTCTTCTCGGCTGGATGCTTGGCTCGCCTTTTCTTTCCAGCCTCGGCTCCGGGACTATTCCTGTGGCGCCGAGCACTGCCCTCCTGTTCGTGCTCTACGCCGTGGCGCTCTTCCTCCGCTCCCGCCCTCCGCACCGCGGAGCGTACTGGACGGGCCTGACCATCGTCTCGGCTGGGGCGGTGGCCGCACTGACGCTCTTCATTCTCTCCTGCCAGGGCATATATCTGGAAGCGGAACATTCCGGCATAACCATCATTCATCCCGGCGGAGAAACCCCCATCGGCCATATGTCTCCGGCCACGGCTTTCTGCTTCCTGCTCGCGTCCCTTTCGTTCCTCGCCTCGTCGGCCAACCGGCCCCGGCTTGCCACTGTGGGGGGACTGTTCGCCACTCTCCTGGCAGGGAGCGGTTTTGTTTTCGTTCTGGCCTATGTGTATGGGGCGCCCCTGCTCTACGGCAGCTCCTACATTCCACCCGCGGCCCTGACCAGCATGGCCTTCATGTTTCTGGGGAGCAGCCTGCTCGCCCTTGCCCTGCCGCCTGCCTGGCTGGCCCGGCTGCAGGCAGAATCCGCCCCCCGCGTTATATATACCTTCATCCTGATTTTTTTCTTTCTGGCGGCGGGCATCGTTATTGCCGGATTCCTCACCTACCGGAGCCATGAAGAGAATCACAGCGCCGGGGTGGCACGCCAGCTTTCAGCCATCGCCGAATTGAAGGTGAACGAACTCCAGCAGTACCGCAAGGAACGGAAAGAGGATGCCAATCTCCTCTCCGGCAATGCCCCCTTTGCCGCCCTTGTCCGCCGCTACCTGGAACACCCCGAGGATCAAGCCAATGACCAAGAGCTTCTGGAATGGCTAAATAAATTCCGGGCGCACTATCAGTATGATCAGGTCCGCCTGCTCGACATCAACGGGGCAACCCGGTTGTCAACACCCGGGAATATTGGGCAAGCCAGCGCCGGCGAACTGAAAATGCTGTCCGAAGTCCTGCAATCCGGCCGGCCAGCATTTTCTGATTTCTACCGGAGCGACAATGACCGACGCGTCCACCTTGCCCTCTGCATCCCCATTCTCGACCGGCAGAACGGCAACCGGCCATTGGGAATCATCTCCTTGCGCATCAATCCGGAGAAATATCTCTATCCCTTTCTCCAACGCTGGCCCATCCCCAGCCAGACGGCGGAAACCCTGCTGGTCCGCCGGGAGAGGCAGGAGGTGGTCTTTTTAAACGAGCTCAGGTTTCAAAAAAATACCGCCCTGACCCTGCGCTTCCCTTTAAGCCAGAGCGATCTTCCCGCCACCTGGGCGGCCCTGGGCCAGACCGGGGTCGCAAAAGGCCTTGACTATCGCGGCGTACCGGTGATCGCCGATGTGCGCCCCATCCCGGATTCCCCCTGGGCTCTGGTGAGCAAGATAGATATCTCGGAGTCCTATGCTCCGCTGCGGGAACATCTCTGGACCATGGGCGGATTTGTCGTGCTCCTGCTCATCGGGGTCGGCGCAATCATGGCCTTTGTTTGGCAACACCAGCGGATGGCCTTTTTCCGGGAACGGCTTGAAACCGCGGCAACGCTCAAGAAGCTAAACCGCGTCTATGCGGTGTTGAGCAACATCAACCAGACCATCATCCGGGTTCGCGACCCGCAAGAGCTGTTTCAAACGGCCTGCCGCATTGCCGTGGAGGATGGCGGCTTCCGCCTGGCCTGGATCGGACTGCTTGACCAGGCTTCAGGGGAGGTCACCCAGGCGGCAAGCGCCGGGATGGAGGACGGCTACCTCGCCAAGCTCTGCATCACTTTGGGAAAAGCTCCCTTTGATCAAGGGCCGACGGGATCGGCCATCCGGGAAGGGTGCTACTGCGTGGTAAACGATATCGAACATGATGCGCGCATGGCCCCCTGGCGGGCCGAGGCGCTGCAGCGCGGCTACCGTTCCTCCGCAGCCTTCCCCCTTGTCGTCTTCGGTACAATCCGGGGGGCCATCAGCTTCTACGCCGATGAGCCCCACTTTTTCAATACAAACGAAGTCCAACTGCTTGACGAACTGGCCCGCGACATCTCCTTTGCCCTGGAATTTTCCGAGCAGGAAGAGGGCCGCCGCCAGACCGAAGCGGCCCTGCGTGAGTCGCAGCAGCTCTTTGCCACCGTGGCCAGCACCTCCCCCGCCCTGATCTGGATGTCCGGCCTCGACAAGGGCTGCATATGGTTCAACAAGCCCTGGCTGGCCTTCACCGGCCGCAGTCTGGAAAAAGAGCTGGGCGACGGCTGGGCCGCCGGGGTGCATCCCGATGATCTGGCGCATTGCCTGCAAATCTACACCAAGGCCTTCGAAACCAGGCAGCCCTTTGCCATGGAGTACCGCCTGTGCCGGCACGACGGCGAATACCGCTGGCTCCTCGACCAGGGCCATCCCCGCTATGACGCCTCCGGCGCTTTCGCCGGGTTCATCGGCTCCTGTCTGGACCTCACCGAGCATCGCAGTCTGGAAAAACAGATGCGCCACGCCGTAAAGATGGAATCCATCGGCACCCTGGCCGGGGGCGTGGCCCACGACTTCAACAACATCCTCATGGCCATCATCGGTTACGGCCAGCTGGCCCTCATGTCCATGGCCCCGGATGATCCCCAGCGCCTGAACATCAAAAACATGCTGGAAGGCGCCGACCGGGCCGCCCGCCTCACCAAGGATCTCCTCCTATTCAGCCGGAAACAGATCAGCGAGCGCAAGCCCGTGAACCTGAGCGAAGTCATCAAAAGGGTAGAAAAATTCATCGTTCGGGTGATCGGCGAGGACATCACCTGCGAAACCCGGCTCCCGGACCAGCCGCTCACCGTTCTTGCCGACAGCTACCAGCTGGAGCAGGTGCTGATGAACTTCGCCACCAACGCCCGGGATGCCATGCCCAAGGGCGGCACCTTCAGCATCACGGCGGAACAGACGATCCTGAACCGGGATTTCATTGAGGCCCATGGCTTTGGCACGCCAGGCCCCTTTGCGCTGCTCACTGTCGCCGACAGCGGCTCCGGCATGGATGAAGAAACCCGCAACCGGATCTTCGAGCCGTTCTTTACCACCAAGGACGTGGGCAAGGGCACCGGATTGGGACTGGCCGTGGTCTACGGGATCATCAAGCAACACGAGGGATACATCAACGTGTACAGTGAGCCCGGCAAGGGCGCCACCTTCCGGCTTTACCTGCCATTGATTGTCTCGGAAGCGCAGAAAGAGGAGACCATCGCGAAGGAGGAAGCCGCCCCGGTCAGTGGCACGGAGACAATCCTGGTGGCCGAGGACGATGAATCCCTGCGAATCCTTGCCAGAAAAGCGCTTACCCGGTTCGGCTACACGGTGATCGAAGCGGTTGACGGTGAGGAAGCAGTGCGAAAATTCGAGGAAAACCAAACCGCCATCCAGCTGCTTCTCTTCGACATCATCATGCCGAAGAAGAACGGTCAGGAAGCCTATGAGGCAATCAGCAGAATCCGGCCGGGGATAAAGACGATTTTCATGAGCGGCTACGCACCGGACATGCTCCGCGAAAAGGCCACCATGGGAGACACAATCCCCCTGCTGGCCAAGCCCCTTTCACCCACGAAGCTGTTGCAGAAGGTGCGGGAGATTCTCGATCAGTAAGTCAGGAAGACCAGCAGGCAGGAAAGCGGAACTACCTGACACCGGAATTAAAAGAAAACCAAGGAAGGGAAGGGGCCGGCAGCGCCGCTTCGCTGCTGCCGCAGATGCGCGTGTCAATTGTCGGCAGCAGGCCGATGACAGCTAAAGACTGCGAAGCAGATGTGGTGCTGCCGGACCGTTACCGGATTTCGATGGCGCTGACCGGGCATGAGACCACGGCCTCTTCGCAATCGCAGGTATGGCATTGATCCGGGCCGATCACCCATGATTTATCATCCCGCAATTCGAACACCGCCGGGCACAACTCCGCACACACCCCGCAACCGATACACAGCTCCTGATCCACTGTTGGCGCAGCCATAATTTTCTCCTTTTTCGTGCAAGAGCCTGACTATTTTCCCTGATCCCGGAACCCTTCGCGGATTACCCGATACTTGCCGCTTGCCGTATCCAAGTCGTAGATATTGAAGTTGGTCCGCATGTCGAGCCCCTCGTAATGCACGGCAAAATTAAGCGACGCCGAGCCTTCCGGGCCGCTGACGATGCGGTGGAACACATACCGTGGCCAGACCAGCATGGCTGGCTCGTCGAGCAGCACCTTGCCTCCGTGCATAATCTGGCTGGGGGTAACGGTGAAGCTCTCCATGCCATGCGCTTGGATATAGATATCCACCTCCCGCGTGCCGTAGAGAACGATGAGGTTGTCGTCCTGGTGGGGATGCATGTACCATGGGCGGGCCACCTCGCCCACCGGACCCGGGGAAACCGCGCTCTTTTCGTGCAGCACCCGGTCGATGGCGTCGATCCGTGGCAGACACCCCATGGGCACATTGTCAAAAAACACCCCTGGGGTACGCCGCAGCATCTTCAAGGGGATGATCCGGTAAAAATCCTGCACTTCCTTGAATATCTCACAATCAGCCATGGCCTTGCTCCTTTGTGATCTTTAGCTCTCCCCGGCCAGCGCGCTCTCCGGCGATATGGAAACAAAAAAGCCGGGATGGACTTTTTCGATATCCCTGCTATATTGTGACAGCTTTTGCGGCTTCCGGCAAGAAAACCTCAACGGGTCATCATCCTTGGCATTGCCAGCAAACCATTAGGAGAGCACCATGGGCAAAAAAAGCGGCGCGGGGTTCACCCGGATTCGCAATGCCTTCGGCTGGTCCATGGCAGGACTCGCCGCCACCCTGAAGCACGAAAAGGCGTTTCAGCAGGAGCTGATCCTTTGCCTCATTCTGGCGCCTTTCGGACTCTGGCTTGGCGAAACCGGAATGGCTAAAGCCCTGCTCCTCGGTTCGCTCATGCTGGTGCTGATCGTCGAAATCCTCAACAGCGCCATCGAAGCGGTGGTGGACCGTTTCGGCACCGAACACCACACTCTGTCCGGACGGGCGAAAGACATGGGCTCAGCCGCCGTGTTCCTCGCTTTGGCCAACGTGGCGCTGGTCTGGACTCTTGTCCTTTTTTTCTAACCGCAGAAAAATATCCCACATTGCAACAGAGCCTTCTGCTTGACAACGACTCGCCGGTCGGGAATAATCCCCCTCTTCTGATTCAGCATATTCTCTTGTTTTTACGACGTTAGACGCAGGTAATCCCATGAACAACTCCCCCATCCGGCCCGCCGACTGCTTCAAACACTATACCATCGACCAGGACAAGGTCTGCAGCCCCATGGAAACGGTGAACCGCTTCAAGGCGCGGCTTGCCGAGGTGAAACTGGACATTCTCCAGGAGGTGCGCCGCATCGACAACGGCCGGCTCGACATTCCAGTCTATTTCAGCGTTTGCGGCAAAGATGCCCAGGCAGTGATCGGCAACAAGAAGCAGATGGGCAAGGGCAGCTCGCCGGAGCAGTCCCAGGCCAGCGCCTGCATGGAACTGGCCGAGCGGTTCAGCTTTTTTTCCTTCAAACAAAACGAAGCAAACTTCATCACCGACACCTACGCCAACCTCAAGAAATCCGGCCAGCCGCTTTTGCCCCTGGTGCGCCTCCTGCTCTCGGTGCATGACGAGAACACCGACATCGCCACCCTGGAGCGACTCATCGAGGACATCCCCATCCAATGGACCTGGGCCACCAATCTTAACAGCGGCGAGGTGCTGTTGGTGCCCTTCAGCTGGTTTTACGCGATCAACGAGTTCAACGGGCCGTCGGCGGGCAACACCTTTGAGGAGGCGATCCTCCAGGGGATCAGCGAACTGGTGGAGCGGCATGTCTGCTCCCTGGTCAACCACCACCACCTCCCTACCCCGGCCATCGATCCGGACTCCGTCACCGATCCGGTGGCCCGCGAGCTGCTCGACAAGTTTGCCAAAAACAACATCGAACTCTATCTCAATGACTTCACCCTGGACACCGGCATCCCCACGGTGGCGGCCCTGGCCATCGACCGCTCCACCTTCCCGGAATCAAGCGAGATTGTCTACACCGCAGGCACTACGCCGGACCCGGAAAAGGCCCTGATCCGGGCGATCACCGAGGTGGCCCAGCTGGCCGGAGACTTCAACTCCCAGGCCAACTATGTGGCCAGCGGGCTGCCCAAGCCCCTGTCCATGGACGAGGTGCGCTACCTCACCGAGGTGGAAGCAGCCATCTCCATCCACGAGATGCCGCAACTGGCCGACAACAACATGCGCATCGAGATCGAACGCTGCCTGGCAGCCCTGTCCCGCTTAGGTCTTGAGGTGCTGGTGATCAACACCATGCACGAAAAACTCCAGGTTCCGGCGATCTACTCCATCATCCCCGGCTGCCATTTCCGCGAGCGCTCCCGGATCAACAACGTGGGGCTGTTTGCCGCAAAACTGGTGACCGAGCGCATTGAAGATTTAGACCAGCAGTTGGTCCAACTCCTCAAGATGCAGCAATACCTGCCTGACGCCTATTTTCTTGAGTATTACCTCGGCAAGAACATGCAGTCCCAAGGCGACCTTGCCACCGCAGTGACCCATCTAGAACGGGCCTTAACCCTGCACCCGGAAGAGGAGGACATCCCCTACATCTATTCCCACCTGGGCGATTGCCTGAAGGATATGGGAGAGTACGACCGGGCCATTGCTGCCCTGCGCAAGGGGATGGAACACGACGAGGAACGGCCGGACATCCACAACCTGCTGGGCTTCTGCCATTTCAAGCGGGAGGAGTACGAAACAGCCATCGCCCATTTCCACCGGCCGTGGAACTGAACCCGGCCTCGGCCATCGACTACGCCAACCTCGGCGTTAATCATCGCAGGCTCGGCAATAATGAGGAAGCGGCCCGCTACTTCGAACTGGCCCTTGATCTGGACCCGACCATCGAATTTGCCCGGAACAATCTGACGGAGTTGCGCGCAACCAGCTGATCAGAAGGAAATGAACCTGTCGCTCTCGTCAATGAGCTGGTACAGGTCGCTCTGCTTTGCCCGCTGGTGATATCCTTCCTCCACGCCGTGGAGGTCAAGGAGCTTGCCTCAGGCCAGCAACGCCCCTTCCGAAAGGGTAAAAATCTTGGCCAGCTCGATGAGCGGATATTGCTCCGTGGCCAGCGAGGCATAGCCAACCGACGGCCCGTTCAGAAAGATGGAGACATCGTCCATCTTCTCAAGCATCATGTTGCCCATGCGAAAAGCATTCCATAAAACCTCCGGAATTCCGCTGCACGCCATAATCGTGATCTTCATCGTTGCCCTCCTGTTCTTCCTCTAAGTGACTCAAGCATACATCGCAGCCATCTGCACCGTATACACCCCACCCTGCTCCTGACAAATGAAAAACGGCGGCAGCACTTCCAGCCCCTCGGCCCCATCCTTCACCGCCTCCACCAGCATCAAGCCAGCTTCCGCTTCGGGATAGGGATACACCATCCGCAACCGCTTCGGCGCAAGCCCCTTTTCCCGTAAGATGCCAAGCAGAATTTCTCCCCGCGCCGCCGGATAGACAAAGACCGCCCTCCCTCCGGGTTTCAAGGCGAATGCCGCAGCCTCGGCCATCTCGCCAATCCCGCCAAGGATCTCGTGCCGGGCTTTTGCCCGCTCTGTTTCCGGATGATGGCGACCGCTGCCGGTCGGGAAGTACGGGGGATTTGCCGCCACCCAGTCACAGCTGCCTTGAGATAATAGGTCTGCAATCCGGCGGCAATCGCCTTCGATAACCGTAACCCGGCTTTCAAGGGAGTTTATGGCCACGTTCCGGCGGACAACATCGGCCAGACGCGGCTGCACCTCTAGGGCGACGAGACTGATGGTGGGATAACGGTGGGAGAGGATCAGGGAGACAACCCCGCATCCGGCGCCAAGGTCAAGAATCCTGGCGCCCGGTTCCGGGGTGAGGAAATGGGCCAGGAGAACGGCATCAACGGAAAACCTGTAGCCCTGCCGGGGTTGCAGGCAGCGCAACGTGCCGCCAAACAGGGTTTCTTCGCTGAGCTCCTCGGCAATACCCATCCGACTGGGATCAGGAAGGAATCTTTTCTTCGGGCACGATCTTATTGAGCAGCAAGCCAGTGAGCAGCTTGGGGTAAAAATAGGTGGACTTGTGCGGCATGACCAGCCCCTCGTCCGCCACCCGCTTTACCTGGGACACCAGGGTCGGGTTCATCAGAAAAAGCAGAGGGCTGCGGTCGGTGCGGCTCTCGCCTTCCTTGATCGCCACATCGAGGGCGGTATCCGGATCGCTGTAATACTCCACCAACCCTTCCTTTACACACCGGTCATGACTAAGCTGGAGCAGCCGCTCGATGATGAGGTCGGAGAGGATCACCACATCCAGCTCGCGCAAGGATGCGGGCTGCTTGGCGCCAAGGGCCTCATCGATCACGCCAGCGCGCAGGGTCAGGAGCAAACAGCGATCCTCCTGGGGATGGTACAAGCCAAACATCGTGGCCGCGCCGGAATTTTCCGCCATGCGGGAGAGAACCTCGGTCATCAGGGTCTCGCGGGAGCCGTCAACGATCTCTTCAAGGATGAAGCTCTGCTCCAGCTTGGTCATCAGCCCGGCCAGCGTTACGGATTCGGGCATCCGGACCAGACGGTGGGTGGGGAGTACGGACAGACCTGGGTCTTCCATGCCGCAGAGATACATCATCGTGTGGTTGTAAGGGCTGTCGGCAGCCACCTCGCCCAACCGCTCCCGCATCAGGGCGCGAAACTGGAGGGCCGTGGTGTAGCGGTGGTGACCATCGGCGATGTAGAGGGATTTATCCGCGAACAACGCGCGGACCTGGGCAAGGATCGCCGGATCGGTCACCCCCCAGATGGCATGATTGCAGCCATCGTGATCCGTGGCGCTGGCCAGCGGCTCGGCGGAGCGAGCGGATTCCAGCAACGCCAGTATCCGGCCCTCCGCGTCGGGATACAGGGAAAAGATCGGGCTGAACTGGGCATGGCAGGTGTCCAGCAGGCTGAGCCGGTCGGAGGTGACGCCGGAAAAGGTCTTTTCGTGGGGCTTGACGACCCCTTCGGCAAACTCGGCCAACTGCACCAGGCAAAGCAGACCCTTGCGGGTGAGCCGCTTGCCCGAGGGCAGGGAATACTCGGTGTGATACAGATAGATGGCGGGCTCGTTGTCACGGATCAGCACCCCTTCCTGCTGCCATTTGGCAAAGGTTTCCTTGGCCTGCAGGTAGCGGCTCTCGGTCAACTGCTCGGCGTTGACGTTCTTGCTCAGATCCAGATGGATCATGTTGTAGGGGTTCTTGGCGGCAAAGGCGGCCTGGGCCTCATTATTGATCACGTCATAGGGCGGGGTGACCACATCTTCCAAGTGCTGAATCTTGGCCGGGTTGTATCGAAGGGCGCGAAAGGGCGCGATCAAAGCCATTGTCTTGTCTCCTTGCCCGGATAGGCGGGGGGTGTCCGCACCTGTCGGCAAGCCGTTGTAGTAAGATTACTTGCACCTTTGCAAGTCGTTATCGGCATAAGGAGCCGTAACGAAAATGCCAGGGAAATACAAGTTATTTCGCAACGGCTCCTAAATTCTCCCGGCAATCATGAACCGGTTGACTTCCCTTGGGGGAATAGATATGTTTCGAAAACTGTGCCACTACATAGTCAAAAAACGTCCATTTTTCAAGTGGACATTGTACCCGGACCGCAAACTTTTACAAACGAACTTTTCCCATCCCTCAAGAGGTTTTCCTATGTACGATATCTTCACCCGCACCCATTTTTCCTCGGGCCACCATCTCCGCGACTATCCCGGCAACTGCGAACGTCCCCACGGCCACAACTGGAAGGTGGAGGTAACGGTGCGCGCCACCGAGCTTGACGAACTGGGCATGGGCATCGACTTCAAGAACCTGAAAAAGGCGGTGAATGTGATCATGGAGGAGCTGGATCATCAGAATCTCAACGAACTTCCAGCCTTTCAGAAGAAAAACCCCTCTTCCGAAAACATCGCCGCCTATATCTTTGACCGCCTCAGGGACACCCTCACCACCGAACGCTACCGGCCTTACAGCGTCACGGTCTGCGAAACGGAGAACTGCTGCGTGACCTACCGTGAGGGCTGAGCCAACCCTGCAGCTTTCCGAGATTTTCTACAGCATCCAGGGGGAGTCTTCCTATGCGGGCTACCCCTGCCTTTTCTTCCGCCTCTCCGGCTGCAACCTGCGCTGCTCCTACTGCGACGCCAAGTACACCTACGAAGAACCAGCCACTGCAACCCCGTTCAGCACCCTGCTGAGCGAGGCAGCCCGATACCCCAACGCCCTGATCGAGATCACCGGCGGCGAGCCCCTGCTCCAGGATGGGGTCTACCCGTTCATGGAGGCCCTGCTTGCAAGGGGCCGCACCGTGCTTTTGGAAACCAACGGCAGCATTAGCATTGACCGGGTGCCGAAAGAGGTGGTGAAGATCGTCGACCTCAAATGCCCGGACAGCGGGATGTCTGAAAAGATGGACCTTGCCAACCTCGAGCTGCTCGCCCCCCACGACGAGATCAAGTTCGTGGTGAGCTCCCGCGCCGACTACGACTGGGCCACGGCCATGATCCGGGACCACCGCTTGGCAGAAAAAGCCAAGCTGATCCTCTCCCCGGTGATCGGCCGCCTTGCGCCCGCCCTGCTGGCCGAGTGGCTCATGGCCGACGCGCTCCCGGCCCGGCTCCAGCTCCAGCTCCACACCCTGCTCTGGCCGGGAATGAAGCGGGGGGTGTGAGGGGACAGCGGCACAGGCCTGGGACCAATGGAAGTTCCTCGAATTATTTCCCTTCCAGGGCATCGACAACAGACTTATACTTCTCATGGATTATTTTCCGGTCGAACTCCCAGAATTCGTCAAGCATTGCCTGGTCTTCAGCTTCGGTGAAGTAGGCCCGGGAGGCAGGGAAAAAAACCTTATCCTCTTTTTCGATATGCTTGGGGTAGAAATCCACCAGGGTATGCAAGCACCTGGCAATATCCCCAAGGGCAGCGGCGTCACCAGTGCGATACCGGGTATTGGCCTCGACCAGCTCCTTGGTTATGCTCCGGCCGAAAACATGCTCTGCAATGAGTTCATTCATGACCAGCCGGTCTGCCTCTGACAACCCCTTCTTATCCAAGTCCCGGAACAGAATATCCTCTTCTTTCCCGTGGTGGGTGCGGTCGGCATAGACCCGGATAAAGTCAACGGCGGTGTCAACAAACAGGGGATCGATTTCCCCGGTTTTCTCTGCCTCCACCAGCGCATTCTGAACTATGGCGAGCATCCGTTCAATGAGCCGGTGCTCTATCATGAGTGGTCCGCGTGCCTGCATATGCTATTCTCCTTTTTTATCTCCCGAAAGAACGCACAATGGGATGAAGTCCGGCATGTTGCGTTCTTTCCTCAATCCATTCCAAGAAATCGGGATACGTTCCCATTTTCATTCCTTTCCGGCTAAAATTAGCAAAAATGTCATATGGCTCCCTGACACGATGCAGCACTTCAAGAACATTATATCCGGAAAAGCATCGGGGCAGACCTTGAAAAAACTTCATCGCCAGCCACCGGGATTATTGGTAATCTGCAAAAACATATTGCAGAACCGGGCAGTACCTATAATATGCAAGGATACAATTACCGGCATCCAACAATGCATAACCCCAGGAAAAATTCCTCCGCAGACAAACCCCAACCAGTCAAACACCTTTCTCCGGATATGAACGCCCACCTCTGCCCTTCCGAAGCATCCCAGCAATTGCGCTGCTCTCAGGTAGAAATTGCAAACCAAAGCAAGGCGATCAGCAGCAACCGTCAGTTGCTGGACGTTCTGGATGCTTTCCCCGGCTTTGTCCTGGTTCTCAACCATACCCGGCAGATCGTCTTCGCCAATCACACCTTTCTGCGTTTTCTTGGCGCAACCTGCCTTACCGAGGTGCTGGGGAAAAAGCCGGGGGACGCCCTGGCCTGCGAGCATGCCGTGCACAGCGTTCTGGGCTGCGGCACCACCATCTTTTGTTCCACCTGCGGCGCAGCCAAAGCCACTCCCCACATGCACCAGCCGGAAAACGGTGATGCCCAGGAATGCCGGATCAGACAGGAGGGCAGCGGCAAATCCTTTGACTTCCGGGTGCAGACCGCGCCTTTCCCCGGCGGAGACGAAAGCCTCCACCTCTTCTTTCTCACCGATATATCCCATGAAAAAAGGCGGCGGGCTCTGGAACGCATCTTCTTTCATGATGTGGCCAATATCGCCACCGGCATGGTGGGCATGAGCCGGACCCTCTGCGAGAAAGAGCTGGGTGCAGAAAAAGAGAAGCAGTTCAAGACCGTTCTCCACCGCTATGCGCATCGGCTGGCCGATGAGGTTGAGGCTCAATCCGCCCTGGCTGCGGCGGAGAACAACGACCTGCACGTGCAAGCCGCACCCTGCGAAAGCCTTGCCCTGCTTGACGAGGTGGCGGCCTTTTACAACAATGGCGGGAACAACCAAACCTGCAGGGTCGAAATTGCCACCGGTGCCGTGGCAACCGAGTTTTTCACCGATCCGCGGCTCCTGCACCGCATCCTGACCAACATGACCAAGAATGGGGTCGAGGCCTCCCCTCCGGAGGCTGTGGTTCGCATCGGCTGCGAACAGGCAGGAAACGATCTGGAGTTCTGGGTCCACAACCAGAGCTGCATGCCCGAAAACGTGCGGCTGCAGATCTTCCAGCGCTCCTTTTCCACCAAGGGGCCGGGCCGGGGTTTGGGTACCTACAGCATCAAACTGCTGGGCGAGCGCTACCTGAAAGGAAAGGTCAGCTTCACCTCCACGCCGGAAAATGGCACCACCTTCCGCTTCCGCTGTCCCCGCAACGTCGAGACAGCCACTTCCTGAGGCTGACCGTCCCTGGTTATTCCCTGCCTACACCAACCTTGCCGCACAACGCGGCATGGTGTAGGCATTGACACCCGGCCTCAAAAAATGCGATGCTTCTTAACGCTGTTTGAACCAAGACAGGGAAGGGAAGAGAGGAAATCCATTGATTGCTTACCCGCAGCCTAAAGCGCATCCATAGCAGAGGAGAGAAACATGCAAATACTCAAGGAATTCAAAGAGTTTGCCATGCGCGGCAACGTCGTTGACATGGCGGTCGGCATCATCATAGGCAGCGCCTTCGGCAAAATTGTCAGCTCCCTGGTCCAGGACGTCATCATGCCGCCCATCGGCCTGATCATGGGCAATGTCGATTTTTCCACTCTGGCCGTCACCCTCCGGGAAAAAACCGAAGGCGCCGAGGCGATCACCCTCAAATACGGCGTGTTCATCAACACCATCCTGGATTTCACCATCGTGGCCTTCGCGGTCTTCATGCTGATCAAACAGATCAATCGCCTCAAAAAAGAAGCGCCTGTCGCGGAACCGGCGACCAAGGAATGCCCGCACTGCTGCTCCAGCATTCCGGCCAAGGCCATGCGTTGCCCGCACTGCACCTCGGAGCTTCAGGCGGCATAGACGTTGCCATAAAAAAAACCGGCATATGCTTTTTCATCGAAAAAAGACAGTTGTAACTCATTCTCCGACGCTGAAGGTTCCTCCTTCGTACCGGCCCTGAAAGACACCTATGCTCTTTCCCGTCCATTTAATCGTTTCCTGATTAAGCATGTTGTATTCCGGGCTTCCGAGCTTATAGGCGTATGCGGTTCCGGCCATTATGACACGTGCACTGCCAGCCCCAACGACCTGAGATGGGTAATACCCGGAGACAAGCACAGCCGCCAACCTTGCCCCGGGCTCGGGTATCAGCGCCCACTGAACCGGCTCATAGGAGCTCAGCACGAGAACCAGCGGCTTCGCTGAACGGCGAATACGCACTTCGACATTCCCCGTCTTTCGGCCACCTGTTGTTCGAGACGCCCCTGCTCCGCCTTGGTAGACACCAACGGCTTCGACCTGCGCATCGCGTGCCAGATTCGCGATCGGGCTATTCGCGCCACCGGCCGCCCCGATTTGGCGAGAATACTTGGGGGGCGCGGGCGCGGCGGGGGCTGGAGCAGTGGCTCGGATTTGAGCATGCTCTGCTAATATACGCTCCTTGTATAGAGTAAGTGCGTCTGCTGCGGCGTCTTGTTGCGCTTGTTGCCGATCAGAGGCCTCAAGCTTGCGCAGATTGGCCACCTGAAGTGCATCCGAAGTAAATTTTGACAGCGCGATCGTTTCCAATGTCGGGATCTCGCCCACGACCACAATTTTGTTATCGGTAATTACTGCCTGCTTCCGTATCGAGGGGATATACAGATAGCGCTGTGAACCCAACCGGGCGCGGTCAATCGGCATCACAGTACGATTGCTGATCGAGTACAGGTAGTCCTTTGAGGGATCCCCCTGCACTAAGCCGGTGAAGATAATTTTATCCGGGTCAGGAGTGGCGCACCCACTTTGAACATAGAAAGGTTCTAACGGTATATTCTCTATTTCCAGCGATTTTAAAGATACGAGCATGAGCTGCCGACTCGCGATAAAATATCGAGAGCCGTCAGCGGTTGCATCAGATGAATAGATAGACCACGCGATGCCGCTAACCGGTTTTTCCGCAAGCAGCCTTACCTCAGGCTCTGCCTTGCCCCGGACCAATTCGATCTTCGTTGCTGCTCGACCGGAGAATACTACATACTGATCCGCGACTCCTGGCACGCGAACAACCCGTTGCACGCCTCCACCTAACACCGGAACAGGAATCTCCTTGCCGGAAAGGAAATCAACGAGAAAAGCTTTGTTAGAGCCCATCGTGCTGTAGAGGGCAGTGCGTTCATCAAGCCAGTAAAACTGGTTAGCCCGAACGGAAGGAATCTCGGCAACGACGGCGCCTGATTCGGCGTCCTTGATTTTCAGCCGATCTCCTTCATTCGTTGTGAAAAGCCGTCCATTGGGCGAAGGGGAGCCGATTCCGGGTGAGCCCTTTGTTTCAGTAAAAATAGGGTTCGTCGTTTCAAAGTCGACAACCTCGATTGATTGAGCGGTTTCAACCAGGGCAATCCCTGCGTTTGTGGCAAAACGCGCATTCAGAATATACCCGTCCGCGACAATGAAAGCTGGAGCGTTCTTCGGGATGGGCCTCAGCGCCGGTTTTGTGAGAGTTAAACCCGCTCGGCAGAGACCAAGCCATCTGGCAATCTCATTATCAGCCTCGGTAAAGCAGGATTGGCTGCCCAGCTTTTTCCGGATTTCTTCCGGCGAGGCAAACCAGGATGGCGAATACCCTTTTGCGCAACCGAGTGCGCGCATTTTAAGGCGCGTGTTGAGCTGGGCAGTTATCTCCTTGCGCTGTTCGTCAGACGCCTGGTCGAGCACAGCAGCTTTCCCAATGCGCACGGTCTCCGAGACAGGGAACGCGGCGTTGATCTTGTCCTCCGGCGTGAACAAGAAAGCACTGCTAAAATCACATCCTGCAAGCAAACCAGCGATGACAATGAACCCTGCCCACGAAACCATGGTTTTATACATCCGTATCTCCCATCTTTTTTAATGTATGAGATCCAACATGAAGCTAAAAATGGGGCACGCCCTGTGCTGCGTCCCCACATGATCGCCTGGTTGGCCAAATCGCTCAAGATGCTGCCCACGGTACTTATTCTTTTGGCTTCCTGTTCTCAAAAACCATTCTGAAATGCAAATTTTGTCCAGGCCCATCGGTTATCCACGGAGATTCGGCCATGACATCCGCAATACTATATGGATTATTTTCCCTCCAAAAGGCTCTGGTTCCTTCTGGATAATCAGATGTCCAGCTATTGGGTTGCCATGGCTCATTTGGTCTCCTCGGAGTTGTCGTCCTAGGCCCCATGCTCACAACACCGAAAATTGCATCGTCCGCGTTCCCGAGCCCCGACATTGAAAGCCAGGCAATATATCTTTGGTCAGGATTGAGCATGACATGAGGCACATCGAACGATACCAAGCCGTCGATGTCCTTCGGAACCAATACGGCTTCGGACTCCCACAGAGTGTTCACAGCGGGATGGTCTCCAGCCCACGGGGATATTGTTAGTTTGACGTGGACATCCGAAGCACGATAGGAATCGGATGCATGCCGGCATAAAAAATCGACTCTTTTCAATAGAGGGTGCCCCTTGGGCGGAAGAAATATCTGACCCAAGGCGGTTGCCCCGCCCCTAGAGCTTTTTGAGTAGAGACTGAAACTTCCTGATTCAACCCCAAGTACCTCAACGGCAGGCAGAGTTGCCTCTGTCCGTTTGGGCTCACTGCAACCACATACCGAGGAGATCAGCACTGGCAAGACCAGATACAGAAGAGCCCAAGAGGACGTTGGGAAGTTGTGTAACTTATCCATCCATCTCTCCTTTCTTACTCAGCTTTTGCAATATCGATCGCCAGCTTTACCGCGCCATGACTTCTGCCGGCCAGCTACATGAATAACTTACACAACTTACCAGCGCTCTATTGGCTATTTCAAAATTAAATCTTGGAAGCATAACGTGAAAGATAAGAACGAACGATTTCATATCTCTCCAAAAGTTTCTTGTCGTCGACCAGACGCCAGTGGGCAATCTGATCTTCGACATAGGCCATTGCCTTTTCAACGGTGAATTTATCAAGGGTATCCTTTGTGGCTTTCCGATAGCCTTGCCCCAAGTAGTCAACAATCTGGTTACCATCGACATCGGTTGCCAGTAATTTCAAGCACAGCGAACCCATCTCACGACGGAACTGTGACGATATGTCGTTGTCACCTGCGGTGGCGTAGTGCTGTAGGTAGCCTACTAGTCCTTCGCCGACTACGACACGCGGCCATTGCGCAATTTCGCTTTCGAGTTTGTAAGCGTGTGCGACGGCGGAACCATAGAGCTCATTGGGACGATACTCAACAGCCCACGCAGCATCAACTCCAGCCCGGATTGGACTTCCAGCCGCCATCCCAACCAAACACAACATTCCGCTGGCAAGGAGCAGCCCAAAAAGACTATTGACCGGGGACGCAACCAACCCCGTACCGAGTGGCACGTAAACAACAAGCCCATCGGAAAAATACTGCCATTTAAGTTGCCCTGAAGCCATATCAGGAACGACGCTCTGTAAGGGCAAAGGGAGCTTCGAGTGAAGCGTTCGTCCGGAAGCATAGGAGTTGTAAAACTGCTCGAATAGTTTCTGGGTCCCGACAATGCGACCAACGGATTTCTTCACCATTGCAATGGCTTCATCTTGGTCGGTCGGCAGATGCCGTTCGGGCATAGCTGCCCGTTGCCCCAGCAGATCAATGAAGGCGACCGCATAGTCACAGAGGTTCAGAGTGTCATCGCTCATCAAAAACCTAACAACGGCAATTCAGGGGACACCTTACTTAATTCTCCTTTTTGAGGACGCCCTCCTGTTTTGAGGAGGACCACACAGGAGGGCACTAATTATTCTAATGCGATACTATGTGACAGGAAGTTGGAAGTCAAAAGAAAAACCCTATATTACCCCAGCCCTGCTTCGCCAAATCAGTCAAAAGGTAGGGCGACATCTGTACATTGCCCCCAGACCAGTTGACATCACAAAGCAAAAGGCGTACTCTTTACAAAAACATATACGTCTCTTGCTTTTTTTTTCGGGAGGAACCGCCCATGCACACCAAACTCACGCTACGCCTTGAAGAGCAGCTCATTGAGCAGGCAAAGTCCTACGCCACACACGCCGGAAAATCCGTGTCGCAGCTTGTGGCTGAATACTTTACCCTGCTGACTTCCAAGAAAAACAAGCCCTCTTCCCCAGCAGCTCCCATAACCCGTTCCCTGCGCGGCTTGCTGCGAGAATCTCCCGCGGACGAGAAGGATTACAAGAAATATCTTGAGGAGAAACACGGTTGAAGATCCTGTTCGACACCAACATCGTCCTTGACGTGCTCATGGACCGGATGCCGTTTGCGGATTCAGCGGTTGAGCTGTTTTCAAAGGTGGAGGATGGGACCATTATCGGATATCTGTGCGGCACCACGATAACCACCGTGTATTATCTGGCGGCCAAGGCGGTGGGGGCGGCAAGAGCGCGGAAGGAACTCGGGAAATTATTGACCCTCTTTGAGATCGCCCCGGTCAACAGGCAGGTTCTCGAATCCGCGCTTGCCGCTGGCTTTGCCGATTTCGAGGATGCAGTGATCCACGAAGCCGCCCGCCATGCGGGAGCAGACGCAATCGTCACCCGCGACCGGAAGGATTACAAAAAATCCCGTATAGCCGTGTACACCTCGGAAGAGATGGCAAAGATATTGGCTGCGCACGGCAACGAATAACAGGCAATACGCTTACAGCGCACAGCCACGAAGGAAACACTAGTCCCTTGTAACTCTTAATATTTCTAAAAAACTCCCCTCCCCTTACGGGAGGGGTTGGGGGTTGGGGTAGCTGCAACCTGCTGATATAATGGCAACTTCCCCCTCTCCCTAACCCTCCCCCGCCAGGGGGAGGGAATTAATGGGCTGTCGATTAAAAAAGTTACAAGGTACTAGACTGCCTCGCCTTCTCCCCTTCTCACCATAAAATCAATGATCCCAACCTCCTCGTTTTTCAACAACCTGCTGCGCCTGAACCACCTTGGTAAAGAGTGCCCCGGCTGGCTCTTTCTGCCCGGCATGCGCTTTGAGGATACCCAAGCATGGTGGAAGGATGGCCTCCGCCAAAGCCCGCACGAAGGGGTTGACCTGCTGTATCTTGCGGACCACGATGGTCAGCGGCAAGAGCTGCCGAAGCAGGCCTTGGTCCCGCCGCTCTGGGATGGGGAGGTGATCGCTGTGTTCGAGGATTTTCTGGGCAGCACCGTGGCGGTGCTCCACCCGGTGATAGATGGGCAGGGCTGGAGGCTTATCTCCTTCTATGGCCATGTCCGCCCCCTGGTGGGGTGCGGAGCACAGGTCTCTGCGAAAGAACCCCTGGCCGAGGTGGCATGCGGCACGGCGCGGGGCGCGTCGGCACCGCCGGATCATCTCCACCTCTCTCTTGGTTGGCTGGCGCCGGGGTGGCCGGTGGCGGAGCTAGGCTGGCCCGGTCTGTGGAGCAACCCCGGCATCCGGCTCATCGATCCCTTGGCCCCTGCCTCTGATTCAGCCCAAGCCCTGATCGGTTGAGGGCTGCAACTGCGCGGCGGTGTAGCGAAACACCACGGTCCGGAAGAAAT
>JBAZSA010000015.1:0-27244 GCA_041662645.1 Desulfurivibrionaceae bacterium
AGATATTGTTGTGATCGGCGCCGGGAATCATCTGGAACTCCTTGCTCCGCGCCCCGCAAAGACTCTGCAACCCTTCGGCCAGAGTAATGGGAATGATCTGGTCATGCTGGGCATGAAGAATGTAGGTGGGCTTTTGCACCCGGGCGATCTTTTCCAGATTGCCAAAACCATCGGCCTCGTCAATGCCCAGCGCCTCAACATCCAGACCGATGATCCGCAGAAGCGGCAAGGTCTGGGCAATGCCGCTTTCGATGATGAGTCCGGCCACCGCCTCTTCCGAGGCAGCCAGCTCGATGGCCGGCACGCTGCCGAGCGAGCGGCCCATCACCACCAGCTGGCCGGTGCGCTCCTGCCCAGCCAGCCAAGCCTGAACCCAGGCCAGAACACGGTGCGCGTCCCGGAGCATGGCAGTAACGGTGGGGGTGCCGGTGCTGTGCCCATACCCGCGATAGTCAACGGCCAGGAAATTGATCCCCTGCTCGTTGTACTTGGGCCCGGCATCGTCATAATCGGCGGCCACCTCGCCATTGCCATGGAAAAAAAGAAGATTCACCGCAGCCGGGTCGCCGGTCAGAAAAAATCTGGCTCCCAGCACCACCCCTGGCTCCACCTCTATCCCGTGATCCTGGGCGCCAACCGGAGGTGGTGTTGTGTCGTGCCGTGGATGAAAAAGCGCAGCCGCAACCTCGGGCCGGTCAAGTTTTTCGTATGTTCGTGTCTGCTCCATGTTCTCCCTTTGGCCTACGTGCCAAATAGTTTCCGGCCTCCGTTGCTTTCCGGCGCGGACATCTTTTCAACTATACCCACTCGGAATGGGAATATCTACCCAATTTTCTTCGCTTTTTCTTTGCACAGTTTCGGCGTTTCAGGTATGACTGTCCTAACGGCGTCAAAGAGTGTTCGCTTGTGCAAAAAACATTCTACCTTTCCTGTTTTCAGCCAGCCTATGCATTTAAATTTTCTGCAAATCAACTTTCTGCTGATGTACTTCATCTATGGCCTTGCCCTTTTCAGCATGGGGCTGGCCATGGCCCTTGAGGTCAGCCACTCGCCCGATGTCGCCGAAGCCACGCTCCTCAAACCCCTTGCCGTGTTCGGGATACTCAACGCCCTCAACCAATGGCTGGAGATCGTTATTCTGCCGGATGTCTGGCAGGAGATTGCCCCGCCAAAACCTCTCCTGCTGACCAAGCTTTTGCTCCTGACCCTTTCCTTTACCTCCCTCACCGCTTTCGGGGTCCAAGCCTATCGCCCGGTGCGCCGCCAGGTTGCGGCGAGTTTGTATGTCAGCCTGGGTTTTCTCCTTGCCTACTTCATCGCCATCGGCATCAACCACATCCTCCCCTGGAAAACGACCCCCAATTGCCTGCGCTGCGCCGATGCCCTGGCCCGTTATCTCCTCGCCCTGCCCGGCGCCATGCTCGCCGCCCTGGCGCTTAAAAACCATGCGCTCAAAAACAAAGCGCTCAATGCCCCCCTGGCCAGATCCTATCGTCTTGCCGCCTGGGGATTTGCCCTGTTCGGCCTGACCCAGATCTTTCCGCCCCGGGCGGAAATCTATCCGGCGCCATTTGTCAACGCCGAGCTGTTCCAGGAAATCACCGGCATGCCGATCCAGCTTATCAGCATGCTTTTGGCCCTGTTTACCATGGGCAATCTCATCCACGCCTCACATCTTGCCGAAAAAGGCCGCCAACAGAAGCTGCACCAAGCCCAGCAGGAAAAACTCGCCGCCCTGGAACAGGTCCAGGAGGAACTGCTGAAACGGAGGGCTCTCCGGAAAGATCTTTTCCGGCATATCGTCCTGGCCCAGGAAGAAGAACGCAGTCGCATCTCCAGGGAACTCCATGACGATACCGCCCAGATTCTCACCGCCGCCACCCTGAACATGGCCGCCTTGAAAACCGTGGTCGGCGACAACCCCAAGGCCATCACCCTGCTCGAACGTTCCCAAAATCTTTGCCAGGAGATGTCCCAGGCCCTGTACCGGATGGTCCACGATCTGCGCCCCGCGCAGCTGGATGATTTCGGCCTGGTCCCGGCGCTGCGCCACCTGACCGAGGAAAAATGGTTCAGCCGCAAGATCGCCATTTCCTTTGAGGTGCTCGGCGAACAAAGGCGGGTTGAGCCGGTGATTGAAACCGTTCTTTTCCGGGTGGCCCAGGAAGCGCTCACCAACATTCTCCGCCATGCCCACACCGATGCGGCAACCATACGGATTCTCTTTGAAAAAGAGCAGATCACCCTCACCGTGGCGGATCAGGGCAAGGGATTCATCCCGGCCCTGAAAGGCCAAGGCTTCGGCCTGGCGGGCATCACCGAACGGGTCGAATTGATCAATGGCAGGGTGGAGATCGATTCGGCCCCCGGCAAGGGAACCACCGTCACCGTGATCGCCCCGGCCCGGCCCGGCGGGGTTCTCCCGCCCGCCGCCGGACAGGAAACAGCGGCCGGACCAAGCTCTGCCCCGCCCGAGGCCTGAATCTCCCCTCGCTTTCCCGGCAGCAAGACAGCCCGCCCGGCCGGGCGCATCCAAAAAAATTCTCTCCCGGTTTGCACCTGGCAGAGGGACGTCTTATTATGCAAAAAAAGATTACAGGAGTGAACCAATGGCCATGATCACCATCGACCGGACGCGATGCAAAAAAGACGGCATCTGCGCGGCGGAATGCCCCTTCGGCCTGATTGGCCTGACTGGCGAGGACGGCTTTCCGGAAATCCGCCCGGCCGCCGCCCGCCTCTGCATCCAGTGCGGGCACTGCGTGGCGGTTTGCCCCCAAGATGCCCTAAGCCTTGCGGCCATGCCCTCCGGCGGCTTCCAGCCCCTGGGCTACGGCTCCCTGCCCACACTCAAGAAAACCGGGCAGCTGCTCACCTCCCGGCGGTCCATCCGCTGTTACGAGCAGCAGACGGTCCCCCGCGACCATATCGAACAGCTGCTCGACTTGTGCCGCTGGGCGCCGTCGGCCAAAAACGCACAGCCGGTGCACTGGCTGGTTCTGGAAACCCCGGAGGCAGTGCGCCATCTGGCCGGGCTGGTTGTGGACTGGCTGCGAACCGGCACGGCTTATCCCGGCATTGTCGCCAGCTGGGATCAAGGCAAGGACATGCTCCTGCACGGCGCGCCCCATCTGCTGGTGGCCCATGCCCGCAAGGACAGCCTCAAGCCGGAAATCGACTGCACCATTGCCATGACCTATTTTGATCTGGCCGCAACCAGCTGCGGAATCGGAACCTGCTGGGCCGGCATCCTGATGAGCGCCGTGGCTGCCGGATACCAGCCCCTGCTCGACGCCCTGGCCCTGCCCGAAGGCCACCAACTCTATGGGGCCATGATCTTCGGCTTCCCGAGATTTCCGTATTTCAAAATCCCGGCCAGAAAAGAGGCGCGGGTCATCTGGCGCTCGTAACCCAAGCACTTCAAGAGGCCGCACATGGACAACACTAGCGAGAAAAAAAAGCCCAACCCGGAGCGGGTAGCAATGCTCCGCTCCCTGCCCCTCGAAATCAAGAGCCAGATCACCGGAGAGGAGGCCCAGGCCTTCATGTACGATGAGGATCTGCCGGAAAGCCTTTTGGAAAAATTGAAGGACTATCTGGAGTAAATTTCGCAATCATAACCGCACCGTCACCCCGGCGAAGGCCGGGGTCCAGAAGCTCTTTCCAGCTGGATTCCGGCCTCCGCCGGAATGACGGCACGTGACACCAAAACGCTACTTCAGCTGACAGCACTTCTTATACTTCTTCCCGCTCCCGCAAGGGCAGGGTTCGTTGCGGCCGATCTTGTCGCTGGTCACCGGCACCCTCCCCGGATTCACCTTGCCGTCCACGTACAACCACTGCCCCTCTTCGCAGACAAACTTGGCCCGCTCATGCAGCCGGTGATCCTGGCCATGCCCGGAGAAATTGGCGATAAACTCCACCACCCCAGCCTGCTCCCCAGCCCCGCCCTCCTCGGTCTCCAGCACCTCGATACCGTGCCAGACAAAACTCGCCTCATCCTTCAGATCCAAACTGGCCGGCCGGGTGCTCCGGTGCCAGGAGCGCAGAATATAGGGAACATCCTGCACGGCAAAGGCGGTATAGCGTGAACGCATCAACGCCTCGGCGGTGGGAGGAAGCTGAGCGCCATCCAGAAACGGCCCGCAGCATTCGGCAAATTTCAGCCCCGAGCCGCAGGGGCAAGGGCCTTTCTTCTTTTTTTCAGTCATACCACACCTTCCTTGAAAATATATTTGCTGGTTCCTGTCCGGGAATGCTTGTACATCCCCTCCGGACTGTGCCACAATATCTTTAATCTTCCCTCCCTTCAACCTCCTTCTGAGGTGCGCCATGAAAATGACCTACCTGATCATCGGCAACGGCGTGGCAGGAACCACCGCGGCGGAAGCCATCCGCCAGCAAGACCCCAAAGGCGGCATCACCATCCTCAGCGAAGAGGATATCCCCTTTTACTACCGGATCAGGCTCAACGAATTCATTGCCGGGGATATCGGCGAAGACAAGCTCATCGCCAAGAAAGCATCCTGGTACCAGGAGCAGCGCATCGACCTGCGGATCAACACCCGGATCACCGGGCTCGATGCCGCCAAAAAACAGCTGACCACCGGGAGTGGCGAAAAACTCCCCTTTGACCGGTTGCTCCTCGCCACGGGCAGCCATTCCTTCCTGCCGCCCATCGAGGGCATCGACCAGCAGGGGGTGTTCGCCCTCCGCCACATCAAGGACGCCCGCGCCATCCTGGCCCAGGCAAAAAAGGTTGAAGAGACGATCCTCATTGGCGGCGGACTGCTCGGCCTTGAGACAGGCAACGCCCTGCGCAGATTGGGCAAGAAGGTCACGGTAATAGAATCCTTCCCGCGCCTCCTGCCCCGGCAACTGGACAGCAAGGGGGCAGCCCGGCTCCAAAAACTCATGGAGAAAATGGGCTTTTCCTTCCGGCTTTCGGCCATGACCAAGACCATCACCGGCAGCAAAGGCCAGGCCGAGGGCATTGTCCTCGAAGGCGGCGACACCCTGCCCGGCCAAATGATCATTGTTTCCGCCGGGGTCAGGCCCAATCTGGAATTGGCCAAGGGAGGGGGGCTTGCTTGTGACAAGGGGGTTACAGTGAACGACCGGCTGGAAACCAGCGCCAAGGGGATCTATGCGGCGGGCGACGTGGCCGAGCACCGGGGAGTGGTCTCCGGCATCTGGCCTGCGGCCATGCAACAGGGCAAGGTGGCGGGCGCCAACATGGCCGGAGGCAAGGCCGAATACCACGGCACCACCATGAGCAACATCCTTAAAGTGGCGGGCATCGACGTCGCCGCCGCAGGCAACATCGATGCGGAAGGCCGTTATGAATCGCAGGTGGTCAGCTCCGGCACCGTCTACAAAAAACTGGTCATCGAAAACAACCGCCCCATCGGCTGCATCATGGTGGGCGATACAAAAAACTTCAACACCATCACCCGCTACATCACGGAGCAACGGGATATCAGCACGCTCAAGAATAGCCTGTTATGAGCCAGGACTTGTGAGCCTATCGGTTCTCGTCACATCAAGGATGCGCACAAAGCTCGGCTGGCTGCTCGGGAACATAGATTGAAGACGAGCAATACTCGCAAGCAGAATCGTCGTTTTTCCTGTCAATAAGCCTCCAGGATTTCAGCAGGATGTGTTCGGCATGAGCCTTTTTGCAATCCTCGCATACCCAGAGTTCTTTCCTATCTTTCATCTGATATTTGAACCGTTTCATTGATGCTCCATGCTCTTTATAAGTTTTCCCCTCGGCCAGCATGGTAACAGGAATTGAGCAGATATCCAACGGGCTTTTATGCCGTAGCCGCGGATAACTGCCGAGTACAACCTGCACATAATATCCATTGACGATATTATCTTTCATGGATACTACAAGGTCATAATCAAGACCCTCACATGCAGGTGGCACTATGACCAAACGAAATTTTTCTCCCATCCACCCAGGGGAGATACTGGTAACCGAGTTCCTGAAACCAATGGGCATCACCCAGTATCGCCTGGCCAAGGATATTGGGGTGACCGCACGCCGGATCAACGAGATTGTGCATGGCCGACGTTCCATAACCGCCGACACGGCGCTCCGCCTTGGCCGCTTCTTTGGCATGGAAGCACCGTTCTGGCTTAACCTGCAAACCCATTACGACATGGAGGTCGCTCAGGAAGCACTGGCGGACCGGCTGGACACAGAGGTCCATCCTTTTTCGCATGCGGCATAGTGACGAAAAAAAACGTGAACCCCACATCTCCTTGAAACGTATAAAAAAATACAGGGGGCGTATCCCTAATTACTTCCATTTTCAGGCAACAAGTTGATTGATCCCATCTCCCTCATAAAAGAACTCTACATTCGGAGGCGCTACGCATTCAGACGCCGTTTTTTCCCGTTGACTGCATGTGTTGTGTTGCTGGTTGTGCCTAGCGTAGGTTTGACGGCGGGAATGGTCAGTGCCTTGTGGCTGTTAGCAGTGCTTTTGTTGATTTCGTTTTTTTTGTTATTCAGTGCCATTTGGAGACTGCCACATGAACAGCGCTGGCTGAAACAGGCGCAGCGATTGTTCTATGATAATGAACTGGAAAAGGCTGAGCGTAAGCTCATGTCACCACCATGGCTGGTCGGTTTTGTAACGCGGATTAAGCGGCAGGTTACTCTGGCTCAGGTTCAGATGTGGAAGGGGGATTTCCCCGGTGCGTATTCTGTGTTGCAAGCGCTTGAGCGTGAAACTTTGCTGCCTGAAGAGCAATTGTCTGTACGACTGGCGCAAACCCGTCTGATGTTCATGGCGGGGAATCACATGGCGTTTCGCAAGATGATGGGGCAACTGGAAGGTGACTCTTCGCAACCAAAAGAGCGTTTCAGCTATCTGCTGTTGCAAAGTAGCTTGCATGCGCTGGATGGAGAGTATACGCAGGCGAAGGCAGTGCTCGAAGAGGCTATCGGGGTAGCGGATGAACCGAAGATGACAGCGGTTGTTTACAATGACTTGGCCCGGCTGGAGGATGTGCAGGGCAACGATACGATTGCGCTTAATTATTACGAGAAAGCTTGGGGCGTCTTGCGGGATAACCCGTTACCTCTGTTGTTTCCGATCATCGGGCACAATTTATTGCTCAAATTTAGCCGCAATGGCAAGGCCGAAGAAGCCTTGGCCGTGCTTAATGCATATCGCGGCATGGTGAGGTCCGGGAACGTTGAGCAGGTCATCCAGCTGCTCAATGATCAGACGCACCTCGCACGCCAACTCGGCGATCGCACCCTATTGCTCAACGCATACGAAGGGTCGGAGCGAGATTTATTGCACTTGCTTGACGAACGCCAGCGGTTTGCTCAGGCTGTTTCGGAACTACGAATGCGCTTGAACGATGACATTGGTTTTGTAGAACATCTGCGCAAGACGGCTCGTGGCCTCGACACACTGGGCGAGATGACGCTTGTCGAGCGTTTCAATTTTCTCAGCGAATTGATTGCTGTGATTCACCAGTACTGGCAACGAACGGGAGTTCTGGAATTCCAAACGGTGGAGCAACGTGCTGTTAATGCATTTCTGGCGCTCGAACCGAAAATCGAAGCACAATTACGCGATTCTCAACCTGTTCTTCCTCTGGTGCGGGACTGGTGGTATCGGTGCTTGTCGGATGTGATCAAATTCCGGCTTAACAAGGCAGCGCCAGCGCAACAACCGGATGTGGCAGGACGCCTTTTCCAGCTTTTGGAAGAACGGCGGCGTTTGTTTGCGGACAAAGGCAACATGGAAGCGGAACTGGATATGTTGTTTACCATCTGTGATGAATACGTTGCCTACGTGAACCAGTTGGGTGGGCAAATAGTCACCACACACGGCGCGGCGGCGAAACGGGCTTTACGTGATGCATGCACACTATTGGAACGACATTGGCCATACCCAGGATTGCAACAGTTCGCGTTGGGACTTGCATATTTTTGCTGGAAAATCGCCGGCGATCAGGACTGTGCGAGGCAGTGGCTGGAACAATTCGAAGCGTGGAAGCTTGATCTAACACACTATGCCTGGTGGATACGGAAATGGCACTCGGAACTGCATGTGTGGCTCAAGCATGATCAAAGGATTACAGCCAACCATAACACCGTGGCTCCCCTGAGTGGTTGGCCTAACCCATGGGAGTGGGGTCACTCCTTGAAATATCAGTTTTCATATTCGGGACCAGAAATCACGACAAAGACATGATCGCGGAGAAACCCCGGAACCTTATCCTGTTTTTAATCCCCTGTGGCATGCCAATATTTGCCATCAGATACCTCGAATACACCCCACCCCTTACCGATACACCTCGTCATGGCTGCCCACATCGAGCAGGATGATTTCCTTGTCCGAAATGAGGAGGGTCAGAGTCAGGCGGTAGCTGGAGGTGATGCTGATTGCCTGCACCCCCTTGAGCTTGCCGCCAAGGTGGTGGTAGCGGAGGTGTGATTGGAAGGGATCGCGCTCCAGGTCGCCGAGAATCGTGGCGAACTTTTCCCGTAATTCCGGGTGGCGTTTAAGAAATTTCCCGGCCGCGCGGGTGAAGCCGGAGGTCCAAACGAGGGAGTACACGCCTCAGCCTTCCATACCCAGCTCTTTCAGCAGCTCCGCCGCGGTGCCCCGTTGCACCCGCCCGGCGCGCAGGTCTTCAAGCGAGGCCAGCACCCGCGCCGTGTACGCCTCGTCCTCCGCCTCCAGCAATGCCTGGTAGCGATCCTCGGAAAGCACCACATATTGCGGCTGATTGTTGCGGATCACATGAACATCGCCTTTGGCAATGCAATCATCCACCGCGGCAATACCGCGCCGCTTGATCTCCTGGGCAGGGATGGTGTTCATCTTTAGACTCCTTTTGATACTTGTTTCAGTACCAAAATAGCACATCTCGCGCCGGAAGGCAACCTCACTGTGAGGGGCGATCTTATCCATCACAAGAAAAACAAGGAACACTCCCCTCTTTTTTTGAGAATATATGAATAGGGTCCACGATTATTTATTATAATGAATTTTCTACAAACTCGTTGGCCTGTAGCCGCTTATTTGCCTGCTTATTTTCCTAAAAGGAGATCTCCCATGCCTAAACTCTTCCGGCACATATTGGCTTTTATAGCCGCCGCCCTCATGGGGCTCGCGCCTCTTGCCCAAGCCGAGGCGCCCAAGGTACAAACCCAGGTGCCTGGTTATTACCGAATCCAGCTGGGCCAGTTTGAAATCACCGCCCTGTACGATGGGGCCATCGAGCTGGACACCAAGCTTTTAAAAAACATCAAGCCCGCTGATCTCCAACTTTTGCTGTCCCGCATGTTTGTCGGCAGCCCCAAGATGCAGACGGCAGTAAACGCCTATCTGATCAACACCGGAAGCAACTTGGTGCTGGTTGATGCCGGTGCCGCCAAACTGTTCGGCCCTTCTCTGGGGTATGTTTTACAGAATATGAAGGCAGCGGGCTATGAACCGGCCCAGGTGGATACCGTGGTCATCACCCATCTGCACGCCGACCACATGGGCGGGTTAAACGACGCCAGTGGACAGCCGCTCTTCCCGAAGGCAAAAATTTTGGTTTCCCAAGAGGATAACGACTTCTGGCTCTCGCAGAAGATTGCTGATGGCGCGCCAACTGAACGCCAGCCCTTTTTTAAAATGGCTCGCGACAGTGCCGCTCCTTATCTAGCGAGCGGGCAGTGGAAAACTTTCACGGAAGGGAGCGTACTGGTGCCTGGTATTCAGGCAGTAAAAGCCAACGGCCACACACCCGGCCACACCGCGTATGCCGTTGAGTCAGAAGGGCACAAACTGCTGATCTGGGGCGATCTGGTGCATGCTCATGCCGTGCAGTTTGCCAAGCCGGGCGTTTCCATCGAGTTCGACATCGACCAAAAACAGGCCATCGCCACCCGTCTGAGCATCATGAAAGCCATGGCTGCCAGTAAATCCCTGGTGGCCGGCATGCACCTGCCCTTCCCCGGCATTGGCCATGTCCGGGCAGATGGCAAGGAACATTACACTTGGGTGCCCATAGAGTTCGGACCACTGCCCAAGGCGGCAAACCAATAAAATAAGGAACACCCCCCTTGTTTTTCGAAAGGAAGCGGTGGCGGCTGCATCGGCTCAGGCCGCTATCCCCTTGATGATGGCCCGCAGGAAGGCGGGCAGGTCATCGGGCGTGCGGCTGGTGATAAGGTTGCCGTCCACCACCACCTCCTGGTCTAGATATTTGGCGCCGGCATGCACCAGATCAGCCTTGATGGCAAAGAAACCGGTGACGCTCCTGCCGTTCAGCACCTCGGCCGAGGCCAGCATCCAGCCGGCATGGCAGATGGCGGCGACAATCTTGCCGGATTCCGCCATATCCTTGACCAGTTTGACCATGGCCGGGTGACGGCGCATGTGGTCCGGGGCGTAACCGCCGGGGATGACCAGCCCATCGAAATCATCGGCCCGCACCGCCTTGATCCCCGCATCGGCGGTGGCCTTGATACCAGCAGCGCCGCTGTAGCTCCTACCGCCTTCCGGGCCGACCACCGTCACCTGGGCGCCAGCCTCCTTGAGGCGATAGTAAGGATACCAGAACTCCCGGTCGTTATAGGTCTCCTCCACCAGCAGTATTACCTTCTTGCCCTTTAGCTCCATGCTCCGCCTCCTTTTGTTTTGGGCCGTGCCGAATACTCATGTATATCATGGGGGCGGTTGTCCGAAAAAATCAATTGCCGCCGCCTCACTCTTGCTGCAATCACGCCCCTGCCCCGGCGCTGAAAATAGTCAGCAGCCTCCGGTACGGTCCATTGGCCACGGCCAGTTCCGCATGGCTCCCCTGCTCGATGATCTTGCCCTCACTCATGACCAAAATATGATCGGCCCTGCGGATCGTTGAAAGCCGGTGGGCGATGACGATGTTGGTCCGTCCGGCAAAGGTCGCGCCAATGGCCTGCTCGATGAGCATCTCGCTTTCCGGGTCCACGCTGGCGGTGGCCTCGTCCAGCACCAAGATGCGCGGCTCCCGGGCCAGCACCCTGGCAAAGGCCAGCAACTGCCGCTGTCCGGCGGACAGATCCATGCCGCCCTCTCCCACCCTGGTGGCAAGCCCCTCGGGCAACTGGTGGACAAAACGGGCCAGTTGCGCTTTTTCCAAAATCCGCCACAAGGCTTCGTCTGTTTTTTCTCCATCGAGCAGGATATTCTCCCTTATGGTGGATGGCAGGAGAAACACGTCCTGCATGACCAGCCCCACCTGGCTTCGCAGCCAATTCGGATCGAGATCGCGCAGATTGATGCCGTCCAAAAGAATCGCGCCTGCATCCGGGTCGTAGAACCGCTCCAGCAGGTTGATGATCGTGGTCTTGCCGCTGCCGGTGGCGCCGACGATGGCCAGGGTCTGACCGGAGGGAATCTTCAAGGAAAAATTTTCCAGCACCGGATGCTCCGCCGCATAGCCGAAGCGTACCTCGCGGAACTCGATCTCGCCCTTGCCGGATGCAGGCCGCAAGGGTGTCACGGCCAGGGGCAGGGTCTCCTTGGAGTCAAGCAACTGAAAGATGCGCTCCGCCGAGGCCAGAGCCGACTGGACAATGGAATATTTCTGCGACAGCTCGCGCATGGGCTGAAAAAAGAGGCGCATGTAGGAAAGAAACGCCACCAGCATCCCTATGGTCATCTTCCCACCCATGACCTGGCTGCCGCCGTACCAGAGGATGGTGCCGATGGTCAGGGCGTTCATCAGCTCGATGAGCGGCATGAACACGGCAAACACCTTGATCTGGAAGAGGGCCTTGGCAAAAAAGCTTTGGTTGAGCTTGGAAAATTGCGCCTTGCTGGACTCCTCGCGCCGGAAAAGCTGGATGAGCGAGACGCCGGAGAGCGATTCCTGCAAAAAGGAGTTGATCTGGGCAAGATGGGTGCGGATCTGCCTAAAGGCATCGCGGGCCAACCGGCTGAACCAGAGGGTGTTGCCCACCATCAGGGGCAGGAGCAGGCAGATGCACAGGGCCAGCCGCCAGTTCATCCAGAAAAGTATCCCCAGGATGCCGAGGAGCTTGACCCCGTCGTTGAACAGGGTGACGATCACCGAGGTGAACATCTCATGCATGTTCTGGATGTCGTTGGTCAGCCGGGTTACCAGCCTCCCTGCCGGGTGGCGGTGGAAAAACTTCAGATCGAGGTGCAGGAGATGAACAAACATCATCTGCCGCATCCGGTGCATGATCCTCTGCCCGGTCCACTCCAGTATCAACACCTGGACAAAATTGCCGAAAAACTCGAGGGCCATGAGGCCGCAGAAGAGAAAAGCCAGGTGCTTGAGCCCCGCCAGGCGGGCCTCGACATCCGGCCCGGTGTTGAGGATGAAGTCATCCACGGCCAGCCGGATCAGATAGGGCAGGGCCAGGCCGCAGCCCACCACGGCAAAGGAAAGCACTACGGCCAGCAGGGCCCCCAGCCAGTAAGGCCTGCCCAAAAAAACAATCCGCCGCCACAGGCTGAGATCGCCGAACTTGCCCAGTTGGTCTTCTTCAAAATATCCGTAATTATCCCGCACCGTTACAGCTCCTCTTCCCGCTGACTCTGCATCTGCTGCTGGTGGTACATGGTGCGATAGAAAGGACTTGTCGCCAGCAGCTCGGCATGGTTGCCCTGGGCCAGCAGCCGCCCTTCCTCCAGAACCATGATCCGGACCGCGTCACGCAGGGGAGCGATCCGGTGCGAGACGATGAGGCAGGTCCGCCCCGGCAGAAAGCTGGCCAGGCCGGAGATGATCTCCTGCTCGGTTTCCAGATCCACGGCGGATAAGCTGTCGTCGATGATCAGCATGGGCCGGTCGAGAAGAATCGCCCGGGCCAGGGCGATGCGCTGGCGCTGACCGCCGGAGAGCATGACCCCCCGTTCGCCGATCCGGGTCTGGTATCCCTCGCTGAAACCGAGAATCTCCTCGTGGATGCGGCAGATTTTGGCGGCTTCTTCGATCTGCGCCTGGCTGGCCCCCGGATTGCCGAAACCGATGTTCGCTGCCACGGTGTCGGAAAAAAGCAGCACATCCTGCGGCACATAGGCCACCCGCTCGCGCACCGAACCCAGGGACAACCGGTTGACATCAACGCCGTTGAGAAAAATGGCGCCGTCCGCCACGGGATACTGCCGGGCCAGGAGATGGCATACTGTGGATTTCCCCGAGCCGCTCCTCCCCACCAGACCGACGATCTCCCCTGCCCGGATCGTACAACTGACCTCGGCCAGGGCTGGCTGCTCCTGCCCCTCGTATTGAAAATGGAGGTTGCGCAGGGAGATCTCCGCTTGCCCTGCGGGAAAGGCGAGGGGGTGCACCGGGTCCACCAGGGTAGGCTTGGCGTTCATGACCTCGTCCAGCCGCCCCAGGGAGGTGAACCCGCGCTGGAAGAGATTGGCCACCCAACCCACCGCCATCATGGGCCAGGTCAGCAGGTAGAGATAGGAGATAAAGGCGACAAAATCACCCACCGTGATGACGTTGCCGACCACCAACCGCCCACCGAAAAAGATCACCAGCAGCAGACTGGTATTGCCCACCAGCCCGGAGATGGGAAACAGGGTGCCATGCACCCTGGCCAAGCGGATGTTGTCCTGCTGGTACTGAAGCCCAAGGCGGCCAAAAACCTCGGCCTGCGGTGCTTCCTGGGTATAGGCCTTGAGCAGCCGGATATTGGTGATGGTGTTGCGGGCGAATTCGGTGAGATGGGAAAACTGCTCCTGCACCTTCAAAAAACGGCGGTGCAGCCGGGCGGACAACACCCTGGTCAAAAGCGCCAGCAAGGGCATGGGGATGACGGCGATCAGGGTGAGCTGCGGGCTGATATAGGCCATGCAGGCCAGGGCGGCGATGCCCATGATCGCCGCATCGGCGCAGGCCACCACGCCCATGCCCCCGGCCAACTGCACCGCGGCCAGATCATTGGTGGCCAGGGCCATGATCGCCCCCACCGGTTTTTTCTGAAAGAATGGACGGTCCAGGGTGAGGAGATGGCGGAAAAAATCATCGCGCAGGTCGCGCTCCACCATCCGGGAAAAGCCGAGGATCAGGTAGCGCCAGACAAACCGGCAACCGGCAATGCCCAAGGCAAGCCCGAAAATGGCAAAAGCGCTTTGGGCCAGGGCCATCTGGCTGGCCGCCCCCTGGGACAAAAGGTCCACCGCCCGTTTCACCAGCCGGGGGATGCCCAGTTGCAGGAGATCGACAATCAGCAGGGCGACAAGCCCGCCGACAAGACGGGAGGAATATCGCCGGACAAAGGGGCGGATCCGGTCCAGGGGGGAAACAATCTTCGTCCCTGGGATATTGCTCTGCACCTCGCCCGGTTTCATTTGGCGTTCATCCGCCAGACCCCGTCCCAGACAAGGGGCGGATTGGCCAGCATCTCCCGGCAGCGGGCGGCATAGCGCCCGGCCACCACATCCTCGGCACTCATATCCTGGAAGGCTTCCCTGGCCCTGGCAATTTCGCCCTGATAATACAGGACAAGCGCCGCGGCGAACCGGTCACGTAGCGTCCGCCTCGTATCGCCCGGCGCAAGGGGCTCGAACACGGTGATGGGCTCCTTGCGCCCCACCACCCCAACCCTGGCGATCTCCCGCACCGTCATACCAACGGGCAACTGGCGGCAACACGGTTCGGAGATGAGGATCTGGGTGTCGAATTCCTTGTTGACCCCTTCCAGCCGGGCAGCGACATTGGCGTTGTCGCCCAGGATGCTGTAGTCGAAGCGTTGGGAGGAGCCGAGGTTGCCCACCACCACCGGCCCGGTGTTGATGCCGATCCGCATGAACAGGTCGCAGCCGAACCGCACCTTGAAATCCGGCCGCAGCTCGGCCAGCCGCTCCTGGCAGCGCAGGGCGGTCCGCACCGCGCGGCTGGCATGATCATGTTGCGTAAGCGGCGCGTTCCAGAAGGCAATGATGGCGTCCCCTTCATATTTGTCGATGGTTCCCCCGGACTCCAGGATGATGTCGGTCATGGCGGAGAGATATTCATTGAGCAGCAGGGTGAGCCGCTCCGGATCCAGCCGCTCGGACATGGTGGTGAATCCGGCCAGATCGGAAAAGAAGATGGAGAGTTCCCGCTTCTCGCCGCCCAGCCGCAGCCGCTCCGGGTTAGCCACCAGCTGATCGATTACGGTGGGATGGAGATACTGGCTGAAGGCCCGTTTGATGTAGCGTTTCTTCCTGCCTTCGGTGGCGAAATTGAACACCACCCCGCTAACCAGGGCAAGCAGCACCGCCGCAGCCTGGACAGCCACGGGCAGCCAGACCCCTTGCCCATAGGCGATAAAGCCTGCGGCAAAAGGCAGGGGAAGCAGAAGGACAAAGGCCAGGGAAGAGTGCCAGGCATTGCGGCAAAAAAGGATGGCCACCGCAGCCAGCCCCCCAAAAAACAGGGTCAGGACTACAGCCAGCCAGATCGGGCTGTCGCGGAGAAAATCCTGGGACAGAAGGTTGTCCAGCATGGTGGCATGAATCTCCACCCCCGGATAGACTCCGTCGATGGGAATTGCCCGCAGATCGTAAAGCCCGGGAGCGGTCATGCCCAGAAAAACGTAGGCGTCCTTGAACTCCGCCGGATCGATAACCGGGGTTTCCCCTGCCTCAAGCTGCAGCTCGGATTGCACCACCGCAGCCAGGGAGATGGTGGGAACGGTGCGGGATGGGCCACGAAAATTGAGGATGGCCTGCCCTGTTTCATCGAGGGGCACACCGAGCGCCCCCACCTGGAGATGGTTCTTGCCAAGCGACAGGGTCACCGGGCCGGAGGCTCCGGCAAGATACGCAGCCAGGGCCAAGGAGGGAACGGGACGGCCAGCGAGATTGACAAAAAGGGGAGCCCGGCGGAACACCCCGTCCGGATCGGGGCGGTTGCTGATGTTGGCCAGCATTCCGCTGCTTCCAGCCAGCTCAATCACCGGCATGGTCACCGCCTGGGGCAACACCGGCGCCCGGCTTCCGGCAAGCCACTGGGAAAAACCGGAGATTGTCAGCACCGGCGGACCAGCAGCCTCTTCCGCCTGCCCAGCCCCTGGGGGGGCCAAGGTATAGCTGAGCACCACCGGGCCATTCTCCTGCATGGCCTGCCCCAGGGCCTGGTCATCGCCAACGCCATAGAGAGACGGTTCGCTGAACAACAGGTCGAAGGCCACCGCCTTGACCCCGGCGCGTTTGCAAAAGGCGAGGAGTGTTGCGTATGCTTGTCGGGGCCAAGGCCAGGACAAGCCGTTTTCCCTGCGCCCCCAGTCAAGGCTTTTCTGGTCAAGGGCGATGATCCGCAGCTGGCTGGTTGCCGGAGCTTGCCTAGCAAAATGGGCAACCCGCCATTGCCAGACCGCATTCTCGAAACCGGCGAGCGCGCCTTGATGCCAGAGGAGAAACGCCACGCCGCAGGCGATCAGGCCAAGGCCAATCCCGGTAAAACCTTTTTTGACCACGATCAGATGCTGCCCAGGGCGCTCTTGAACCGTTGCTGCCGCAGCGCCATGCCGGTTGGGGTCTTGGCCTGGGCCAACAGGGGCTCAATCTCGGCGATCCGGTCCGCCGGGTCGGGATGGGTCTTGGCAAAGTCAAGCCCCTGCGGGTTCAACCGTTTCTTCATCTCGCCAAGCAGCGCAACCAGGGCCCGCTGGTCGTAGCCGGCCCGTTCGAGAATAACCAGGGCAGCACCATCGGCCTCCCGCTCAGAGGCACGGGAATAGCCGCTGTTGACCAGGGTTGCGGTAACATCGTGGATGGAATCCTCGAAAATTCCTGTGAGTTGCGCCAGCTGCGGCCCTCCGGCCTGCTTGGCCCCTTCCGTGGCCATGATGGAGAAGGCGCTGGTCAGCCTGCTGGTCTTGATGGCCTGCAACCCGTGCTTCAACTGAACATGGGCGATTTCATGGGCCAACACTGCGGCCAGGGTATCCTCGTCCTGACAACAGCGCAGCATGCCCCTGCTGACAAAGATCAGGCCGCCCGGCGCGGCAAAGGCGTTGATCCCGTCATCCTCGAGGAGCACGAAATGATAGCCCCCGTAGGTTTCCGGCTTGTCTGAACCGCTGGCCAGGGACTGGCCGACCAGATTCAGGTACTGCACGGTCTGGGGGTCGGTGCGGGGGCGGTATTTCCCCAGCAGGGTGGCGCCCACCGCGCGGCCCACATAGTATTCCTGCTCCGGGGTGATGTCGGTGAAGGCCTTGCCCATAGCCTTGGCGGTTTTCTTGATCGCACCCATTTGGGACTCACTGATCCGGAAATTGCCCACCTGGATCGCCCCGAGGTTATCGAGAACCCCCGTGGTTTCACAGCCGCTGGTCAGCATGAGGCAACAGAGAGCAAAGAAAACGGCAAGGAGAAAGGATCGTTTATTTTCCATGACCGTTACCTCCCTCGGGGTTCTGCAAACCGCCCTTGGCAAGGAATTCGCGCATGGCCTCCGGGCTCACCTGAATCCGCTCCATCCAGTCCACCGAGGCGTAGTCGAGATTCTTACCCCTGGCCTTGTACTCGGCCTCGACCTGGGCATTGAAGCCCTTGCCGCCCAGGGCCAGCTCATCCTCCGAGGCTCCGGCCCCCACCCGTTCTCCGGGCTTCAGGGTAATGGCCTTGGCAATAAGGCTGGCGCTGTGCATCCAGCCCTCCCTTCCCTGCCGCTGATCGCGCACCTTGAGCCAGAGTCCCTGCTCGGCAAGCACATCCACCCGCTCGCCATAGCCGAGGGTGGCGACAATCTTGCCGAATGGCATTGGGGAAACCCGTACCGCGCCCTTCCGCACGGCGACGCTCCTCCACCCCTGCCCAGCCCAACTAGCCGAGGCAACAAGGGATAGAACCAGAAACAACACTATTTTTATCCGGACGCCCATGATAATTTTCCTAAAAAAATTTCCTGCGTTGAACAGCGGTTATTTTTCATCCTAGCACAGGAGATTTTTCCAGACAATGGGCCGGATATCCATTTTTGCCTTAACTCGTGGACGGTTGTGGAACGCGCCCTGCCTCGTGAATATCCCTCCTCCCTTCAAAGCGCATCTATTCCTGTCTTTGCTTGCTTACCCTGTAATTGCGCCCTTCTTCTCCCCATGTTGTGCGCAAAAAAACTTGAGCAAAAAACAATTTGAATAATAGTGACAATTACTATATAATAATAAGGTTAAACGTCATGGGAGGGGTGCCTCTCCCGGGCTGTCTCCTTGTTCCTGGCCCATACACACATAATTTCACCCTGGAGTGGACCGATGAATTTCACAAAACTTTCCTTGGCAAAAAAACTGGTGGCCGGCTTTGGCTTCCTGGTTATTCTCGCGACCATCGGCGCAAGTTTTGCCGTTTTCAAATCCTCGCAGATGGTGACCTCCGTCAAGGATCTAGACAACACCCATTTGCCTCTTGCCTATGTCGGTGGCGAAGTGGCACTCCTGGTCAGCCGCCAGCAACTTGCCGCGGCAAATTTCATCATCCACAAGGACGCTGCCTACCGGGACCATTTCAACAGCCTGGACAAAGAAGCGGATGAAATCTTTGCCCGCGCCCAGAGCATAATCCAAGCCGACAAGGAATTGGTGCAGGCCGGCTGGCTTGAGAAGATCGACGCCATTGCCGCGCTGCACGACGAGCTCGTGCCAGCAGGCCGCGCGATGATGGATGCCGCCCAGGCGGACAATCTGGCCTTGGTAACGGAAAAGGCCGAAACCGAGGAGATAGCCGCCAAGAAGATTCGTGAGGCCATCACCGAATTCGGTAAAATCAACACCACCGAAGGGGAGGATGTCGCCAACAATGCCTTAACCCAAGGCAACGCGCTCCAGACACTTATCGTCCTCATTGCCATCGGCATCTTGATCGGCGGTTGCACCCTGGCCTTTGTTATTACCCGCGGCATCACCGTGCCCCTCAAAAAGGCGATCAGCGGCCTGACCGCGGGCGCCAATCATATCTCCGCCGCCGCCGGAGAGGTAGCGGGCGCAGGCCAGCAGCTGGCGGAAGGGGCCACCGAGCAGGCCGCCGCCCTTGAGGAGACCTCCGCCTCCATGGAGGAGATCTCCTCCATGACCCAACACAGCGCGGACAACGCCCATGAGGCCAATGCGGTCATGACCGATATAAACAGTGTGGCCAGCCAGGCTGCCGCCTCCATGCAACAGCTCACCTCCGCCATGGGCGAGATCTCCTCCGCCAGCGAAAGAACCTCGAAAATCATCAAAACCATCGATGAGATCGCCTTCCAGACCAACCTGCTCGCCCTGAATGCCGCAGTGGAAGCGGCCCGCGCCGGCGAGGCAGGTGCAGGCTTTGCCGTGGTGGCCAACGAAGTCCGCAGCTTGGCCATGCGCGCCGCGGATGCGGCCAAGGAAACCGCCGCCCTGATCGAACAGACGGTGAGCAAGGTGCAGGAAGGCACGGTGCTTGTTCACCGGACCAACGACGAATTCAACAAGGTTTCCAATGGCACCGGCAAGATTTCGGTGCTGATCAACGAAATTTCCTCCGCGGCAAAAGAACAGACCGAGGGCGTGGGCCAGATCAACAAAGCCCTGCAGGAAATGGACACCGTGGTGCAGAGCAATGCCGCCACCGCTGAGGAATCCGCCTCCGCCTCGGAGGAACTCTTTGCTGAAAGCAACACCCTGCTCGGCCATGTCCGTGAGCTGCAGACCTTGATCACCGGCGAGGGTGGTGGCGGTTCTGACACGACGGACTCCCGGGCGCGAAGCAATCCGGCGCGCGGCAAAAATACGGGGATTCGGCCGTTACCGCAGCAAAAACAGACGCAGACCCGAGCCATCTCTCACAACACAAAGAGTACAGCCAAAGAGGTAATCCCCTTCGGAGAGGATGAATTTGAAGATTTTTAAGCGGAAATGATGTGTTGGGCAGACACGCCCATTGATAAAAAAGCGATAAAAAAAGCCATCGGCGCGTTTGCGCCGATGGCTTTTTTTTATCAAAAACCTACTTCACAAACGAACAACAGTAATCTGTGAGGGTTCTGATCTTCAAACCAAATTTGGAATGAGGTGGCACCTCGAAGGATTGGCCGCCATGGATTGTCTGCCAGGCCGAGGCGCCGGGCAACAGAACCTCCAACTCACCGGCCATGATCTCCATGATCTCCTTGTCCGCCGTGTTGAATTCGTACTCTCCGGGCAGCATGACGCCCAGCGTTTTCTGGGAGCCGTCGGCAAACACCACCGTCCGGCTGGTGACCTTGCCGTCGAAGTAAACATTGGCTTTTTTGACGATGGTGACATTGTTGAATTCAGGCATGCATGTTTCCTCTTTTGCGGTTTTTCAATAAAAAATTCCCGCCACGCTGCAGACGGGAAAATGGAATATCCGGTTTGGCCTCCTAGATTCTTTATAACCGGGCCGGACAAATTGCAAGATTTTGTTGCTCCCCTTTCCCCTGATCCTGAAAAGAAAAGGGCCACCCCTGAGGCAGCCCTTTTCCCGTATGCGTATTTTTTTGCCTGATCACACGGTGCGACACACCCTGCCGAACCCGCCGGGGATGGTGCCCGAGGCCCAGAACACCGCGCCTTGCTTGAAATCAATAAACCAGTAGCCGCCCGGTTTGCGCTGATCGGCAAGAAAGACAAAAGGCTGCTCCTTGGAAAAACAGGGATGGAGATGAACGCCCTTTGCATTCGCCCGCGGCTCCAGAAGGGATAAACCCTCTTCCATGGTGGGCAGCCGCCAATCGGCAAAGCCGGCAAAACGCTGGCGGTTGAGTTCCTCCACATATTTCTGCACATTCCGGATGGTGGTGAGGTCGCAGCCGCCGCGCTGCCACATGACCCCGGTGGCGTGATCGGTCACGGTAAGTCCGTCGCCGTTGTCCACCAGGAGGTTGCTGAATTTGCCCTGGGGGTTGTGCTGGCTGTCATAACAGCCAATCCGGGCGGCAAGGGTTGCAGCCTCCTCTTCGGTTACCACTCCCCCCGCGGCCCGCAGACGAATCTTTTCCAGGGCTGGCAGAGGGTCGCCCGCCTTGGGCAAACCGGTCTCCATGACCTCCTGCGGCACGGAGTTGTCCACCAGCGCGATCCGGGAGGAATCCTCGCTTTCGATAATTTTTTCCAGCAGCCACTGCTTGATTCCCTCGTCAATGGCGTAGCTCTGGTCGCGCATATCCTTGCCCTGCCGGGCCACGCAGTTTTTCAGCATCTCCTGCGGGCAGTCGATGTGGGCCAAAATCTTGGCGTGCTTCACACCCCGCTCCATCAGGCAGAGCTTGGCAGGCGAATTCCAATTATCGATATAAAAATAATAGTGCAGCTCCGAGTTGTTGCGAATCCGCTCCTTGTCCTTGCCGCCCCAGCTCTCGAACAGGGCAAAGGTGTCCGAGGGAGTGAGATCCCAATCGATCGACACCGGCTGACCACCCAGACCCAATTTTTCAGATAATCCCATGGCACACCTCCGCAGTTTTGTTGTCATCCGCTGTATGGAAACGATATAATGGAATAGCCGTTTTCAAACTAGTAATTATTATCAATAATAATTACTGTTTTACTCCCACGCAAGGGGAAATATTCCATGCGCAAAGAAAAATTCGCCACAGGTGCCGGACACCCACTGCCCATGGGCGCTTTCCTGAAGCCGGAAGGGGTCAATTTCGCCGTGTTCTCCAGGCACGCCGAGGGTGTAACCCTGGTGCTCTTCAAATCCGGACAGGAAGATCCCTGCGCCGAGATACCCCTTGACCCGAAGATCAACCGGACCGGCAACATTTGGCATATTTTACTCCACAATCTGGACACCAATCTCCGCTACGGATACCGCATCTCCGGTCCGTACGACCCAAAGGGAGCGGGGCATTTTTTTTCCAGCAAAAACCTGCTGATCGATCCCTATGCCAAGGCCCTGACCGGAGGCTCCGAGTGGGGTGTGCCCTATTGCCGCACCGGCCTCTGCGGACCCTTGAGCACCTTCCAGCGGCGGTGCTGCATCATCGGCGACGATTTTGACTGGGAAGGCGACCGCCCCCTCAATATCCCCCTGGAAAAGAGCATTATCTACGAACTCCATGTCCGGGGCTTCACCCGGCACGAAAGTTCCGGCGTGGCGCATCCCGGCACCTACCAGGGAATAGTGGAAAAGATCCCCTATCTCAAGAAACTCGGTATTACCGCAGTGGAACTTCTGCCGGTCACCGAATTCAACGAACACGAGATCACCAACTCCAACCCCTTCACCGGAGAACGGCTGAAAAATTTCTGGGGCTACAGCCCCATCTCCTTTTTCGCGCCCAAGGCCGCCTATGCGGTCAATGGCCGCAACGGCAATCAGGTCCGGGAGTTCAAGGAGATGGTCAAGGCGTTGCACAAAGCCGGAATCGAGGTGATTCTCGACGTGGTCTTCAACCACACGGCGGAAGGCGGCGGCAACGGGCCGGTGATCAGCTTCCGGGGACTGGACAATATCATCTACTACCTGCTGGACCCGCAGAGCAGGGAGTACCTCAATTTCTCGGGCTGCGGCAACACGGTGAACTGCAACCATCCCCTGGTCCGCCATCTGATCATGGACTGCCTGCGCTACTGGGTGATCGAGATGCACGTGGATGGCTTCCGCTTTGATCTGGCCAGCGTTTTGGGCCGAGACCAGCAGGGAAACGTGCTCTCTAACCCGCCCATGGTGGAAAAGATCGCCGAGGATCCCATCCTCGCCCATACCAAGATCATTGCCGAGGCTTGGGATGCCGCGGGCCTCTATCAGGTGGGGAGCTTTTCCACCAACCGGCGCTGGGCCGAATGGAACGGCCAATTCCGCGATGATGTCCGCCGCTTTCTCTGCGGGCACGACGGCATGGTGGCGCCCCTGGCCACCCGCATCGCGGGCAGCGCCGACCTCTATCAGGACGACGGCCGCAGGCCGCACAACTCCATCAACTTCATCACCAGCCACGACGGCTTCACCCTCTACGACCAGGTGAGCTACAACACCAAGCACAACCTGGCCAACGGCGAAGACAACCGGGACGGCAGCAACGATAATATGAGCTGGAACAGCGGCACCGAAGGGGCCACGGACAACGCAACCATCGCGGGGCTGCGGCTGCGGCGGATCAAGACCTTTGCCACCATCCTCATGCTTTCCCAGGGCGTGCCCATGCTGGTGGCAGGCGACGAGTTCGGGCGGACCCAGCAGGGCAACAACAACGCCTACTGCCAGGACAACGAGATAAGCTGGCTCAATTGGGGGCTGGCGCAAAAAAACCACGGGTTGCTGCGCTTTTTTACCCAGCTCATCGGATTACGGAAAAACCACCCGGTCTTCCACCGCACCGATTTTTTCCCAGCCAGCGAAGAAAACCCGGAAATAGAATGGCAGTCGACCACGCCGGGAAGACCGGACTGGTCGCCATCCTGCAAGACCCTGGCCTTTGTCCTGCATGGAACCATCGCAGGGGTGCGGCGCGACGATGATTTTTTCGTCATGCTCAATGGCGGGCACACCCCTGTAGCCTTTATCATTCCGGCACCGCCAAACGGCCGGCTCTGGCACAGGCTGATCGACACCTCAGCCGCATCCCCGCGGGATATCGTCAGCGAAACCAAGGGGCAGCCGGTGCGCGATGCCTCAATTACCTTGGAGCCTCTGGCAGCGGCGGTCTTTATCTCCAAGCCCGCCTGAATCGCCGGGCATGCGTTTTTTTGTTCCTTGACGGTCCCCTCGCTGGATTGCACACCTGACAGAACCGTTTTCCTCTTTCCTCGACGTGCGGTCTGCAAGGCCGGAAGAGCCGGGAAAACCGTGGCTGATCTGCCCAACCGTCCGCGCCTGCAATTTCCAGGTGCAATATCAGACAAATTTGTTACAATGCCCCCTGCTTTACAAAAAGACGCATACCAAACCGTAAGAAAAAATCCGGAGAAGCCATGCCTGGAAACAACCAGCCCATCGATCTGGCCACCCTGTACGAAATAACCCGGGCCTTGGCCTCATCGGACGACCTGCGCAAATGCCTGGAAGAAAGCCTCACCGTGCTGTCCGCCCGCACCAGCCTGGGCAACGGGGCGGTGACCATCGCCAACCCCCTCACCGGCCAGATCGAAACCGAGGTGGCCCCCGGCATGACCGCGGAAGCCAGGAAGCGCGGAATCTACAAATTCGGCGAGGGCATCACCGGCAGAGTGGTGGCCAGCGGCTCCCCCATCGTGGTGCCCCAGATCAGCCAGGAACCGCTTTTTTTAAACAAGACCAGGGCAAGGGCCGAAAAAAACCAGGAAGCCCTCTCCTTTCTCTGCGTGCCCATCAAGCACGGAGCCAAGACCATCGGCGCCCTGAGCGTGGACCGCAGCTACCACGAGGGGTTGGACTTTGAACAGGATCTCCAGTTTCTCACCGTGCTCTCGGGCCTCATCGCCCAAACCGTGGTCCGCATCCAGGCGGTGAACCAGGAACGGGAACGGCTGGAGCAGGAAAACACCCAGCTGCGCCGGGAGCTTTCGGAAAAATACCGGGTGGCCAGCATCGTCAGCAATTCAAACCGCATGCAGGAGGTGTTCGAGATGATCCACCGGGTGGCGGATTCCAACGCCACCATCCTGCTGCGCGGCGAATCGGGCACCGGCAAGACCATGGTGGCCAAGGCCATCCACCACAACAGCAAACGGGCCAAGGCCCCCTTCGTGGCGGTCAACTGTTCGGCCCTGCCGGAAACCCTGCTGGAGTCCGAGCTGTTCGGCCACGAAAAGGGCGCCTTCACCGGCGCGCAGACCGCCAAAAAGGGCCGCTTCGAGCAGGCCGAGGGCGGCACCCTGTTTCTCGACGAAATCGGCGAGTTGAGCCAGGCGGTGCAGGTCAAGCTGCTCAACGTGGTGCAGGACCGCGAATTCCAGCGCTTGGGCGGCATCGCCCCCATCCGTTGCAACGTCCGGCTGATCACCGCCACCAACAAGGATCTGGAAAAGGCCGTGGAAGACGGCTCCTTCCGGGAGGATCTCTACTACCGGCTCAACGTCTTCCCCATCTATCTGCCCCCCTTAAGGGAACGCCGCACCGACATCATGCTCCTGGCCGACTTCTTCCTCCAAAAATACAACGAGGAAAACGGTAAGCAGATCCGCCGCATCTCCACCCCGGCCATCGATCTCCTGGTCCAGTACCACTGGCCGGGCAATGTCCGGGAGTTGCAGAACTGCATCGAACGGGCGGTGCTGATCTGCGACGAGGATTCGATCAAGAGCTACCACCTGCCCCCGTCGCTGCAAACCTCCGACTCGGTGAGCGAACGCAGCAACCCGGTTTCCTTCACCGGGGCGGTGGAAAATTTCGAGCGGGAGCTGATCATCGACAGCCTGAAAAAATGCAAGGGCAACCAGACCAAGGCCGCGCAGATGCTGGATACCAGCCTCAGGATCATCAACTACAAGATCGCCAAGCTCAACATCAATCCGCGCCAGTTCAAGCTCGCCAAGCCACAGGGCGAACCATGACCGTTCTCCTCCACCTCTGCTGCGGGCCCTGCACCATCTTTCCCCTCACCGCCCTGCGCAGCCAGGGGTTTGCCGTGGAAGGCTATTTTTACAACCCCAACATCCATCCCTTCCGGGAGTTCAAGCAGCGGATCGCTGCCCTGGAGGATCTGGCGCGCCGGACCTCTCTATCCGTGGAATACGAACGGGAATACGGCCTCAGGGAATACCTGCGCCAGGTCGTGTTCCACGAAGAAGACCGCTGCCCGCTCTGTTACCGGATGCGTCTTGAGGCGACGGCGAAAAAAGCCAGGGAAACCGGGGCGGACGCCTTCAGCACCACCCTGCTGTACAGCCGCCACCAACGCCACGAGACCATTAAGGCGCTGGGCGAAGAGGTGGGAGCCCAGTTCGGGGTGCCCTTTCTGTATGAGGATTTCCGGACCGGCTGGCAGGAGGGAATCGATGCCAGCCTTGAGATGGGACTCTACCGCCAGCCTTACTGCGGCTGCATCTACAGCGAACAAGAACGTTACGACAAGAAGTTCCGGAAGGGCAAAAAACCGCGCTAACGGCGGAGGGCTAAAACACCATGGGCCTTACCCAGCAAACGGGGAAAGGCCCATCATAATAAGCAGCATGTGCGCCGGAGGCCCTATTCCTTGGCAGTCCCGCCGCTGCTGCCGCCGCCGGGCAGGATGCCGAAGGCGGAGGTAAAGGACTGCCAGTCCGGCAGGGAGAGCGTGGGCACGAACCTCCGCCAGGTTTTCTCAATGCCCTTGCCGGACTTCAGCTGGGCCAACAGCTCCGTGGCCTGGGGCACGACGCTGGCCTTGGGATAGGTGGCGAGCAGGTATTCAAGCCGCCCCTGGGCCTGCGCATCTTCATCGATCCGCACATAGAAAGTGGCCACGGAAAACTCGTGCTGGGCCAGAAAATCACGGGCAGCCTGAATCCTGGCCGAGGCCTCGACAAAATAGGGCGATTGGGGATAGGAGCGGTTCAAGCGTTCGAAGGCCTGCACCGCATTCTGGGCGTTGCCCGGGTCCCGGTCATGGGTGCCGATCTGCGAATAATAGCACATACCGATCTGGAACAGGACATAGGGAACAGCCTCGTTGGTCGGATGGTTGGCCTCGAATTCCTCATACAGGGTCTTGGCCTCGCTGAACTTGCCCATGTAGTAATTGGAATCGGCCGCCTTCAACTCGGCCAAAAGCGCCACCTCGCTGAAGGGAAACCTGTCCTTGATCTCCACGAAACGTTTCAGGGCCGCGCTGTAATTCCCGTTGTTGAATTCGGTCATCCCGTCCATGGCCAGGGCTTCCGCGCTTTCCTGCGCGCCGCTGCCTTCACCGAAACCCACCCAGCCCAGCATGGTGTCAAGGGTAGCGCAGCCGCTGAGCCCGGTGGCGGCGGTCATCAAGGCAAGAGCCAAGACACAGGCCCGGAAAAGCCGATAATTCTGTTGTGAAAAAATCATGTGCCGCTCATCCATTTCAGCAAAAAGAGAAAAGGCCCGGCGCAAAGAACCGGGCCTCGAAGCCATCACCAGTAAAGTCAGAGCTTACAGAGCCTTTTCGATCATGGCCTTGAGCTGCTGCTTGCCCACCGCGCCGGTCACCTGATCGGCAACCTCCCCGCCCTTGAAAAGAATCAGGGTGGGGATGGCCCGAATCCCGTATTTACCGGGGGTGACGGGGTTATCATCCACATTCATCTTGCCGACCTTGATCTTGCCTTCAAACTCGGCGGCCAGCTCGTCGATAACCGGACCAATCGCCTTGCAGGGACCACACCAAGGCGCCCAAAAATCCA
>JBAZSA010000016.1:0-26804 GCA_041662645.1 Desulfurivibrionaceae bacterium
CAAGCGGTTTGAAAAGCCGGAAAAGGCCCAGGTGCTGCTGGAAAAGATCATTGGGCAGCCTTTCACCGTCACCGGGGTTGCGGCCAAGGAGAAAAAAGAGCAGCCGCCCCAGCTCTTCGATCTCACCACCCTGCAGCGGGAAATCAACAAGGGGCACGGGCTCTCCGCCGCCGATACCCTGGCCGCCACCCAGAATCTCTACGAAAAGAAGTTCGTCACCTATCCGCGTACCGATTCGCGTTACCTCAGCAAGGATCTGCAGCCGCGCATCCCCAAGATTCTCGAACAGCTCAGGCCCCTCCGGCCCGAAGAGATCGCGGTCCTCAACCTGGCCAAGCTGCCTTTTGGCAAGCGGATCATCGACGACACCAAGGTGAGCGACCACCACGCCATCATCCCCACCGGGGTTAAGCCGCACAGCCTCAATGCCAACGAACAGTTGGTGTACGAGGCGATTGTCACCCAGTTCATCGCTGCCTTCTATCCCGCCTGCGTCAAGAATATCACCACGGTGGACGGGATCAGCAACGGGGTAAAGTTCGAGGCCAAGGGGACGCAGATTGTGGAGCCGGGCTGGACCGCGCTTTTTGCCAACAAGAAGCAGGCCCAGGAGGCGGCCGAGGAGCAGACCCTGCCGCTCTTTGCAGAGGATGAAACCGGGGCGCACGAGCCGTCCCTGCGCGAAGGCAAAACCGTGCCGCCCAAGCATTTTACGGAAAATTCGCTGCTCGGGGCCATGGAGGCGGCGGGCAAACTGGTCGAGGACGATGCCCTGCGCGAAGCGCTCAAGGAGCGCGGCATCGGCACCCCGGCCACCCGGGCGGCCATCATCGAAACCCTGCTCAGCCGCAACTATATCCAGCGCGAAAAAAAACAGCTGCGCTGCACGGACATGGGCCGCTGCCTCATCGCCCTTATCCGGGACCCGCTGCTGAAATCCCCGGAGATGACCGGGGAGTGGGAGGGAAAACTGAAACAAATCGAGCGCAGCCAGCTCGACCCCGGCGCGTTCATGACCACCATCTCCGGCTACATCCGCACCCTGATTACAAGCGGCGCGGCGGAGCGGCTGGACACCGCCCGCTGGGGCAGCTGCCCCCTCTGCGGCAAGGAGGTGGTCAAAGGCAACAGGGCCTACGGCTGCTCGGGCTGGAAGGATGGCTGCGCCTTTGTCCTCGAACCGGAGTGCAAGGGGGTAACGCTTACCCCGAAACAGATCCAGGTGCTGCTCCAGCAGCGCATCCTGCCACAGCCGGTGCGGATCGAGGACGAGCCGCGCATGCTCATCCTCTCCACCCAGGGCATGGTCATGGACCTGGGGCTGCCCGCTGCCGAACGGCAGAAAAAGGTGGAAAAAACGGATCGGCCTTGAGCAAGAAATTGCTGCTCAAGGCCGATCCCGATTATGGTAAACGCCTATGGGAAACTGGGCAAAAACGGGTTAATAATTTCGTCCCCGGCCTCGTTCCTCATCTCTGTCCCTCCCTTGCCCGGGGCCTCTATTGGACCCCTGGTCCTCCTCCCTGTCCTGGGTCCTTTGATCCTGGTCTTGCGATCTTGGTGCCTTCTGCTCACGTTGTACCGCCCCTGGCTGCTGCCTCTGCTCCTGGATCACCGGGCCTCGCTGCTGGGGAGGGCTTTGGGCTGGGGCTGATCTTTGAAAGTTTTCGTCACCCCGGTACTGTGGCTGAGAGCGTTTGCCATCCCGGTCGTCCTGCTGTCTTGACTTTGTGTTCCGAGGCTCTTCCTCTCTTTCCCGCTGCGCAGGGGCGGGAGCTCTTTGCTCTAACTGCTGCTGAAAGTGCTCACGCACTGCCTTTTCGCGCGGCTGGTAGCGGTATTGCTGGCTGCGTATCTCGTGCTGCTTCTCCACCTGGGGGTATCTTTCTCCCGAATATTGCCGCTGGTAGGTAGGCAGCGGGGCCCGCGCCGGCACGGAGCTGTGCTGCCACCTGTCCCAGCCCCTTCGCTGCTGCTCCCATTCAGGACCCCAGTGATGACCCCAGCGGGGCGGCGCATTCGCATGCCACCCGCGAAAGTAGCCCGGCGGCTGCAGGTAGTAGCGCACGGGGACACGCAGGATGAACAGCGGCACATAATACGGCTCCACAATCCCCCAGGGGCCGTTGTACCAGGAACTTGCATACCAGTTATCGTCCTGGTAAACCCAGTACATGCCATCGTAGAAGAAATAGTTCGCATGCAGCCGTGGCGCGTAGTAGACCGGGTAGCCCGGCACCGGGACGAGTTGCGGGTACAGCGGCACGTTGATCCCAATGCTCACGTGGGGGGTCCAGATGCCGATGCTCACCTCGGCGGCCACCGAGGTTGCCGAGCACAACAGCATCGCCAGTACAATCAATCCGTAGCGTATTTTTCGCATGGTATCCTCCTGTCAGGTAAGCAGGCAAAGCATCCTAAAAGAACATGGCGCATTATACTTAATTATTCCGCGTCACGCAAAATCCCCTGCGGCCCGCTCCCGGAGGCAGTTGCGCGGACCGGGGCGATCTGCCGCTCCCTTTGGCCGCGCGGGAGGAAATAGGGGGAAAAACGGATCGTCCTTGACCCGGGAACGCTGATTTTGTAAAACCTGATCCTGACCTGCCTCCGTTTTTCCCGCAAAGGACCTGAATATATGGCTGAAACAATCCCGCAAGACATCAAGGAAGATCTGGAAAAGGCGGCCAGCCTGCACCAGCGCGCCTCTTCCGATTACGAAAAATGCGTGGAATTCAACAAGTTGATGTCCGGCCTTCTGGGAAGGCTGGAAGACGCCCACTGCTACAAAACCGCCGACAAGGTGATGGGGATCCTCATCGACTGCAACCCCAAGCAAGGGTCCCAGTGCGAAAAAGCATCCCGGATCGGGGACAAGATGAAGAAGTTTTAGCGGGGAAAGGGGATCAGAGCGTCCCGACCCCGTTTTTTTTCTTGAAGACCCGGATCTCCACATCAACATCCAGCTGCAGCCGCTCCAGGGCCGCCACCTTCCCCTTTGTTTCCCGGTCGATGTTCCAGTAATAGGGCGTCATGGCCAGCAGGTCCATGATCGTCTGGGTGCCTGTAAGTTCGAGCGGGTAGGTGATCCTCGCCACCGTGGCCGGAGAAAAAAGTTCCTTGGCCTTTCCGGTGATCGTGGGCGCTTCATGCTCCCTGGTGATGGGGTAGATGATCTCCCGCAACCCGTTGAGGTGTTTCGGGCCCGGGCTTACGAAGACCAGGCTGCCGCGCTCTTTAAGGATTCGGGCGAACTCCATGATGTGTGCCGGGGAAAAGACATTGAGCACGATGTCCAGGGAGGAATCCAAAAAGGGCAGATCGTTGATGCTGGCCACGAACCAGGCCATGCTCCGGTCCCGCTGGGTGGCCTGGCGCACCGCGAACTTGGACACATCGACGCCGTGGTACTCAATGGGCGGGTGCGGATCGGTGCCACGGGCCAGTGCTTCCTTGAGGCGCGCAAGATAAAAGCCTTCGCCGCAGCCGGCATCAAGAACGCTGCACCCGCTGGGGCTTGCCAATCCCGCGAGCACGGTGGCAATGGCCTGGTTGATTCCGTCTGAGATCGGGTTGTAATATCCCTGGTCCAGGAACCGTCTCCGGCTCAGGACCATGTCCGGGTCGTCCCCCGGCTCCTTGGAATGCTTTTTGTGGGCAAGCACGAGATTGACATAGCCCTGGCGGGCGGCGTCGAAGCTGTGCATCGCTGCGCATTGGTAGCCGTCCGTTGTGGCAAGCAACGGTTTCCGGCATACGGGGCACTGGAGAATGGAGGTCATGTGCGCATCCTTCTATGGGGCCTGAACTCAGGTGCGCATGCTGAGTCAGGTTGCAGGGGGTGGCGGGGGAACCGGGTTGGCAGCACCGCCCATACAGTGTTTGATTGCAACCGGATTCCTGGGAGCATCTTACTGTATTTTTAGAAATAAATCTGTCCCGGTTTTCTTGGCTCAGGTCTGGCGGCCCCGGAAGTATCCTTGCGGGAAAAAAATATCCCCTCAAACATTGCAATTCCCTGCGGAGTCGGGTTTCATAAGGGTAATCATTTCAGCGCACCGCCCCCATCAAGAAAAGCAAACTTCCGCGGCCATCACATGTTGCCCATATCGAGCAAAAATATCCGTCCTTCTCTCCGCCAAACCGCGGGCATGTTTTTTCTTCTTGCCCTGCTTCTCCTGCCGGTTGCCCTACAGGCAAAGGTTGCCCCGGACAACAGCCGCTACGACGTGCTCTATGTCTGGGACGCCGACCTGCGCAACCTCCAGGATTACAAGGATGAGCTGGAGGCCCAGCTCGGCACCGAGGTCGGCAAGGCATTACACATTATCCAGCGCGGCGACAGGTACGGGATCATCTATGACTGCAACACCACCTTGCTCTCTGCGGCAAAGCTGGCCATCCGCCACAGCGTCATCCTCGGCAAGGCCGGGCTGGGCGATGCCAGGGCCATCAAGGATGAAGATTACCACGAACTCTACAATGTCTGTTACGGCCATGGCCCGAACCTCGCCGCCTTGACCGAACAGTATCAGACAATCTACCGCAGCCTGGGCGCCGAGATCGGCAAGGATCTCTTCATCGAAAAGAGCGCAGACGGCAAATTCACCCTGATCTACAGACGGCAGACGGATAAACAATCGACCATGGACGTGGCCCGCCAGCACGCCAAGCTCTTGGCCAAGGCAGGCATCTCCGCCTCCATCACCCGGGAGGAAAATAACGAGGTGGTTTTCGGCGAGTCAAGCCTGCTCGACCACGAGGAAAAGGATTCGAAGAGCGCCCCAGCGCCTGGTGCGCAGGAATCCCTTGTGGCCGCAAAGTCAAAAACACCGGCCGAGCCGATTCCCGTGCTCACCGGAGACAAGAAGAAATGCCTCATCAGAAGAACCGTCGCCACCCCCAGCCGCAAACTGGAAGAACAGGTGGAGGAGTATCTCGATGAGTTGCGGGGCAAGGGGCTGGTTGCCAAGGATGAGAGAACCGGCTGGCTGGTCATTGACCTGACCAAGGGGGAAACCATTGTCGACATCAACGTCGATAGCCCGTACCAGGCAGCGAGCATGATCAAGCCGTTTATAGCCTTGGCGTACTTTCACCGGCTCAAGGAGGGAAAACTGACTTACGGGCCCGCTGCCCGGAGCAAAATGGAGGCGATGATCCAGCGCAGCGACAACGCGGCCACCAACTGGGTCTTAAAGCAGGTCGGCGGCCCCAAGGCGGCACAGAAGATTCTGCGCCAGCATTACGGTCAGCTGCTCCGCGAAACCAGCATTGTCGAATACATCCCAGGCGGCGGGAGAACCTACCGGAACAAGGCCTCGGCCAAGGACTACGGCCGGTTCCTGGTGGCGCTCTGGCACAAGGAACTCCCCCACGACCAGGAGCTGCGCCGGTTGATGGCTCTGCCAGGCCGCGACCGGATCTACTGCGGTACTTCGATCCCCCAGGGCACCCTGGTCTACAACAAGACCGGCACCACCGCGAAACTCTGCGGGGATATGGGCATCCTGGCCCCCAAGGCCCAAAACGGCCGCCGCTATCCCTATGTGATAGTCGGGATCATTGAAAAGCAAAGAGCGGCAGGCAACTACGGGCACTGGGCAATGACCCGGGGCAACGTGATCCGCAGGATTTCCTCCATGATCTATCAGACGATGAAGACCACCTATAATTTGCTGTGAACGATCCATCCGTAATCAAAAAAGGTTGACTTTGTAAGGCTTGATCTCGATTCTTGCGCTTCGTCAACCCACGGCTAATCAAGTTATGGTGCCACTGGAATTTGTCCAATTTTTCCGTGGTTGATGGTAGCCGAGAGTAGCCAGAATCCAACAAGTAGCCTGCTGCTTCGACCGATAATAATCTTTTGAAATTTAAAGGTAATTTTGAGGGTAATAAGGTATTAACAATTGGATGTCACTGGTTTTATGAAATGTAGTATTTTATAATCGTCCTCTCTTTGCTCTTCCGGGAGGGGCTGTCTCGGGCTGTGGATTGCTTATGAGCAAGAAAGCATTGTCTGAACGTGATATTTGCACCAAGTGCATCACCCCGGCGCTGACCAATGATGCCGGCTGGGATATCCACACCCAGATTCGCGAGGAATTCCCGCTCACTGCCGGTCGGGTCATGGTGCGGGGGCGTCTGGTCAAGCGCGGCTCCATCAAACGGGCCGATTATATCCTCCATTACAAGCCAAACATTCCCATCGCCATCATCGAGGCCAAAGACAATTCCCATTCCGTCGGGGCTGGCATGCAGCAGGCCCTGGCCTATGGTGAACTGGCCGATGTGCCTTTTGTATACAGTTCCAACGGCGACAGCTTTCTGGAGCATGACCGCACCGCCACTTCAGGGATAGTTGAACGGGAACTTCCCCTGAACGGTTTTCCGACCCCGGCTGAACTCTGGCGTCGTTATTGCGCCTGGAAGGGCATAGGCGAAATCAGCGAGCCCCTGGTGACCCAGGATTACCACTTCGACGGCACCGGCAAAAACCCTCGCTACTATCAGTTGAACGCAATCAACCGCACCATCGAGGCCATCGCCAAGGGACAGGATCGTATCCTGTTGGTCATGGCCACCGGTACCGGCAAGACCTATACCGCCTTTCAGATCATCTGGCGGCTGTGGAAATCCCGCACCAAAAAACGCATCCTCTATCTGGCCGACCGCAATATCCTCATCGACCAGACCATGGTCAACGATTTCAAACCCTTCGGCCCGGCCATGACCAAGGTCAAGCACCGCATGGTCGATAAGTCCTACGAGATCTATCTCGCTCTCTATCAGGCCGTTTCCGGCACCGAGGAGGAGAAAAACATCTACAAGCAGTTCTCCCCGGATTTTTTCGACCTGATCATTGTTGACGAGTGCCATCGCGGCAGCGCGGCCGACGATTCGGCCTGGCGGGAGATCCTCGAATACTTCAGCGCTGCAACCCAGATCGGCCTCACCGCCACCCCCAAGGAAACCAAGGACATCTCCAACATCCATTACTTTGGCGAGCCGGTCTATACCTACTCCCTCAAACAGGGGATCGAAGACGGCTTTCTCGCCCCCTACAAGGTGGTGCGGATCGATCTGGATAAAGACCTCACCGGCTACCGTCCGGAAAAGGGCAAGCTCGATAAGTACGGCCAGGAGGTTGAGGATCGGATTTATAACCAGAAGGATTTTGACAAGAATCTGATTCTGGAGCAACGCACCGAGCTGGTGGCCCGCAAGGTCAGCGAGTTCCTCAAAGCCACCAACCGTTATGACAAGACCATCATTTTTTGCGAGAATATCGACCACGCCGAGCGGATGCGCCAGGCCATGGTCAACCAAAGCCCAGATCTCAATGCGGAAAGCCGCAAGTACGTGATGCGGATCACCGGCGACAACGACGAGGGCAAGGGTGAACTCGACAATTTCATCGACCCAGAAAGCCGCTATCCGGTCATTGCCACAACCTCAAGGCTGATGTCCACCGGGGTGGATGCCCAGACCTGCAAGCTCATCGTCCTCGATCAATCCATTCAGTCCATGACCTCCTTTAAGCAGATTATCGGCCGGGGTACCCGGATCAACGAGGATTACGGCAAGCTCTACTTCACGATCATGGATTTCAAGAAGGCCACTGAACTTTTTGCCGATCCCGATTTCGACGGCGATCCGGTCCAGATCTACCAACCCGGCCCGGACGATTCTCCGGTGCCGCCGGACGAGGGCAGCGAGGGTGAAGCCGGGGTTCCCGATATCGGGCCTGGCATAGAGGGCGGCATTATTGGTGACCCCTTCCCCCCTGATGGCGAGAGTAATTCCGGCCGGGTCCGATATGTCATCAATGACGTGGAAGTGCTGGTGGTTTCCGAACGGGTGCAGTATTACGGGCAGGACGGCAAATTGATCACCGAATCGCTCAAGGACTTCACCCGCAAAGCGATCAGCCGGAGATACGGTTCCCTGGATGATTTCCTGCGGGAATGGAGCGGCTCCGAGAAGAAGCAGGCGATCATCGAAGAGCTGGAAGAACAGGGTGTTCTGCTCGAAGCACTTTCCGAGGAGGTGGGCCGCGATTACGAGCCCTTTGACCTGATCTGCCATATCGCCTTTGGTCAGCCGCCCTTGACCCGCAGGGAGCGGGCTGCCCAAGTCCGCAAGCGCAATTACTTTACCAAATATGCAGCCAAGGCCCAGGCGGTATTGAATGCCCTCCTCGACAAGTACGCCGATGAAGGGATCACCGCCATCGAGGACATCCAGATCCTCAAAATCCATCCCCTGGACCGGCTCGGCACTCCCCAGGAAATCATCGACAGCTTCGGCAGCAAGAGGGCCTACGAACAGGCCTTGCACGAGCTGGAGTCCCACCTCTACGAAGTCGCCTGAGTATTCAGGGAAAGCATAAGGATTCAGCATGTCAATCGGTAACGTCATCAAATCCATCCAGGACATCATGCGCAAGGACGCCGGCGTCGACGGCGACGCCCAGCGCATCGGGCAGCTGGTCTGGATGTTTTTTTTAAAGATCTTCGATGATCAGGAACAGGAGCTGGAGCTGCTCAGTGACCGTTACAAGTCCCCGATTCCCGAGCGGCTGCGCTGGCGCAACTGGGCCGCCGACCCGGAAGGCATTACCGGCGACGAGTTGCTGGAGTTCATCAATAACGGTCTGTTCAAGGCGCTCAAGGATATCCCGATCACTTCCGGCACCAATGGCCGGGGGCTGGTGGTGCGCGGCGTCTTTGAGGATGCCTATAACTACATGAAAAACGGCACCCTGATCCGGCAGGTGATCAACAAGATCGAGGAGATCAGCTTCAACCGTTCCGCCGACCGTCACCAGTTCGGCGACATCTACGAAAAGATCCTCAAAGACCTCCAGTCCGCCGGCAATGCCGGGGAGTTCTACACCCCCCGCGCCGTGACCCAGTTCATGGTCGATATGATCGATCCCAAGCTCGGCGAAAAGGTGCTGGACCCGGCCTGCGGCACCGGCGGCTTTCTCACCTGCACCATCGAGCATGTTCGGGCCAAATACGTCAACACCGCGGCTGGCGAGCAGGTCTTGCAGCAGCAGATCAACGGAGTGGAGAAAAAAGCCCTGCCGCATCTCTTGTGTACCACCAACATGCTGCTGCACGGCGTCGAGGTGCCCTCCAACATCCGCCATGACAACACCCTGGCCCGGCCCCTGCGCGACTACAGCCCCAAGGAGCGGGTGGATGTGGTGATCACCAATCCGCCCTTCGGCGGCATGGAGGAAGACGGCATCGAGGGGAACTTTCCGGCCTCCTTCCGCACCCGCGAAACCGCCGATCTCTTCTTGCTCCTGATCATGCATCTCTTGAAGGACGGCGGCCGGGCCGCCATCGTCCTGCCGGACGGCACCCTGTTCGGCGAGGGAGTCAAGACCAGGATCAAGGAAAAGCTGCTTGAAGAGTGCAACCTGCACACCATCGTCCGGCTGCCCAACGGGGTGTTCAGCCCCTACACCGGCATCAAGACCAATCTGCTCTTCTTTACCAAAGGCACGCCGACCAAGGAGGTTTGGTACTACGAGCATCCCTACCCGGCAGGCTGCAAGTCCTACTCCAAGACCAAGCCCATGCGCATCGAGGAGTTTGGGCCGGAAAAAGGTTGGTGGGATAACCGGCAGGAAACCAAACAGGCCTGGAAGGTGGATATCGGGCAGATCAAGGCCAGCGGCTACAATCTGGATATCAAGAATCCCCATGTCGGCGAAATTGAGAACCACGATCCCGAGGAGCTGTTGGCGAAGTACCGGAAGCTCATGGTCGAGGTGGACTCCACCCGCGAGGCCTTGAAGAAGGAACTCATTGCCTGTCTGGTGAGGAAAAAATGAAAGAGCAACGCCAACCTCAACAACATGGCGAGATTGTTTTGTATCAGGCGGAGAACGGCAAGAGTTCGCTCGAAGTTCATCTCCAGGATGAGACGGTCTGGCTCACGCAGAAACAGATATCCGCGCTTTTTGAAACGGAAAGAAGTGTCATAACCAAGCATCTTAACAATGTTTTTCGCACCGAAGAACTGGCAAGGGATTCAGTATGTGCAAATTTTGCACATACTGCCGCCGACGGCAAAACATATCAGACGAACTATTACAATCTGGATGCCATCATTGCCGTGGGATATCGGGTCAATGCCAAACGAGGCACCCAGTTTCGCATTTGGGCCACCAATGTTTTGAAGCAGCATATCGTCCAAGGCTATACGGTGAACCAACGCCGGTTGGCCGAAAAAGGCCTCACCGAAATGGAACAGGCGGTGGCTCTGCTGTCCCGGACCTTGCAGCGTCATGCGCTGGTGACCGACGAAGGGAAAGCGGTTCTGGAGGTGGTGAGCCGTTATGCCAAGTCCTGGTCGCTGCTGCTGCAATACGATGAAGAGAGCTTGGGGCTGCCCAAGGATCGGCACGGTGCGGGGAAATCCCTTGCTTATCACCAGGCCCAGGCAGCTATCACCGCCCTGCATTCCGATCTGAACGGCCGGGGCGAGGCCACCGGCCTGTTCGGCCGGGAGCGGGAACACGCTCTCCAGTCCATCCTCGGCAACCTCGACCAGACCTTCGGCGGCAAGGACCTTTACCCCAGCGTCGAGGAAAAGGCGGCCCATCTCCTCTACTTCGTCATCAAGGACCACCCCTTCAGCGACGGCAACAAACGCATCGGCTCCTTTCTCTTCCTGCTCTTCCTGCGGGAAAACAACCTGCTCGACCGGTCCGGCATCAACGAAAACGGTTTGGTCGCCCTGGCCCTGCTGATCGCGGAAAGCGATCCCAGACAGAAGGATCTGCTGATCCGTCTGATCCTGAATCTTCTTGCTTCTGGTGCGGGCAATGGCTGAGATTTCCCAACACTTACAATTTTTCATTCTCCATTCATCATTATGCATTTGATTGCCGACCATCTCGATATCTGGACCGCTGCCCCGGTGAGTAAGGCCAATGGTGGCCGTGGGCGCGTCAGTGCGGCGAATCGAAGCCCCTATGGAATCAAGAAACTGCGGGAGCTGATTCTGGAGCTGGCCGTGCGCGGTATGTTGGTGGAGCAGAATCCCAACGACGACCCGGCCAGTGTGCTGCTGGAAAAGATTGCCAAAGAGAAGGCACGGCTCATCAAGGAAGGGAAGATTAAAAAGCAGAAGCCGTTGCCGAAGATCAGGGAAGAGGAAAAACCGTATGAGTTGCCTACGAATTGGAACTGGGTGCGATTGGGTGATTTGATTCTTGATATTGCTGGTGGGGGGACGCCGAGTAGGAACAATTCGGCTTTCTGGGGAGGTGAAATTCCTTGGGCGAGCGTTAAAGATGTTGGAAAAACAAAATTTCTCAATTCAACTATAGACAAAATTACGGTCGAAGGTCTTGAGAACAGTAGTTCAAATTTAATTCCCAAGGGATGTGTAATTGTCTGCACACGGATGGGGCTCGGGAAAATCTCAATCAATTTTATTGATGTTGCAATCAACCAAGACTTGAAAGCTCTTCGGTTTCCTGAAAACATCGACATAAATTACTTCTACAATTTTTTTCTGACCCAAGATGTTAAGGGCACGGGCATGACTGTGGCTGGTATTAGGCAGGATGATTTGCTTAATATACCTGTGCAGCTCCCCCCTCTAGCCGAACAACATCGCATCGTCGCCAAAGTCGATGAACTCATGGCCCTCTGCGACCGGCTGGAGCAGCAACAGGGTGACAGCAGCGCCACCCACCAAACCCTGGTGGAAACCCTGCTCGCCACCCTCACCACTGCCGCCGATCACCAGGGGTTTGCCGAGGCCTGGCACCGCATCGCTGGCCACTTCGACACCCTGTTCACCACCGAAGAGTCCATCGACCAGCTCAAACAGGCCATCCTTCAACTCGCAGTCCAGGGCAAACTCATCCCCCAAGACCCCAACGACGAACCGGCTAGCGTGCTCTTGACGAAAATCGCCAAAGAAGGGAAGCTTAAGAAACAGAAGTCTTTACCGGAAATCAGCGAGGACGATATACCACATGCGATCCCGACTAATTGGAGTTGGGCATATTTCCAAAATGTTACTGCTCTTATTACCGATGGGGAACATGCAACTCCGCCAAGGGTTTCTTTGGCCGGCATACCGATGGCGACTGCCAAAAATATTAGGGATGGGTTTATTGATTTACGAGATACGGATTTTGTTTCTGAAGAAACAGCACGTAAATGCTGGAAGAGGTGTCGTCCTGAGCATGATGATATTTTAATGGTATGTGTAGGAGCTACGACTGGACGTTTGACTGTTATAAAAGAACCCGAAAAATTTATTATGGTCAGAAGTGTGGCCTTGATACGCCCTTTCTCCCCGCATATTCTCCCAGAGTATCTAGCTCTTTCTTTACGAAGCCCAATCGGGCAAAAGCAAATTTGGGAAAATGTGAGGCAATCAGCTCAACCCTGTCTTTACATTGGAAAAATGAATGAACTCCAAGTTTCAATTCCCCCTCTAGCCGAACAACACCGCATCGTTGCCAAGGTCGACGACCTCATGGCCCTCTGCGACCAGCTCAAGGCCAAACTCACCCAATCCCAAGAGCGGAGCGAAAAGCTGGTCGACGCCATGTTTCAGCAGCTTCTGGTGGCCTGATGCTAGCGACCATCTCAACTATCATCGGGTTAATCAAAGACCTCTTTGAAGGAATTTCCTTTGTCAGGAATTGGTTCAAAAAAAAGAATTCTAAACCTGAAAATATTGCGTCCGGAGACGATGTCTTTGGGATGGCCCAACGTTTTGTGCAGATATACAAATCGCACGGTGTTGAGCGCACCCAGATTCCCCGGTTCCTTGGTAATGAATTCGGCCTGACCTTGCCAGATGTCAGCACCGATGAAAAACTCCTGCATGCCCTGAAGGAAAACATCATCACCAAAACCTGCGATCTCTTCGGAATACGCCGGGAATGGCTTGATGGCGCGGAGTTGAAAATATACCCCACCCACGATTTTTATAAACAAACCCAAGAGTTTTCCGGCTTCGTAGAAAGCCTGCTAGTCAACAACCCGGATGGTGGGATAAGGGGTGTTCTCCTTGCGCCCAACGAGCGTGATTGGCAAGTGCCTGCACTTCTGATCTTGCAGGAGACTGTCGGGTTTATCGGCACCAAACCGATTTATCGCTATCACCTCTGTAACAATTGGTTGTTTACCTACTGGAAGGCTCGCGCCTATCTGACGGCATGCGTCGCGATTGCCTGTAAGCGCAAGGTCTATATCAAAGGCCTTTATATGCCCAAGAAAGAAATTGACCAATTAGCAAGCGGAAATGTGTTGCTGGGCTGGCAGGGTGAGGGCATTTGGGAACTCGGGCACAAATCGTGGTACGCAGAGGATATGGCCATCGAGCCGGAGGCGTTTTTAAGAGGGATTGATCCTGAGCTGGGCAACTATGGCATCAAGGCAGGCTTAAAGCTGTGGCTCGAACTGGAGCAGGAAGGCTTTATGGACACGGGCATCGTGGAAAGCGCTCGCCAGCGATTCCAACAGGAACAGGACAAGTATTAAAAGAGTCTGCAAATCAGGGACTCCCCCCAGTTTCTTTTACAGCAGCAAAGTTCGGTTGTTGACGGCGGCGGAATGTATTATTATCCAACAAACCATCAGGGCGATTAGCTCAGCGGGAGAGCACTGCCTTCACACGGCAGGGGTCACTGGTTCGATCCCAGTATCGCCCACCATCGTACACCATGCGAATAGTTGGAAAGTGGATCGGCCGCGATTCAGCGGCTGACAACAATATTCGTTGTTTCTGAATTCAAATCAAAAACGATCTTAACCTTCCTGCTTCGCAGTTGCTGCATGACCTGACCGACTTTGTCCTCCAGCGTGCAGCCGGTTTCCCCCCAATCCGCCCCGTCTCTTGTCACAAACTCCTGGATCACATTCCGCAGCGTCTCCGGGTCGAGCCGCTCGTACGGGACATCGATTCCTTCTTCGCGTAAGCCGATAGGTTTTTTCTCTGGCACGACTCACCTCAACAGAACGATGCTTAATGGGAGCAGGGGCAGGCTTTCTTCCTTGCCCCGCCGCCGCTGGCTTGCCTGTGTTTGCCAAACCGACAACCACCGCAGTTGCTATTTGCCGAGCAGCCGGGCAAATTCCTCCGGCATATCGAGTTCAAAGCGCATTTCCTTGCCGCTGTGGGGGTGGATGAAGGAGAGCGACCGGGCATGGAGCATGAGCCTTTTGCCAACCGGCGCGGTGTTGCCGTATTTTTTGTCCCCGGCCACGGGATACCCCTTTTCCGCGAAATGCACCCGGATCTGGTGCTTGCGGCCGGTGAGGAGATGGATGTCCACCAGGCTTAAGCCTTTGCCCTCCTGCACCACCTTGTAGGCTGTCTGCGAGAGCTTGCCCTTGGCAGGGTCCGGGGTGGAGTAGACCTTCTGCGCCGTATTCTCGGCCAGGTAGGAGGTGATCGTTGCCTCCTTGGGCGTTGGCCGTCCGTGGACGATGGCCAGGTAATGCTTCTCCGTCCGCGGCCAATGCTCTTGGAGGAAGTGCTTGGCCTGTTCGCTTTTGGCAAAGAGCAGGATGCCGGAGGTGTCCTTGTCCAGGCGGTGGACCACATACACCCGGTGGCGCGATTTCGGATCGCCCTTGCGCACATAATCGTTGAGCAGATAATGGACGGTTCGCGACTTTTCCCGGTCCGTGCCGATGGTCAGCAGTCCGGCGGGCTTTGCGACCACGAGAATATCCTGATCCTCATGGAGGATGGGTAACCCCCGCGGTTGGTGCTTCTTGGCCGGGCGGGGGGCTGGGTGCGGAGAAACCATTTCCCCTTCTCCGGTGCGGTGGCGCCCCTTATGGCTTTTCATGAAAGACCACCACTGCCTCCTTGTCCCGGCTGGCTATCTGCCGGGCCACCTTGGCCGGGACCACCTCGTAGCCGGCGCCGAGCTTGACAATGGCAAGCTGGCCGCGGCTGAGCTGCTCGGTCATCTCCTCGGAAACGAAGATCCTCTTGATCTTGTTCTGTTCGGCAAAATGGTAGGGCTCGCCCCGTCCGTCCTGGGGCAAGCGATTGGTCTCGATGAGCTGTTTTACCTGGGCCTTCTGCTCCCGCAGCCGGGTCTCCTCGGCGCGCTCACGGTTGAGCTCCCGGTTGCGCTGCTCCTTGGCCGCCTGCTCCTCCCGCGCCTTGTTGGCAACATCGGGGCTTTTGCCGTCGTTTTGTTTGCGGCTGATCCGTTTTTCGTGCTCGGCCTTCTTGGCCTGCTTTTTACTGGCCAGCCCGGCCTTGAGAAGTTGTTCCTGCAACGGGTTTGCCATGTGTGTTTCCTTGCGAGGGTATGCAACGGTCAGTAAAAGCGAGCCGCTTTTTCCTGCCCATGAACGGTCGAATTGCTGCAGGGTATTTGACCATATCCGGTATGGGATGCAAAGTGATATGATGGCATCGCAACAACTCGGAAAATGCTCTGTTGAGTCATCCCGGTGGAGGCCGTAGGTAAGGGAGCGACGCGAGACTCCGATTCAGTTTTTCCGGGCAATTGCAGCAAGGCTGGACCCCGGCCTCCGCCGGGGTGACGAGTTGTTACGATTCGAGCCAATTCATGGTACAGAAAAAAACCATTGGCGCTTCAGCGCAAATATGAATACAAAAGCAACCATATGACGACTGAGACGCAAACAGGACCACAAGGGATGGAAAGCCAGAGCGAGCTTTTTTTCAGCCTGCTGGGGGAATGCCTGGCCGGCAATACCTTTGTCAAACTCATCTTGGGCAAATACTGCGGCACGGAACCGGGGTTGAGCCGGGTCTTTGTCCGGCGGCTCACCCTGAAGGGGCGGGAGCACCTCTCCTTTCTCTACCGCTACCAGACCAAGGACATCACCAAGAACCTGGAGATCCCCGCTGGCATCGCCGCCATCCGCGAGCTGTGCGCCACCTCGTTTAGCAATGCGCATCTGCAGACCGTGAGCGAGGATATCCAGCTGGCCAGGAGCAAGAAGGGCAAGTACACCCTGCAGCGGGGCAAGGGAGCGGTAAGGGAGATCGCCCCCCAGGAGCACGACCGCGCAAAGGAGCGTTTTCTCGATCTCGGGCGGCCCTTTCTCAAGGAGCTGGGGGTTACCAACGCGCAGCTCCAGCTCATCCCCTCCATGGCGCGCAAGTGGAAGCAGATCAACAAGTTCATCGAGGTTATGGACCATGCCATTGCGGCCGCTAAGCTCAAGGAGCAGGCCCTGGTGCGGGTGGTTGATTTCGGCTCGGGCAAGGGCTACCTCACCTTTGCCATGGAGGAGTACCTGCGCGCCAGCCTGGGGCTTACGCCCCGGGTGATTGGGGTGGAGTTGCGGGAGGATCTTGTCACTCTGTGCGGGAAAGCCGCTAAAAGGCTGAAGCTTGACGGTTTGTCTTTCGTGCAGGGCGATATCCGCAGCTACACGCCCGAGGGGATCGACATCATGATCGCCCTGCACGCCTGCGACATGGCCACGGATTACGCCATTCATCTGGGCATCCGCGCAGGAGCCTCAATCATCATGTGCGCGCCGTGCTGCCACAAGCAGATCCGGCCCCAGATGCAGAGCCCCCAGGTGCTCAAGCCCATGCTCAAGCACGGCATCCACATGGGCCAGGAAGCGGAGATGGTCACCGACTCCCTGCGGGCTTTGCTCCTTGAGGCCTCCGGCTACGAGACCCAGATCTTCGAGTTCGTTTCCCTGGAACACACGAGCAAGAACAAGATGATCCTGGGGGTGAAGGGGAGTGGCCCGGTGCGGCAGGCGGAGCTGCTGGCCCAGATCCGGGGGATCAAGGAGTTTTACTCCATCCGGGAGCACTGCCTTGAGACCCTGCTCATGGCGGATGGCTTGGGCCAGGGCGGCTGAAGAGAAACAACACCTGGTCGCCTCCGGGGTGGTGTTTTCCGGAGCTGGTCTGCAAGGAGGAGGCAATGGAAAAAACAGATTCCCTCACCAACCTGCTGAAACTCAATCGGGTTGATATTTCCACGGTAAAGGCGAACAAGATTCTGGTGGCCCTCGGGTTGCTGGCGGAGAAAGAGCGGCCCAGCGCAAAATATGCGGGCAAGATGAAGAAGTACAAGGCCCTGACCGGGCAGGGGCTCCGGTACGGGGTAAACGTGGAAAACCCGAGCAGCCCTGGCCAGACCACCCCGCATTACTTTGTTGATGCCTTTGGAGAGTTGCTAACGCTGATCCAACAGGCAAGCAAGCGAGGCCCCGCATGAGCGGCGGGAATCGCAGCGAGATCACAGCCGGCTTGCGGGTGTGCATCGTTTTGAAAGAAGACCAGCGCTCGGGCAAGCTCACCGAAGGCATAGTGAAGGAGATCCTGACCAAATCCCCCACCCATCCCCATGGCATCAAGGTCCGGCTGGAAAGCGGGGCAGTGGGGCGGGTGAAAAAAATCCTGCTTGCCGAGCAAGCTTAGTCAACTCCATTGCTTTTTTAGCAGTTACAATCCCATTGGCACGCAGCCGAGCACCGGAGAGGCTGCCGAAAAGGGGATTTGCACTGTTTGAGCGCAGCGAGTTTGCAAAGCCCCGGCAGCATCGAGGAGCGCAGGGCATCCCGCCTTCGGCGGGACAAGAGACACAGGGGGCCTTTTCTTTTGGTTCGTTTTCTTTGGGCAAGCAAAGAAAATGAAAAGAAGGAGAAAGCGCATTCCTCTGGCTGCCAAGATGCTTGGTAATCAGAAAAAAGAGCGGGGCATTATAAATGGCACAACCATGGCGAGTAGTGGACAGCATTGATACCGACGAGGGGCTGCTCGATCTGCGGCAGCGGGGCGAGACGGATTTTCTTATCACCATCGACAGCCGGGTGCTGATGACCTCCTCGGCCAACCGCTCCGAGATCGTTCTCTCCGAGCTGGCCTGCGCCCCTTTGCAGCAGATAAAAAAGCCCAGAGTGCTGGTGGGCGGCTTGGGCATGGGGTACACCCTCAAGGCGGCCCTGGACCATCTCCCTGCCGAGGCAGAGGTGGTGGTGGCGGAACTGAACCCGATCATGGTCACCTGGTGCCAGGGGCCCATTGCCCAATTAACTGCCGGGGCGGTGGACGACCCCCGGGTCACGGTGAAGATTTCCGATGTGGCCAAGGTTATTGCAGAGGCGGCGAACAAGGGCAAGGAGCACCGCTTTGACGCCATTATCCTCGACCTGTACGAAGGGCCCTACGAGGGGGATCAGGGCCGGGGGGATTATCTGTACGGCAAGAGGGCGCTGGAGTTGAGCCGGGCTGCCCTGAAACCGGGCGGGGTGTTTGCGGTGTGGTCCGAAGACCCGGATACGGCCTTTGAAAAACGGCTGCAGGCGGCCGGGTTCTCGGTGAACCGGCAACGCCCTGGCCGGGGCGGGCGGCGGCATGTGGTGTACATTGCCCGGAAAAGCGGGAAGTGATGGTCCTCGGTGCGGAATTTTAGCGGGACACCCGGACAAAAAGCGGATTGGAATAGAACCAGAGATCGGCGTAGGCCTTGTTCTGATTGTTTGCCCCCGCGAGTTCGTCGTTCAATGGGTTGCACTTTCCGTCGGTTTCTTCGCCGCCGCACCGGAGATTGGTTCCCCGCAGGCGAAAGTACATGTCGTGCTCGATTTGCCGGACATGGTAGCTGACAGTCCGCCAACCGTTGCTCGCGGATAGTGCCTTTTCTTTCTTCCCCGTAGTGTTGGATTGTTTGCCGGGTTGCCAGTCTTTGCGGGTAAAAGTGGCAATCACCCTGGTGGTCTCGTTGGTGTCTTTTTCATAATCTGGGTTCAGGGTTGCGCCATCGCCAAGCAGCCTGGGAATCCTGCCCGTCATTTTCCCTGCGATCAGATCAATATGGTCCACGGTCACCGCCTCGCCGTGATTGTTGCGGGCCGGGGTCTTGAAACCGATCGTGATTGTCACCTCGCTTCCGGCGGCGACCTGCAGGGTGGTGCCCATTTCCGCTTCATTTCCCTGAGCTTTCGCGGTGAAGAGCAGTCCGCTGATCAAATCGCCATGCACGATAAAGGAATTGCCGGAGCGCATCCCTTCCAGCAGTTCGAGTTGGGAGTACTTCCCGTCCTGGTTCCGGTCGTGGACAAAGGTGTGGTTTTTCGTGTATTCGCCGGGCCAGAAATCGTTTTCCGGATTGTGGAAATCGGAATTGGCAAAGGTGTAAAACTCGCGGCCTTCGCCGAGCAGCGCATCCCATGGGCCGCCTATTTTTGCCAGCATGAGGTCGGCGCCGCCATAGGTGCGGGCTTGGTTGGTGATGTCATTGCCCGCCGCGTCCAGAAATGGGCCTTGGTCGTAGTTGCCCCGGGATCCGGCCTTTTGGTGGCCCGGGAACCCCTCGAAGCCGAAGGCGACATGCGGCGCCGCATCGTTGAGGTCGCGGAGGTCGCCGATGGAATACTTCAGCCGTCTGGAAGGATGGTTGAGCACGCAATAGCCGCTTTCCCGGTAATTCTTTTCAAGCCAGGCAACCCCTGCCACAGCCTTGGCATGGTCATTTTGCAATTGCTTGCCCTCCACCGCGAGATAGCCGTCCGAGGTGGCGCCGGTGTCGTCGCCATCGAAGAGGTATTCATGGCGGGCGATGACCATGCCCCCCGCCTCGGCCGTATCGATGATGCCGACGCTGGCATGTTCATGGGTGGGGACATTCCATTCATATCCCTGGACGATCAGCTTGTTGGGATACGTTGCCCGCGCCTTGCTGATGAGGGGAAAGGAGTATTGCAGCAAGGACTGCCAGCGCCACATCTTTCCGGCGGGCGGCTCACCGGGAAAGGTGATTTTGGCGGCGGGCCAGGGCTGGCCGCCGGGGCCTCGGCCAAAGGCGCCGCCGTGTTCGGAATTGGCGAGCCAGTCAAGGCCAAAGCGGAAGGCATGGGAGAAAACATCTTCCGCCGCGATGCCGCCATCGGTGAGCAGGGTGTGGTTGTGGAAATCCCCGGTCAGCCAGCGCCCGTTTTCCCGGGCGTTTCCCGGTGCCGTCAGGCACAGGGAGAGGACAAGCAGTATCAGGCAGGCTACCGCGCGCCTGGCGGTTTTTTCACGACGATTCTTCATGGGAGTCTGTTCCGCAATCCGTGGTTGCTTCCATCCCGAGGAAATTGGGGAGCTGCGTCTTTTGAAAATGAAAGATGAGCATACCATGCCCATTTATAGTGGGCGAATATTTGGTTTACGTAAGGAAAGTGTAATGGATCCTTTATGAAAAGCCATCTCATGGAAATATTATCCGTTTTTAACCCGTTCGTAATAATCATTCCGTAATACCTAAACAGGAACAGTGCTATGCAACATCTAATCTTCTCTCATGGTGAACAGTATCGTTTCCGGAAAGATGAGAGTTTTGCCGGCCTGCAAGCCGAAGCTGCGAAGGAGGGTGCATGTTCTCGTGGCCTGCGCTGTTTTTTGTTTCGGGCTGTTTCTCTCCGGGGCGACCTCCCGTGGCGGGGCTGCCTCCGTTTCTTATGGGGCAGGGGGCGGTTCTGTTCAGAACCAGCCGCGCTGGCCGTCCGGCGATGTTGCCGCCACAACCCAGAAGATTTCCTTTGTCCATGTCTCCGATGTCCATGCCAGCTATAATCCCGTGCGGGGCGGATCAAGCCCGGTTGCGCGGTTGCGCGGGTATTTCGAGCAGGTGAGGCGGGAGAATCCCTATGCGATCTTCACCAACGCGGGGGATGATTACGAAAAAGGCTCCATTGCCGAGGAGGTTTCCCGTGGATTGGCAACCAGGGAAATAGTACAGGCGATGCATTACGATGTGCGCACCATCGGCAACCACGATTTTGCCTGGGGAATCGATGAGCTGATGGCCTTCAGCCGCGACCCCTCTGCAATCGTTCTCGCTTCCAACACGAAAATGACCGCCGCTGATTCCCGTGGCCGAGCCGCCAAGCCGCCGGGCTGGCAAGATTACGCCGTCCTGCGGGTGGGGCGGGTGAAGATCGGTTTTTTCGGCCTGGTGTCCAAGCCTTGGAATGAAAAGGATGAACAGTATGACGGGGAATTTTATCCCGGCATGGAGGGGGTGCGCTCGGATTTTGATTTTGTGAAAATCGCCCGCGGGATCATCGCCAAACACCGGGGAGAGGTGGACCTGCTGGTCCTGGTCAGCCACCTGGGGATCGAGGAGGATGCCCGCCTGGCCAGGGAGACGCAGGGCATCGATGTGATCCTGGGAGGTCATAGCCATACCGTCATGGCGGAACCTCTTCGGGTGAAGGGCACGACAATTATCCATGCCGGGGCCCGGGCCGAGAATATCGGCAGATTCGACCTCGAATATGATCTGCAAAAAAGATGCATCCGGCACGGTGCCTTTACCCTCATCCCGAACCGCGAGGGCGAAACGCCGGTGGATGAGGCCACTGACCGGGAGGTGAAAAAGATTCTGCACAGTTACCGGACCGCTCTCTACGATGATTTCACCCATCTCTACGCCGATCAGAGCAAGGGGGATATGGCCCTGCTCGCGGCCAGGGCCGCAGTGGAAACCCTGGAGGTCGATGCGGCCTTTGTTGGCTTGAACACGGCAAGGAAGGAGTGGCGCCGAGGGGGGCTGACCAGGCAGGATATTTTTGATGCCTTCCCGGTGGAGCGGGAGCCTGCCGGAACCCCTGGCTTCACCAGCCTGTATCGGCTGAAGATTACCGGCGCGGAGTTGGCCCGGATACAGGCAGCCCTGCCGGATTCCGCCTACTGGGGGCCGGTGATGCCGGTGCCGGAGGCCATCTACACCGTTGCCTTGCAAAAGGCGCTGGCGCTCCATCAGCGGGAATATTTCGGCTGCGGGATCGGCTTGTCTCACCCCGAGCCCGCCACGGAGTTATGGGATATTCTGGTGCGATTCGCAAGCGAGCGCAGCGCCGGCCGGCTCGCCCTCGACGAAGGTGCCCCGGCGGGGCGGGGCTACCGGCGTGAGGCTGCATATCAGGGCGATGGGGGAGGATTGCTGGGACGGGTTATGCAGGATTAAAAAGAAAGAAGTTTGTGCCAATTATAGCGAGACCGCGCCTAGCCCTGCATGCGGTAGCCGATGCCGCGCACGGTTTCGATGTGCTTGCCCGCCTCGCCCAGCTTTTTTCTCAGCCCGAACACCTGCACGTCCACGGCCCGGGGGGTGATGACGTAGTCATAGCCGCGGACCCCGTCGATGATCTGCTGCCGGTTGAAGACCCAGCCCGGCCTCCGGGCCAGAAGCTCCAAAATGGAAAATTCCGTCACGGTCAGGGGGATGGCCTCTTCGCCCACCAGCACCTCGTAGCGGTTGGGGTCGATGGTGATGCCGTGGATGGTGAGCGGGCCGGCCTTCTTGCCCTCGCCCCCTTCCTCGCTCAACGCCTCCTTGCGGCGCAGGGCAGCCTTGATCCGGGAAATGAGGATCTTGGGGCTGAAGGGCTTGGTGATGTAATCGTCCGCCCCGAGGTCGAGCCCCGCGGCCATGTCGTTTTCCTCGCTCTTGGCGGTGAGCATGACAATGGGCAGGTTCTTGGTCTTGGGATCCTTGCGCACCAGCTTGCAAATCTCGAAGCCGCTCAAGCCCGGGAGCATGAGGTCGAGCACGATCAGGTCCGGCTTTTCCCGTTTGATGACATTAAGCGCCTGTTCCCCGTTGTCGGCATAGATCACGTGGAACCCGGCCTTGGCGAGGTTGTAGCCCACCAGCTGCTGGATGTTTTCATCGTCTTCCACGACAAGGATGGTTTCTCTGGCCATTTCTTTCTCCTGAGCGGTTTCCGCAAGCTATCGTGTTATATGATGGCGGACAATTCTGCCCTGCGCCATATAAATAATGTCTTCGCAGATATTGGTGCAGTGGTCGGCGATGCGTTCCATGCTTCTGGCCACGCTGATCAGTTTGGCCAGATAGACCTGCTGGGCCGGATCGCGCATGATGATCTCCTCCATCTCGGTGCGGATGGCGCCCTTGGCCCGGTCCACCTCGTCATCCTCCAGGCACACCTTGTAGGCCAGGTCGGTATCCTCGTTGACAAAGGCCTCCATGGTATTCTGAAACATCCAGATGGTTTTTGCAAACATGGCGTTGAACATCTCCGGAATCCGCATGCCGTCGGCGGCAAAGTGGACCGGGTCGATGTCGTGGAGCAGGATGACCTTGTCCGCGATCTTGGCGGCCAGGTCGCCGATGCGCTCCAGATCGTTGTCGATCTTGAGCACGGTGACGATGAAGCGCAGGTCGCCAGCCACGGGTTGGTGCAGGGCCAGGAGGCGCAGGCATTCCTCTTCCACGCTGATCTCCATGCTGTCGATCTCGCCCTTGTCCGTGGCGATCACCTGCCGGGCCAGGTCGGGATCCTTCCCCCATAACGCCTTAACCGATTTTTGCAGGTTCTCCTGCACCGCAGTGCCGAGATAGACGATCTGTTTTTTGAGTTTTTCTATTTCTGTTTGAATGTTTTTAGCCATGGAATTGCTCCTTATTGTGCATAAAACCACCGCACTGAGCGGAGGACCCGGAACGGTTTGGCTGATCCGGCGTGATAGCCAGTATGTTTGTTCATTTTCTTTGCTTGCCCAAAGAAAACGAACCAGCAGCGAAGCGGCGAAAGAAAGGGCACCCGGTCACTCGCCGCGTGATCAAGCCACACTGCTGTCCCGCCGGGGGCGGGATGCCCTGCGCTCCTCGATGCTGCCGGGCGCTTGCAAACTCGCTGCGCTCAAACAGTGCAAACGCCTTTTTCGGCAGCCTCTCCGGTGCTCGGCGGCGTGACAATGGGAAGAACAGCGCAGCTTCGCTGCTGTTGGATGGTACAGTGACTCAGCCGAACCTCCCGGTGATGTAATCCTCGGTTTCCTTTTTCTCCGGCATGGTGAACAGGGTCTGGGTCGGCCCGTATTCGATCAATTCGCCCAAATACATGTATGCAGTGTAGTCGGAGATGCGCGCTGCCTGCTGCATGTTGTGGGTGACGATGATGATGGTGTACTCCCCCCGCAGCTCGCGGATGAGATCCTCGATCCGGGAGGTGGAGCGCGGGTCCAGGGCCGAGCAGGGTTCGTCCATGAGGATGATCTCCGGGCTTACCGCAATGGCGCGGGCGATGCAGAGCCGCTGCATCTGGCCGCCGGAAAGGCCCATGGCCGACTGGTGCAGGCGGTCCTTGACCTCGTCCCAAAGGGCGGCCCGTTTCAAACATTTTTCCGCTGCTTCGTCGAGCACGGTTTTATCCTGGATGCCCGCGATCCTGAGGCCGTAGACGATGTTTTCGTAGATGGACTTGGGAAACGGGTTCCATTTCTGGAAGACCATGCCGACCTTGCGCCGCAGCTCGATCACATCGAGGCTGGGGTCGTTGATATTCTCTCCGTTGATCTTGATGGACCCCTCGATGCGCAGCCCGTCGACCAGATCGTTCATCCGGTTGATGCAGCGGATCAGGGTGGATTTGCCGCAACCCGAGGGACCGATCAGCGCGGTTACCTGATGGCCGGGAATGCCGAAGGTCAGGTTTTTGAGCGCCTGGCTCGATCCGTAGTAGAGGTTCAGGTTCTCGACCTCGACCTGCGGGTTTTCGATACGGATTATGGCGGTGTCGGTGGTTGACATTTTCTCTCCTCGTCAGAGCCTTTTGCAAAATTGAAAAAGGCGTCCATATTTACTCCCCTCGCCCGCCTGCGGGAGAGGGGTTGGGGGAGAGGGAAAATGCAATATGCCGGGTTGGCATCTGTTTTCCCCTCTCCCTAGCCCTCCCCCCGAGGGGGAGGGAACTTTTTTATGCAAGAGGCTCCGTCAGTAACTGATTACGGGGCCCAGGCAATCCGGTATCGTGCGTACTCCTATCTGTAAGCGCTTACACATCGACCACCGAATGGCGTTGCCGCATCTTGTTGCGCAGATAGATGGCCGTGCTGGTCATGGCCAGCACGATCAGAATCAGCAGCAGGGTGGTGACATAGACCATGGGCTTGGCCGCCTCCACGTTGGGGGACTGAAAGCCGATGTCGTAGATATGAAAGCCCAGATGCATGAATTTCCGGTCCAGGTGCAGATAGGGGAAGACCCCGTCCAACGGCAGGGCCGGAGCCAGCTTGACCACGCCGGTGATCATCAGCGGGGCCACCTCGCCCGCGGCCCTGGCCATGGCCAGGATGAAGCCGGTGAGGATGCCCGGCGAGGCCATGGGCAGCAGGATTCTGGTCAGGGTCTGGAGCTTGGTGGCGGCCAGGGCCTGGGAGCCTTCCCGGATGCCTGGGGGGATGGAGCCCAAGGCCTCTTCCGTGGCCACGATCACCACCGGCACGGTGAGCAGCCCCAGGGTGAGGCTGGTCCAAAGGATGCCGCCGGTGCCGAAGGTCGGGGTGGGCAGCCGTTCCGGGAAAAACAACTGGTCGATACCGCCGCCGATCCCGTAGACGAAGAAACCCAACCCAAAGATGCCGTACACAATGGAAGGGATGCCTGCCAGGTTGTTGACCGCGATGCGGACCATCTTCACCAGCCAGCCGTCTTTGGCGTATTCGCGCAGATAGATACCGGCCAAAACCCCCAAGGGGAAGGAGAGGATGGACATGAGAAAGATCAGCATGATGGTGCCGAAGATGGCCGGGAAGAGCCCGCCTTCGGTGTTTGATTCCCTGGGTTCATCAAAGAGCAGCTCCCGCAGCCGCTCCAGGTAATAGGTGCATTTGGCGAAAAACGACATGGCGTTCGGCTGGTAGGCGCGGACGATGTTGGGCAGGGCTATGGCCTTGGTCCGGCCGTTGGCATCGGTGAAGATCGCCTGATTGGTGGCCAGGGCCGCGGATTTTTCCCCGAGGATGGTGACCAGCGCCTCGAACTCGGTCTTGAGCCCGCTTTTCTCGCCTTTGAGGGCGGCAAGGGGTGGGGTGTTTCCTTCTTTATTGTAACGGGCCTTTTCCAGCCGGTGATCGATAAGCTCCACCCGCCGGTTGAGGTTGGCGATCTTCTTGCCCAGGAGGCGTACCTCGTTTTTCCGGTTCTCAAGGGCCGCAATGGTTTGGGCCAGGCTGTTTGAGCCGGAGGCGGGCGGCGCGATCCCCTTGACTTCGAGTTCGCTGAGGTATCCGTAAAAATTGCCGAATTCAAGGCGCTCAAGCACATAGATATTCTTCGGATAGCCGAGGCTGGTGATTTCGGAGGCATCCACCCATTTGAAGTCAAGTCCGTAGAGGTCCCGGTTGCCGATCTTGAACTGGATCCGCTTGTTGCTGGTGTGAGGGATGGACTCTTCCTGGACAATCTCTCCGAGAAGGGACTGGCCGTCCTTCAAGGTGGCCAGGGCGACCTTTTTAGGCCAGAAGACCGTAATGCCGTTGGCCATCACGACATAGAAGAGCAACAGGGTCAGAAAAAGGATCAGGGAAAGGGCCAGGCCCGTGGCCCAGACGAATGGCTCTCCCTGCCGCCAGAATTTCTTGGTCATGGTGTTTTCTCCAGGTTAGTAACGGCCATATTTCTTCCGCAGCCGCTCGCGGACCAGCTCTGCCCCGGTATTTACCAGAAAAGTCAGGGCGAAGAGCATGGAGGCGCAGAGGAACAGCACCCGGTACAGGGTGCCGCCCATGGGCGCTTCCGGGATCTCCACGGCGATGTTGGCGGACAGGGTCCGCATGCCGTTGAAGATGGACCAGTCGAGGATGGGAGTGTTGCCGGTGGCCATGAGCACGATCATGGTTTCCCCCACTGCCCGGCCGAAGCCGATCATGATCGCGGCAAAGATGCCGGGGCTGGCCGAGGGCAGCACCACCCGCCAGATCGTCTGCCAGCGGCTGGCGCCCAAGGCCAGGGAGGCGGCGGTCAGGCTGGGCGGGATGTTGGAGATGGCGTC
>JBAZSA010000017.1:0-25933 GCA_041662645.1 Desulfurivibrionaceae bacterium
GGGCAGATCGAGATAGTAGCGGTCGCCGGGCAGCTCTTTTTTCGATGGCCCGCCGTGTTCGTAGGGGGTGCCGTAGCTCTCCCCCTCGTAGACGCCGATAAACGAGGTGCCCACCCGGCCGCTCCGGTTATGGCAGCGGATGCAGTTTTCCATGGGCACCTTTTTGCTGATGAGCGGGTGCGGTTTTTTCTTGGCCTGGCCAAACTGGAAAAAGGTTTCCCAGGGCCGGACCGCCTTGGGCGCCTGGGGCCGGGTGTAATGGCAGGCCGTGCAGCCGCCGCCTTTCTCGCCGAAGAACCCTTCCATGTCGCCTTTTTGCTTCCAGAGGTGGCAGGTGGCGCAGAGCTTGCGGAAGTAGTCGATGGCCAGCGAACTCTTGCCGGTGGCGAGCAGCTCCTCCACCGAGAAATCGCCGTTCTGGTCCGGGGCCTCGCCCCAGTAATGGAGCAGGGTGGCGAGAATCCCCCGGTTGGTGGCCATGAGCGAGTTCTTCACCTTCTTGACATCCTGGGCGTGGCACCCCTCGACCCCGCAGGTTTTTTCCACCACCCGCAGATCGCCGGGATTCTTGACAATGCCCTTGTGCGCCGGATTTTTCTCGATGGCCAGCGGGTCGCCGAGGTGGCAGGAGGAACAGCCCAGCACCTCGCGGCCATGGGCAGGGTCGAGTTTTTCATCCTTGTGGCAGGAAAGGCACATCTCCACCTGGCCGTTGACCAGTTGGTAGAGCTTATCCGGCCGCTTGGTCAGGTTTTCGCGGACCACCAGGGCCAGCACCACCAGAAGCAGGGCGAGGATGGTGGCGCGCGGGGAGATAGGGGGCAGTTTCATGGCAGGACGGTTTCCCTGTAGCCCTCGGCCGTTGGATAGCGGCGGCCCTGGCCAAAGGCCTTGGTCGTGACCTTGAGGCCGAGGGGGGCTTGTTTGCGTTTGTACTCGTTGACCCGGATGCGGCGGACCACATCCTCCACCACGGTCCGGGCAAAGCCCATCTCCACGATCTCGGCGATGGAGCGATGCTCCTCCAGATAGGCGGCAAGGATGGCATCCAGCACCGGGTAGGGCGGCAGATCATCCTCGTCGCGCTGGTTGGGGGCCAGCTCGGCGCTGGGGGGTTTGTCGATGGTGCGCGGGGGGATGATCTCCTGGCCCTGGTTGAGATACCGGCACAGGGAGTAGACCAGCTGTTTGGGTACGTCCGAGATCACGGCCAATCCGCCGCTCATGTCGCCGTACAGGGTGCAGTAGCCCACGGCGTTTTCGCTCTTGTTGCCGGTGGAGAGCAGCAGCCGCCCCTGCTTGTTGGCAATGGCCATGAGCAGATTTCCCCGGATGCGGGCCTGGATGTTTTGCTCGGTGACATCAGGCTTTGCCCCGGCAAAGATGGGGGCCAGGGTGGCGAGAAAGGTTTCAAAAAGATCGCTGATGGGCAGGATGGTAAAACCGATGGACAGGTTTTTGGCCAGTTGTTCTGCGTCCTCCAGGCTTTCCGGGGAGGAATAGGGCGAGGGCAGGGCGACCCCCAGCACGTTTTGAGGCCCCAGGGCGCGGGCGGCAATGGCCGCGGTCAGGGCCGAATCCACCCCGCCGGACAACCCGATAACCGCCTTGGAAAAGCCGCACTTTGTCACATAGTCGCGGGTGCCCAGCACCAGGGCCTCGCAGACCTCCGCGATCTTCTGCTCCGTATTCCCGGGCGCGGTGTGGATATCCCCCTGCCAGGTTGCGGTGTCGACTACCACCATATCCTCGGCGAATTTGGCGGCCCGGGCCACAACCGCGCCATGCGAATCCAGAGCGACGCTGTTGCCGTCAAAGATCAGGGAATCCTGGCCGCCCACCTGATTGACGTAGATGAAGGGCAGATGGTGACGCTGGCAAAGGTTGGCGAAGATCTTCTGCCGGATACCGCCCTTGCCCAGATTGAAGGGCGAGGCCGCCAGGTTGATCAGCAGGTCCAGGGGCCCATCTGCCTGGGCCAGCATCCCGTCCACCGGGTCGGTGGCATAGAGGGGGCGGGGGAAGAGGCTCTTGTCGTTCCAGATATCCTCGCAGATGGTGAGGCCCAGGTGCAACCCCTGGTAGCGGAAGGTTCCGTTGGTGCGCCCCGGCTCGAAATAGCGGGCCTCGTCAAAGACATCGTAGGTGGGGAGCAGCTGTTTGTGGGTGGTGAACAGCACCTCGCCGTTGGCAAAGAGCACCCCGCTGTTGTGCAGGGGCTTGCCCACGGGATTGGGGTTCCGGGTGACCAGGCCGCAGATCACCCCGATGCCCAGGTGGCGGGTCTTTTCCATGAGCCGGGCAAAGGCGCGATCTTGATCGTCGAGAAAGGCCGGCCGTTCAAGCAGATCCTGGGGCGGGTAGCCGCTGATGGCAAGCTCCGGCAAGATGGCCAGCTGGCAGCCCCCAGCCTTGGCTTTTTCCAGCCAACCGGTGATGGCGGCGATATTGGCGGCAAAGTCGCCGATGCGCGGATTGTATTGGATCAGGGCGATTTTCATGGCCGCTATCATAGCATACTCCCTATGGAAAGGGGATGGAAAAAGGCCCGGCAGGTTGGTTCTTGCCGTGCATCATTTTGCTTGCCAAGAAACGGGGTAACGGGCTAATTTGCTGCAACGGATCAACTTAAGCCGTATTGCCGCCCACCGCCGACAACCCCTGCCGACTGCCTATCTCCGGCCGCCGCTTTCTCCAATCAGGAGCCCTCTTGAAAAAATTCTTTGTTGTCGACACCAACGTCCTTTTACACAACGCCGATTCCATCACCTCCTTTGCCGACAACACCGTGGTGCTTCCCATGTCGGTCATTGAGGAACTGGATAAATTCAAGAGCCACACCGACGAATTGGGCCGCAATGCCCGGCATGTGATCCGGCAGCTCGACGCCTTGCGCCAGAAGGGCAAGCTCGGCGATGGGGTGCCCATGGACGGCGGCGGCACCCTGATGATCTACATGGAAAAAGGGAAATGTGTCGACACCGGCCTGGACATGCATGTGGCGGACAACCGGATCCTGGCCGTGGCTTTTACCCTTTTGCAAAAAGGGGAAAAGGTCATCTTTGTTTCCAAGGATATCAACGCCCGGCTCAAGGCCGACGCCCTGGGCATCGAGGTGATGGATTTCGAGAAACAGAAGGTCAATATCGACGAACTGTACCGGGGCCAGCGGGAGCTGCTGGTGCCGGCCAGCGTGATCAACGAATTTTACCAGAAAAAACAGGTAACCAGCGAAGGCCTCAATCTGATGCCCAACGAGTTTGTCCTGCTGCGCGATGAGAACGATGAAAAGCACACCGCCCTGACCCGCGCCCTGGACAATGAATTGCTTGGCCCCCTGCACGACGAGTACGAAACAGTCTGGAATATCCGCTCGCGCAGCAAGGAGCAGCGCATGGCCTTTGAGCTGCTGATGGACCCGGCCATCCAGCTGGTGACCCTGGTGGGCCAGGCTGGCACCGGCAAGACCCTGTTGGCCCTGGCCGCGGCTCTGGAATGCGTGATCAGCCTCAAGCGCTACGACCGGATTTTGGTTTCCCGGCCCATTATCCCTCTGGGCAAGGACCTGGGCTACATGCCCGGCGACAAGGATGAGAAGCTGGCGCACTGGATGCAGCCCATTTTTGACAACCTCACCTACCTGATGACCGATGGCAACAGGCGCAAGGAGCACGAGGCGGACGAGTCAGCCAAGCAGAAGGTGGACAAGCTCCTCCAGGCCCATGTGGTGGAGCTGGAGGCCTTGACCTATATCCGCGGCCGCTCCATCCCCAGGCAGTTCGTGATCGTGGACGAGGCCCAGAACCTTACGCCCCACGAGGTGAAAACCATTATCAGCCGGGCCGGGGAAGGCACCAAGATGGTGCTCACCGGCGACCCGTACCAGATCGACAACCCCTATCTCGATACCAGCAGCAACGGGTTGACCTATGCGGTGGAGCGGCTGAAGGAGCAGAAGATTCACGGCCACATCACCCTGCTCAAGAGCGAGCGGAGCGAACTGGCCGCCGTGGCCGCCGATTACCTGTAATCCCTGCTTGTTCTTTTGTCGGCTTTGGGTATATTGTCCCAATGTGCTGGTGTGTCTCTGTATTCAACGTTGCGAGGTCCAACCGTGGAATTTGAACCAAAATGGATAGCCTGGGAGATCACCAGGCGCTGCAATCTCAACTGTGTGCACTGCCGTTCCTCCTCCGGGCTTGAAGCGAAGGGCCACCCTGATTTCACCTTGGACGAAGCCAAGCGGGTGCTCGACGATATCGCCTCCTACGCCAAGCCGGTGGTGGTGCTTTCCGGGGGCGAACCCCTGTTGCGGCCTGATGTCTTTGATATCGCCCAATACGGCACCGATCTGGGGCTGCGGATGTGTCTGGCCACCAACGGCACCCTGGTGACCCAGGAGATCTGCGCCAAGATCAAGGCAGCCGGGATCAAGATGGTTTCCTTGAGCCTGGATGGCGCCAGCGCCCAGGTGCACGACAACTTCCGCAACCAGCCCGGCGCCTTTGGTGGCACCCTGAACGCGGCCAAGCTTTTCAAGGAGAACGGGATTTCCTTTTTGATCAACTCCTCCTTTACCAAGCGCAACCAGGAGGAGATCCCCAAGATCTACCATCTGGCCAAGGAGCTTGGCGCCACGGCCTGGTACATGTTCATGATCGTGCCCACCGGCCGGGGCGAGGATATCATGGACGAATTGATCGCCCCGGAGGATTACGAAAAGCTCCTGGTTTGGCATTACGAGATGGAAAAGGGGGAAAAGGATCTGCTGGTCCGGCCCACCTGCGCCCCGAATTACTACCGGGTCGTGCTCCAGCAGGCCAAGGAAAAGGGCGACGATTACGAGCGGCGGAGCCTGCAATTTTCCACCGGCGGCTCCAAGGGGTGTCTGGCCGGGCAGCTCATCTCCCTGATCGATGTGGACGGCAATGTGCTGCCGTGCAGCTATTTTCCCATGGCTGCGGGCAACATCCGCGAAAAATCCTTCAAGGAGATATGGGAGCATTCGGAGCTGTTCCACGATTTGCGCAATTTCAAAGCTTACAAAGGCCGCTGCGGTTCCTGCGAGTATGTCAATGTCTGCGGGGGGTGCCGGGCCAGGGCCTATGCGGTGACCGGCGATTACATGGCCGAGGAGCCTTACTGCACCTATGTGCCGAAGAAAATGAAAAGTGAAAAATGAAAAGTGAAGAGAGTGTCATGGCCTCGCTGGCGGATGGTTCTTCCCTGCGACGGGCGTCATTTTCCATTCTGCATTTTTCATTCTTAATTCCCAACTGGAGAAAATAATGAACGATACCTTTTTGAAGGCCTGCCGCGGAGAAGCGGTTGAGTATACCCCGGTGTGGCTCATGCGTCAGGCGGGCCGTTATCTGCCCGAGTACCATGCGGTCCGCAGCAAATATACCTTTCTGGAAATGTGCAAGACCCCGGAGGCTGCGGCGGAGGTGACCATCCAGCCCGTGGATATCCTGGGGGTTGACGCGGCCATTCTTTTCTCCGACATTTTGGTGCCGCTGGAGAAGATGGGCGCGCCCCTGGAGTTCCACGAGAAGCGGGGGCCGGTTTTTCTTGAGCCGATCCGGGACCGGGCCGGGATGGAGAAGCTGCATGTGCCTGATCCCGAGGCGGAACTGCCTTACGTTATGGATACCATCCGCATCCTGCGCCGGGAGCTGGCAGACCGGGTGCCGCTCATCGGGTTTTCCGGAGCGCCCTTCACCCTGGCCACCTATCTCATTGAGGGCGGCTCGTCGAAGGGCTATTTCCTGACCAAGAAGATGATGTACACGGAGCCTGCGCTGTATGCCGATCTGCTGAACAAGATCACCGAGTGCACCACCCTGTACCTCAAGGCCCAGGTCGCGGCCGGGGCCCAGGCGTTGCAGATCTTCGATTCCTGGGCCGGAGTGCTGGCGCCCTGCGATTTTGCCGAGTTCGCCATTCCGTATGTGAAGCGGATCATCGCGGATCTCAAGGCGAGCGGCGTTACGGTGCCCATCATCTACTTCGCCAATAACGGCGCGACCCTGCTGCCCCAGTCGCTTGAAAGCGGCGCCGATGTGCTGGGCCTTGACTGGCGGATCACGCTCGACGAGGCGGTGAAGGTGGTGGGGCAGAAGGTGTCGCTCCAGGGCAACATGGACCCCATCGCTCTGCTGCTGCCGCCGGCCAAGATGGAGCGGTTGATTCAGGACATCCTCGATCAGGCCCGTGGCGCACGGGGGCATATCTTCAACCTCGGCCACGGCATCGTCCCGGAGATTCCGCCGGAACAGGCGAAATTTTTTGTCGCGGCGGTGCATCGGCTGAGCAGGAAAGGCTGATAGGGTGATTCCCTCCATTGCCCAATGTTTTGCGCTTATGGAGCAGTATGCGATGCTGCCCAACATCCGGGAGCATTCCCTGATGGTTGGCCGGGTGGCTGGGCTCATCGGCAGCGGCTTGGCGCGAGCCGGCCGGAGTCTTTCCCTAGAGCTCATCGTGACCGGCGCTCTGTTGCACGATATTGCCAAGACCGTCACCCTTGAGACACAATTGCGGCACGATGAGCTGGGGAGGGAAATCTGCCTCAGGCATGGCCTGGACGAGCTGGCCGAGATCGTGGCCGAGCATGTTATTCTGAAAAAAGGCGTGCCGGAAAGTTGCACGGAAAAGGAAATCGTCTATTACGCGGACAAGCGGGTGCTGCACGACGAGGTGGTAGGGCTCGACGCCCGGCTCGACTACATCATCCACCGCTATGGCCATGGCGATGAGAAGCTCCATGCCAGAATCCGGCACAACTTTGCCCAGGCCCATGCCATTGAGGCGCGGCTTTTCGCGGAGCTTGATTTCTCGCCGCAAGAGCTGGGGGAACGGTTGCGCGGGGATTTTTTCCTGCTGGAGGCGTTTGGGGCATGAACGAACCCGTCGGCGTCATCCTTCTCAATCTCGGCGGGCCTGAAACCCTGGCCGATGTGGAGCCGTTTCTGGTCAATCTTTTCTCCGACCGGGAGATCATCCGGCTTTCCCCTTTCCCTTTTCTGCAAAAATTCATTGCCAGGCGGATAGCTGCCAAACGGGCCCCGAAAAGCCGGGAGGCCTACCGGTTGATCGGCGGCGGTTCGCCCCTGGCGCGGATTACCGGGGAGCAGGGCATGGCGTTGCAAGAGGGCCTGGCTGCCGATGGCCGCTTCCTGGTGCGCATGGCCATGCGCTACTGGCGCCCCGGCGCAGAGGCTGCTCTGGCGGAATTTGCCCAGGCCGGGGTCCGCCGGATTGTGGCTCTGACCCTCTATCCCCATTATTCCCGTGCCACCACCGGTTCATCCTTGGATGCGCTGCGCATGGCCGTGGCCGCATCGGGGTATGGCTTCGAGCTTGCCGAGGTCCGGGAATGGCCGGAGCAGCCCGAGTATGTGGCATGTCTGGCGCAGAGCGTCCGGGAGGGGATGGCGGGATTCGGCGGCAAACCGGTCCGGCTGGTTTACAGCGCGCACAGCCTGCCGGTGTCCTTTATCCGGGAAGGTGATCCGTACTTGGAGCAGATCAAGCAGACCATCGCGGCCTTGGAAAAGATCATCGGCATGGCCGGGGAATTGTGCTTCCAGAGCCGCAGCGGGCCGGTGGAGTGGTTGTCCCCCTCCACCCCCGAGATGCTGGAGCGGCTGGCTGGCGAAGGGGAAAAAAACATCCTGATGGTGCCGGTCAGTTTTGTCTCCGACCATGTGGAGACCCTCTACGAGATCGACATGCAGTACCGGGAGTTGGCCACGTCGTTGGGGCTGCGCCTGGAACGCACCGCCTCCCTGAACACCAGGCCGGAGTTCATTCAGGGGCTGCGTGCGCTTGTCTCTGATGCGTGCAGGCAAAAAGGCTGGCTGTGAATTGACCCCTGGGCGGGGTGCAGGAAGCAGCAGTCAGCTTGTGCCCATGTAGCGGCGCATCCGGATATTCATCAGAAGGCCGAGCCCGGCCAGGTTGGTGAGCAGTGAAGAGCCGCCATAGCTGATAAAGGGCAGGGGTACTCCCACCACGGGCAGCAACCCCATGACCATGGCCAGGTTGATGAACGCCTGCCAGAAAATCAGCGAGACCACGCCAAAGGCGAGCAGCACCCCGAACTTATCCCTGGCGGAGATGGCAATGTTCAGCCCCCAGAGGATCATGAAAAAATAACAGATTATCAGCAGAACAGAGCCGAAAAATCCCCATTCCTCCGCCCAGACCGAAAAAGCGAAGTCGGTGTGCCGTTCCGGCAGGAAATCCAGCTGGCCCTGGGTCCCCTGCAGATAGCCCTTGCCGAAAATCAAGCCGCTGCCCACCGCGATCTTGGACTGGATGATATGGTAACCCGTGCCCAGCGGGTCGTTTTCCGGATTGAGGAAGGTTTCCACCCGCTGGCGCTGGTAGGGTTTGAGAAAGAACTTCCAGGCGATGGGAATGGCGGAGAGGCCGCCGCACAAAAGGGTCGCCAGGGTGGTCCAGCGGAGTTTGACAAACAGGGTCATGGAAACAAAGATGAAACCCAGCAAAAGGCCTGTGCCAAGATCGGGCTGTTTGGCGATGAGGATAAAGGGCAGGCCGGTGAGCAGGGCCGGGACGGCCAGGTCGAGGAGAGTAAATCCCTTGCCGGTTTCCTTGCGGTAATAGTAACTGGCCAGGGTAATGACCAGGATGAGCTTGGCCGGTTCCGAGGGCTGCAACCGGAAGAAGCCGAGATTGATCCAGCGTTGGGCGCCGGCAATGGTTTTTCCAAAGACAAGCGCGAAGAGCAGCAAAAGGATCATCCCGATATACAACGGGTAATTCAGGGTGAGTAGCACCCGGTAGTCAATGCTGACGATGAGCAGGGCGACGGCTGCGCCGAACAGGTAGTAGGTGAGTTCCTTGAGATAGAGCGGGGTGCCCACATTGGTATAGAGATGGGTGGAGCTGTAAATGTTGGCCAGGCCGACCAGGGCGACGGCGAGCACGGCCCCGATCAGGACCCAGTCGAAATTCAGCAACAGGCGCCGGTCAAAGCGTAGCATCTTATTCTTCCTTTTCGTCAGGGGCGACCGGAGGAGGGGTGGCCTCCGGCGCGGTTTTGTTTCCGTTTTTCAGCTCGAAATATTTCTTGAACACGGCCTTGGCGACAGGGCCGGCTGCGGAACCGCCGTGCTGGCCATGCTCCACCAGAACGGTTACGGCAATCTCCGGTTTCTCCGCAGGGGCGAACGAGGTAAACCAGGCATGGTCGCGGTATTTGTAGGGGATGGCTTTTTCGCCCAACCCTTCGACCTGGGCAAGGCGCACCACCTGGGCGGTGCCGGTCTTGCCGCCGATGAGGACATCCGGAAGCGCCACCACCTTGGCGGTGCCTCCCGGGGAGTTTACCACCCCGACCAAGGCTTCCTTGATGAGCCCGAGCGAGTGCGCGGAGCCAAGAATCTTGCCCTCGCTGACCGGGCTGAATGTTTTCATGGTTTTGCCGTCCGGCGCCGTGACGCTGCTCACCAGTTGGGGCCGGTAGAGGGTGCCGCCGTTGACCACGGCCGCGGTCAAGCGGCAGAGCTGCAGGGGGGTGGTCAGCACATAGCCCTGGCCGATGGCGACGGAGAGGGTTTCCCCTTCCTGCCATTTTTCCTTGTAGCGTTGCTGTTTCCAGGCCGTTGAAGGGATCATGCCGCTTTTTTCATGTTCGAGGTCGATGCCGGTTTTTTTTCCAAGGCCAAGGTTGTTTGCATATTTGGCAATTCTATCGACCCCCAGCCGCATCCCAACCGAATAAAAATAGACATCGCATGATTCGATCAGGGCCCGCTGAAAATCCACGGTGCCGTGGCCGCCTTTCTTCCAGCAGCCATACCTTCTGTTGCCGAAATTCAGCGAGCCGCCGCAGAAAAAGGTGGCGTCAGGGGTGATAACTCCTTCGGAGATGGCCGCCAAGGCTGTGACGATCTTGAAGGTCGAGCCGGGCGGATATTGGCCCTGGATGGTTTTGTCGAGCAAGGGGTTGAGCGGGTCGTTCAGCAGCCTGTCCCAGGCGGTTTGTGAGATTCCGCCGACAAATTCCTGGAGATGCAGCGGGGGGCTGCTGTGCATAACCAGCAGATTGCCGGTGTTCACCTCCATGACCACCACGGCTCCGGCCTTGTCGGCCATGGCTTCTTCCGCGACGCGCTGCAGCTCGATATCAAGGGTCAGATGCAGGTCGTTGCCAGGAAAAGGTTCCTGCAGCTGCATCTGGCGTTGTTGGAAGCCGTGGACGTCAACCTCAAGATAGTTGCGGCCTTTCTCGCCCTTGAGATACTGTTCAAAAATCTTTTCCACGCCCTGCTTGCCGACCTGATCACCGCTCTGGTAACTGGCGTATTGTTTCTCCTTCAGTTCGGCCGGACTTATTTCGGCAAGGTAGCCGACAAGGTGGGAGGCGAAATCACCGTAGAGATAGTCGCGGGAAGGCATGACCTCGATGCGGACTCCGGGAAGCGTGAGATGTTTGTTCTCGATGGCGGCCAGGGTTTCCCAGTCGATATCCTCCTTGAGCCTGGTGGGCATGTAACGGGGATTTTCGGTGGCGGCCCGGATTCTGTCCAGCAGCACGGAGATGTCTTCGTGGAGGATCTTGGCGAGATCCTTGATGACCTCGTCTGGGTTGGGCGCGTCTTCCCGGTTCCAGACCACATTGAATCGCGGGCGGTTGGTGATAATCGGCTGGCCTGTCCGGTCGAGGATGTTGCCGCGCGGGGCAGCGATTTCCTGGATGCGGATGCGGTTGATTTCTGAAAGTTTCGCGTATTCATCGCCGCGGTAAATCTGCAGATACCAAAGCCTGGTCAAGAGCAGGGCGGCGGAGACAATAATCAGGGCCATGGCGATATCGATCCGCTTTTTGAGCATTTTGAGCTCGGCGGGATCGATCTTGTTTATTTTGGCAAGGGGGCGTGGCGGCATATTTTTTGAGGGGATCCTTGCTACATCCGGTAGCGGTTTCCTGTTTTGCTACGGCGGAACGGATTGTTTGCGTTCTTGCTGTCAAAAATCGTGGTGAGCCAATGGAAAAAATTGAAAAAAGGAATACAGATAACCGAGAGAATAAGGACTTGCAGGATTTCATTGCCCCAGGCCCAGTACAGGCTGTTGTCCGGCGTCAGGATAGAGGTGAAGATAAAGATGCTGCCGGCGGTTAAAAGATAACTCAAGGCAACGACCGGAATCTGCTGGATCGACTCATTGATGGCCAGGTGTCTGGAAACAAGCTGCAGGACAAAAAAGAGAACAAGGTAAATCACCGGGTGGAGACCGAGAAAAACCCCGGAGAAGATATCCATGAGCAGGCCAAACAGCAGGGCCAATACCGCGCCTTTGTAGAGATCGAGGTACGTGCCAAGGAAAACAATAAACAAAAACAATAGGTTGGGGCGCCCAAACCATTCTGGCAGGGAATGGAGCAGGGTGGTCTGCAGGATGAGGAGGATGGTCCCTGAGAGAAAAAGGAAACTTAGAACCATTGGGCAAGGGTCTGGGTTGGGTTTGAAAAAATTATGGCCGTGGTTTTCAGGCCTCGGGCCGTGTTCTGTAGGAAAGGCGTCTTTTCTGGGCGGGTATGCAACATTATTTGGCCAGCGGATCCTTTTTCATGACAATAATTAGATGTTCAAGCTGGGAAAAGTCTGCGGAGGGCTCTATTTCAATTTCTTGAAACATGCCCCGGCCTCCTTTTTCGACCTTGGATACCGTACCGATCGGCACTCCCTTCGGGAAAACCCCGCCGATCCCGGAGGTGACGATTCTGTCGCCTTTCGCCACCTCGTTGTTTTTGAGCACATACTCCATGTGGAAGCTGGAGCCGCCGCCCTTGACGATTCCCTGAACCCTGGTCTCCTGGACCAAAGCGTCAAGGGCGCTGTTTGGGTCGGTTGCGAGGAGAATCTTGGCGAAATGGGGGGAGGTGTTTGTGACTTGGCCCACAACGCCTTCGACGGTTACGGCGGGCATGCCTGCCTGCACTCCATCGCTACTGCCCCGGTCAATAATGATGGTCTTGAACCATTGGGAAGGGTCCACCCCGATGATTTCCGCGGTAAGGGTGGGGGCAGGAAGGGTTTCCTTCATCGCGAGGAGTTTTGCCAGCCGGACATTGGTTGCCACGGCTTCCCGGTATTCGTTGTTGACGGCCTTGTGCTTCTGGAGTTCTTCGCGTAAACGGGCGTTTTCTTCCCGGACATTGATCAGGGCGCTGTAATTGCGCCAGCCATTTCTGAGGCTCCCGGTTATCCGGGTTATGCCATACTGGGCCGTGCCAATGATTTCAAGGGCCAATTTGTGCGGGGCGTTGAATTCCTGGCGCCCCACCGTGGAAACAATCAGAATAATGAACAGGGTGAGGAGGAGACCGAAAAAAAGAAAGAGTCTGATCTGACGGGCGCGTTTGTTTTTTTTTCGCATCACAGACTCTGAAGATGGTTGTATGTCGCCATGGTTTTCTCAAAAAAAATAAAATGAGGAAAAGGTGCGCCTGGAGCTTTTGACAAGGGGAAAAGTAATGGCCTGGAAGCGCCCCGCCTTAAAGCGTCATTACTTCTCTGAGAATGTCGATGTTTTCCAGCGCCTTGCCCGAGCCAAGCACCACGGAAGAAAGAGGATCTTCCGCAATAATGATGGGCAGGCCGGTTTCCTCGGAGAGCCTTTTGTCAAGATTGCGCAGCAAAGCCCCGCCGCCGGTGAGCACAATGCCCTGGTCGACAATATCGGCGGAAAGTTCCGGCGGGGTGAGTTCAAGGGCCATCTTGACCGCCTCGATGATGGCGTCAACCTGTTCGGTAATGGCGGTGCGGATCTCTTCCGAGGTAATGGTCAGGGTTTTCGGTACGCCGGAAACAAGATCGCGGCCTTTGACCTCCATGGTGTCGTAAGGCGGCTGGGGCATGACATCGCCAATGGTGGTTTTGATGACCTCGGCGGTGTGCTCGCCGATGGCAAGGTTATGTTTGCGTTTGATGTAATGGAGGATGGCCTCGTCCATCTTGTCGCCGGCCACCCGCAGGGAGCTGGCATAGACAATGCCCGCCAGGGAGATCACTGCAACCTCGGTGGTGCCGCCGCCGATGTCAACAACCATGTTGGCTGTGGGTTCGGTGATGGGAAGCCCAGCGCCAATGGCCGCAGCCATCGGCTCCTCGATGAGGTACACTTCGCGAGCGCCAGCCGACTCAGCGGATTCCTTGACCGCCCTTTTTTCTACCTGGGTGATGCCCGAGGGAACGCTGATGATGATCCGGGGATGGACCAGGGTGCGGCGATTGTGGACTTTGTTAATGAAGTAACGCAGCATGGCCTCGGTAACTTCGAAATCGGCGATGACGCCGTCTTTGATCGGCCGGACTGCAACGATATTGCCCGGGGTGCGGCCCAGCATCATTTTCGCCTCTTTGCCCACAGCCAGAACCTTGTTGGTGCGTGCATCCTTGCGGATGGCAACCACCGAGGGCTCCCTCAATACTATGCCTTTGCCTTTTACGAAAACCAGGGTGTTGGCAGTTCCCAAATCAATGGCCAGATCGTTGGAGAGCCATCCGAACAGCGAGTCAAAGGGCGAGAACATAATGCGGTTACCTCTACGTTTTATTAGAATGCCTTTAATTTCCAGAGAGTTATGACTATAGAAGAAAATCTTCCAGACTGTAACAGACTCACCATGCCTTGGCAAGAAAAATGGCAGGCCTTTTCTGTGGAGAAAACGCTTGACACGTCATGCACCGGATGGTATTTGAACCAGCGTGCCCGGCGGGTTCTCGTTGCCAGGCGCTTCAAGATAATGTGGGGCTATAGCTCAGCTGGGAGAGCGCTTGAATGGCATTCAAGAGGTCAGCGGTTCGATCCCGCTTAGCTCCACCACTCATTTCATTGCAAACGCACCTTTGGGGAGGGCCTGACCGGTTTTTCTCAACGGGTCAGCCTCTGCCAGCCTTAAGAATTGGCCTTCTTCTTGTATGGCAGAGGTTTTTTCTTGTCTTTTTTTTCTGTGTTCCTTATCTCCTAGGGAATCCCAATGAGTCATTCAGTTAAAACGTCCGAGCCTGCTCTGAAGCCTGTTTCCGAGGATGCTATTCTCAAGGTCTCCAAGGAGATCGTGGTGAAATTCATCGAGGTGGGCCGACTTGCACCGTCCAATTTTGACGAGATATTCCGCGCCATCTACCAGTCGGTGCGGGATACCGTCCGGTCCTGATCGTGTCTGTTTCCCCGCCGGGCCTTGATCCCGCCCTTAATCGTTTTCCCGAAAACATCAGGCACATCCATCTCATGGGCATTTGCGGCACCGGGGTAGGCGCCCTGGCTGGCATGCTGAAAAGCGCGGGGTACACCGTGACCGGTTCGGACCAGCAGGTCTATCCCCCCATGAGCGATTTCCTGGCCGGGCAGAATATTGGTGTTCAGTCCGGGTATTCTCCGGACAATCTTGAGCCGCGTCCCGATCTTGTGGTGGTGGGCAATGTCATCCGGCGGGATAACCCGGAAGCGTTGGCCCTGGGTGAGCGCGGTATCCCCTATGTTTCCTTCCCCCAGGCCCTGAGCCATTTCTTTATCCGAGACAAGATATCCCTGGTCGTTGCCGGAACCCATGGCAAGACCACGACTTCTTCCCTCCTGGCCAGCCTGCTCCGGGAGATCGGCGCGGAGCCGAGTTTCATGATCGGTGGTCTGGTGCAGGCCTTTGGGCGGAATTTTAATGTGACGGAGGGGAAATATTTTGTCGCCGAAGGCGATGAATACGACACGGCTTTTTTCGACAAAGGGCCGAAATTTCTGCATTATCGGGCCCGGATCGCCATTCTGACCAGCATCGAGTTTGACCACGCGGATATCTACGCCGATCTTGCCGCCATCAAAACTTCCTTTGCCAAGCTCGTCGCCAGCATGCCCCCGGACGGGTTTCTGGTGGCATGCTGGGATGACCCTGTGGTCCGGGAGGTGTGCCAAGGCGCCAAGTGCACGGTGGTGGGCTATGGAAGTTCCGAGGGATGCGACTGGCGGATAACCGGTTTGCTTGTCCGCCCGGAAACCACCTCGTTTCAGGTCAGCAGGCATGGGGTGGACTTTGGCGGCTTTGAAAATGTCCTGCCCGGACGGCATAATGCGCTCAACGCTCTGGCGGTGATCGCGGTCCTTGATATCCTCGGTTTTGTCCGCGAAGACGTTGCCCAAGGGCTGCGAAAGTTTCAGGGGGTGCGGCGTCGGCAAGAGGTTCGCGGTGTGGCGCGGGGGGTGACAGTGATCGACGATTTTGCCCATCACCCGACTGCGGTCCGGGAAACCCTGGCCGCTCTGGCGGCCGCCTATGCCGGACACCGTTTGGTGGCGGTGTTCGAGCCCCGGACAAATTCCAGCAGACGCAAGGTGTTTCAGGAGGCCTACGCCTCTGCCTTTGATGCCGCGGCAGAAATTCTGGTGCGTGAGCCTGCGCCCCTGGCCAATATCCCGGAGCCAGAAAGGTTTTCCTCTCTCCAGCTGGTTGACGATCTGGCCGGCCGTGGCTTGTGTGCCAAATATTTTTCGACAACCGAAGATGTTCTTTCCTATCTTGATGGCAGCGTCCAAGAGGGCGACGTGGTGGCCATCATGTCCAATGGCGGGTTTGACAACATTCACCAGCGGCTTCTCGAGTTGCTGGGTCAAACCGCAGCCGCTCCGATGCAAAAGTAAAAAAAAAACGATAAAAAAAAGAGCAGGCTAGGTAGTTGTCGCCACGGTATTTTTACCGTCGCTAACAGTCTGAATTTGTGGCGATTTTATCGGTCGTTGTCCTCTCCGGTCTAGAGGAAATACCGGTACACGCCTCTGCTTTTAACCTATTGAAAAAATGGGAAAAAATGGACTTTTTCCCTTCGTTTTCCGGTGATGGATTTTTTCTGAATACCCATTCAGTATTTTCTTGACATCGATTTTTGATAGGGCTATTTAGACCGGAAGCTATTCGCATAATGCGCTTCAACCTAAGGAGCATACAGTCGTGGAACAGCAGGCAACTCTTGATATCCTCTATGTGGCAGCCTTCTTCTTGGGTGGCCTGGGTTTTGCGGTGGGTCCGTTCATTATCGCGCTCCTTCTCGCCCCTCGCACCACCCGAAACACCAAGGAAAAAACAAAGCAGCTCATCGAATGCGGCATGGAGCCCATCGGCGACGCCTGGATCCGTTTCGGCGTCGTCTATTATCTCTATGCCCTGATGTTTGTGGCTTTTGCCGTGGACATCCTCTTTTTGTTTCCCGTGGCGCTTGTGTACAACAGGACAGGGGAGTCCGGGCTCAACGTCAGCGATCTCCAGGCCTTTGTCGAGATCCTGCTCTTTGTCGGAATCCTGTCCTTGATAATCATCTATGCTTGGAAAAAGGGAGTGTTCAAGTGGGAACGCAAAATTTACAACCCGCGATAGTTCAGTTTGCCCAGCTTGACAAGCTGCTTGCCCTGGGGCGCGCCAATTCTCTCTGGCCCATGACCTTCGGTCTGGCCTGCTGCGCCATTGAGATGATGGCAACTGGCGCTTCCCGCTTTGACCTGGCCCGCTTTGGCGCCGAGGTGTTCCGGCCCTCTCCGCGCCAGTGCGATGTGATGATTGTCGCCGGCACCATCAGCAAAAAGATGGCCCCTGCCGTGGAAACCCTGTACGACCAGATGCCGGAACCCAAATGGGTCATCGCCATGGGCAACTCGCCATCTCCGGCGGCCCCTTTGTTTATGAAGGTCAGTACGGCATTGTCGAGGGCGCGGACAAGCTGTTCCCTGTGGATGTATTCATCCCCGGCTGCCCGCCCCGGCCCGAGGCCCTGATCGAAGGGATTCTCGAGCTTGAGGAAAAGGTGACGGGTTCCCGCAGATGGCCAAGAGTGGAGGTGGGTTGATCATGAATTGCGCTGCGATCAAACAGAAACTGGCTGCCACCGGGGCTGAGGCGGTAAGCGAAACGGAATACGCCCGTAAAGGCTTTGCCCTGGACGTGCAGGTTGCTCCGGAGCAACTGGTCGCTGCAGTCTCGGTGCTCGATGCGGAAGGGTTTTTCATCGAGGCTGTCACCGGCGTGGATTGGCTGGGTGAGCAGGCGGCTCTGCGCAAGGAGGCCGAGGCAAAAGTTGCCGCCGAGGCCAAGGCGAAGGCTGAGGCCGCCGCAGCCGCAGGGGAAGAAGCACCTCCCGCCGCAGTACCTGCCGAGCAGGGCGAGCTTCCCGAGGACGTCCTGGAGGCGGTGTACGACTTCAATCACTACGAATCGCTCTGCCGGGTAACGATTAGAACCAAGGTGGTGCGCAGCAAGCCCGAGGTTCCCACCATTTCGCGGATCTATCCCGGCGCCAACTGGCATGAGCGGGAAACCCATGATTTCTTCGGGATCAATTTTGTCGGCCACCCCTATCTCGTGCCCTTGCTGTTGCCGGAAGATGCTGATTATCATCCTTTGCTGAAGGATTTCCGCCCATGAGCGCCTTTGCCGAAAGTGAAGCCAAAGAAACATTTGTCCTGAACCTGGGGCCCCAGCATCCTGCCACCCATGGCGTATTGCGGGTCAAGCTGACCATGGATGGCGAGTACATCGCCGAGGCGGAGCCGGTTCTGGGCTACATCCATCGCATGCACGAGAAGATGGGGGAGAACCGGACCTGGGCTCAGTTCCTGCCCAACACCGGCCGGATGGATTATCTCCACGCCCTGGCCTACAACCACGGCTATGTTTCCGTGGTGGAGCGGGCCGCAGGCATCGAGGTGCCGGAGCGGGCTGAATACCTGCGGGTGATCACCGCCGAGCTGAACCGGGTTTCCAGCCATCTCCTCTGGTTTGGCGCCTTTATCTTGGATCTGGGCGGGTTTTCCCCGTTGCTCTACGCCTTTGACGACAGGGAACACATCCTCGATCTGCTGGAATCCGTAACCGGCTCGCGTCTCACCTATTGCTATTTCCGTTTCGGCGGCGTGTACAACGACATCGACGACAATTTTGTTCCCGGAGCCAGGGCGTTCATCAAGCGGCTGCGCGAGCGGATGCCCATGTACCACAATCTGGTCACCAAGAATATCATTCTGATGAAACGGCTCCAGGAGATCGGTCCGATTTCCGCGGAGATGTGCCGCAAATACGGGGCAACCGGCCCGGTGTGCCGGGGCTCCGGCATCAACTTTGATGTGCGCAAGCATGAGCCGTATTCCATCTACCCGGAATTCGACTTTGATGTGCCGGTGTACGATCAGTGCGATTCCATGGCCCGTTACATGGTGCGGATGGACGAGATCGAACAGAGTCTGCGCATTATTGAGCAGGCCCTTGATAAACTTCCCGAAGGCCCGGTCATGGCGGAGAAGGTTCCTAAGATCCTCAAGCCGGCCAAGGGCGATTATTACCATGCCGTGGAAACGGCGCGCGGTTCGTTCGGCGTGCGGGTGGTCAGCGACGGGAGCAACACCCCGTACCGGTTGAAATTGCGTTCCCCAACCTTTTCCAATTTGAGCCTCTTCGGCGAGGCCTGTCAGGGCATGCTGCTGCCTGACGCCCTTGCCTTGATGGGAAGCCTGGATTTGGTCATCCCCGAGATAGACAGGTAAGGAGCTTCGTTATGCATGTGGATCCTGAAATAATAAGGCTGCTGGCATTCCTCATCGGAGTGATCGCCTTTGCCGCCCTGAATGCCGCCTACCTGGTCTGGCTGGAACGCAAAGAAGCCGCGCACATCCAACGGAGGATCGGACCCAAGGAGGTCGGGCCCTTTGGATTGCTCCAGCCCCTGGTCGACGGCATCAAGCTGATGACCAAGCAGCTCATTGTTCCGGCCGGAGTTGATCCGGTTCTGTTCAAGATCGCCCCGATCCTGGTCATGGTCCCCGCGATCATGAGTTTTGTCACCATCCCCTTCAGCGACACGCTGGTGGCGAGAAATCTGGACATTGGTCTCTTGGCCATCTTCGCCTTTGCCTCGGTGAATGTCCTCGGCCTTCTCTTGGGCGCCTGGGGCTCGCGCAACAAATACGCGGTTATCTCCTCGGCCCGTGTGGTTTCCCAGAACGTGGCCTACGAGATTCCCATGCTGGTCACGGTGGTGACCCTGGTGATGATCAGCGGTACCATGAATCTTAGTAAGATCGTCGGGTTGCAGATGGGCGGTTTCTGGCACTGGAATATCCTCAACCTTTCCGCCAGCCCCCTGATGCCCATTGCCTTTCTGATCTTCTTTATCTGCATGCTGGCCGAGACCAACCGCGCCCCCTTTGACATGGCCGAGGCGGAGAGCGAGCTGGTGGCCGGCGCCTTTACCGAATACTCCGGCATGGGTTTTGGCGTCTTTTTCATGGGCGAGTATGCCAACATCGTCATCGGCGCCAGTGTGGCCACCATCCTCTTCCTGGGCGGCTGGGATTGCCCCTTCGGGCTTTTTCCCGGGGTGCACTGGTTCCTCATTAAAATGTATTTCCTGATCTTCACCGTCATCTGGATCCGGTGGACCTATCCGAGAACAACCTTTTACGGGCTGCTCAATCTTTCCTGGAAGATTTTGATCCCGATATCCTTTGTTAACCTGATTCTTACCAGTGCCATGTTGAAGGTGTTTTAACCATGATCGACTATCTGAGAGAGATTATCAGCGGGACCTGGAGCCTGTTTGTCGGCCTGGGGATTACCATCAGGTATTTTTTCCAGCCGGTGGTGACGGTGCAGTATCCGCACCAGACCCTGCCCATGACTCCGCGTTTCCGGGGGCATATCGAGCTGGTCAAGGACGAGGAAACCGGCGAGCCCAAGTGCATCGTCTGCGGCATGTGCCAGAAGGCCTGTCCTTCGAACTGCATCACGGTGAATGGCGAAAAACGCGAAGGGGTGAAGGGGAAAGTCCTGACCGAGTACACCCTGGATTTCACCAAATGCAGTCTGTGCGGGCTCTGTGTCGAAAGCTGCACGCCCAAGGCGATCACTTTTTCCAAGGATTACAACCTCGCGGGCGTCAGAAAGGAAGCGTACATCTTTGATCTCAAAAAACGCTTGGAGGCAAAGAACTGATGGTGTCCCTGGTTACGATGGAAGGCCTATCCGGCCTCTTGTTTTTCGGTTTCATCGGGCTGACGCTGGCCGGGGGTGTTATTGCCACCAGCGCCCGCAGCCTGATCCGCAGCGTGGCCGGGTTGGCCCTCTGCTTTCTCGGGGTGGCCGGGCTTTACTACTATCTCAACAGCCCCTTTGTCGCCCTGATGCAGATCCTGATCTACGTGGGGGCGGTCTGCGTCACCATCATCTTTGCCGTGATGCTGGCGGGATCGTCTGAGCTCAAGCAGCTTACCCGGCGCAACGGGCTGGTTGGCCCCCTGTCCATTCTGGCCAGCGGCATTTTGTTTTTTGCCTTGGCTGGTATGGCCGTGAAAACCGAATGGCTTGCTTCCCCCTGCCTGGTGAATCGCGGCACGGTTGAGAATCTTGGCCAGTCTTTGCTCACCACATACAGCATGAGCTTCGAACTGATTTCCGTGGTCTTGCTGGTGGCGGTGGTCGGCTCGTTGGTTCTGGCCCGGCACGGGAGGGATAAGTAATGGAGATTCTGATACTCAGCAACAGCCTGCACACCTATCTGGTGATCGGCGCCCTGCTTTTTAGCCTTGGCATCTATGGCTTGGTGCAGCACCAATCCTTTATCGGCATGTTGATCTCCTCGGAGTTGATCCTGAGCGGGGCGTCCCTCAACTTCATGGCCTTTAACCGGTTCCTGGCTCCCGATCCCACGGTGGGTCAGGTCTTTACCCTGTTCATCATGGCCATTGCCGCTGCAGAGTGCGCCATTGCCCTGAGCATAATCATCGCCGTCTATCGGAACTACAAATCCATTGACACCGAAGATGTCGTGGATCTGAAAGGTTAGAGAGAAAGGAATAAGGGTCATGGATACAATTGTTTCCGTAAAACCGCTGCTCGCCATACTGACGGCCCTGGCCGGTGCCGTTCTCGTGATGATGTCCGGCCGCAAGCCCAATATCAGGGAGTCGTGGTCCTTTATCGCGGCGGTGACTATGTTCGGTATCATCGCCTCGATGATCACCACTGTTGCCCCCGCGCCCCTGGGCGAGGGCAAGACCATTGTCTACCGGCTGTTCAGTATCCTGCCTGGAGTTTCCGTCACCCTGCGGGTCGACGCCTTTTCCATGATCTTCGCCGTGGTCGCCTCCTTCCTCTGGATGCTGGCGGTGTTTTATTCTCTCGGCTACATGCGGGGGCTGCATGAGCATGCCCAGACCCGGTTCAACGCCTGTTTTGCCCTGTCCCTGTTCGGCGCTATCGGCGTTGCCTTCTCCGACAATCTCTTCACCCTCTACCTTTTCTACGAGATTGTCAGCGTCTGCACCTACCCGTTGGTCGCCCATCACCAGGATGAAGAGGGGTACGAGGGGGCCAAGAAGTATATCGTTTATCTGACCACCACGGCCAAGGGCTTGGTGCTGCCGGCCATGATCCTCATCTATGTGCTCACCGGCACCCTTGATTTTGCCGACAACATCCGCACCGGCATTTTTTCCGGCGGAACCGTTGATGCCCATGGCGCCCTGGTGACCATGCTCTATGTCTTCTGCATCCTGGGTTTTGCCAAGAACGGCATCATGCCCTTCCACAACTGGCTTCCCGGCGCCATGGTCGCCCCGACTCCGGTCTCCGCGCTTTTGCATGCGGTGGCCGTGGTCAAGGTCGGCGTCTTCTGCACAACCAGGGTCATGCTCTATGTCTTTGGCACCGACCTGATGCAGGGCTTGAACCTGGGCATCCCCACCGCCTATTTTGTCTCCTTCACCATTTTGGTGGCCTCGATCATCGCCCTGTCCAAGGATAACCTCAAGGCGCGGCTTGCCTACTCCACGGTGAGCCAGCTCTCCTATATCATTCTCGGCGTGGCCTTGCTTACCCCCAGCGGCATTCAGGGCGGATTGGTGCATATAGCCAACCATGCCTTCTCCAAGATTACTCTGTTCTTCTGCGCCGGCGCCATCTATGTAGCGACCCATAAGAAATCCATCTCCGAGATGAGCGGTCTGGGCCGGACCATGCCCTTTACCTTTGGCGCCTTCGCCATCGCTTCGCTCAGCATGATCGGCGCGCCGCCGGTGGCCGGTTTTGTCACTAAATGGAAGCTCCTGGTCGGGACCATGGAAATGGAGTCCCACTATGTCGGCATCTTGTTGGTGCTCCTGTGCAGCACCCTGCTGAACGTGGCCTATTTCGCGCCGGTGACCTACCGGGCCTTTTTCGGAAAACGCCCGGAGGGCGAAGTCTATGAAGGGATCAAGGAAGCGCCGCTGGCCATGGTGGTGCCCATCATGATTGCCGCGACCATTTCGGTGGTTATCGGCATCTACCCTGATTTTATGATGAACTTTGTCAAGGCGGTGACGGGATGATAGTAAAACTGATTGATTTTTTTCGTGACCGCTTGCAGCTGGTCATCCGCTTGTCCTTTGTTGGGCTGGCGCTTCTGGTGGCTTGGGACGTCATCTTTGTCTCAAAGGAGCATGCCCATACATGGGCCGAGAAGAATATTCCCGGCTTCTGGGCGATTTTCGGCTTTGTCGCCTGTGTGGTGATTATCATTGTTTCCAAGTGGTACGGCCACCTGGGAATCATGACCCGTGAGGATTACTATGATAACTGATTTTTGGCTGCACCCGGCCCTGATACTCATTGTTGGCGCCTTTATCCTGCCCTTTCTGCCCAAATGGCTGAAACGGCCCTATCTGGTAATTGTCCCGACCCTGGCCTTCCTGGATGTGCTTTCCATGCAGGGGCAGCACGGCACCTTCGGGGTGGTTCGTTTCCTTGACTGGTATCTCACCTTTGGCCGGGTGGATGGTTTGAGCATGGTCTTTGCCTACATCATGACCCTGATGTGCATCATCGGCACCATCTACGGGCTGCATGTGGAGGAAGATTTCCAGCATGTCGCGGCCTGGCTCTATGTGGCCGGGTCCCTGGGGGTTATCTTCTGCGCCGATTATCTGGTGCTCTTTCTCTTCTGGGAGTTGATGGCTTTTGCTTCGGTCTTTCTGGTTTGGTTCCGCAGGCGGCCCGAATCCATGGCCGTGGGCTACCGCTATCTGCTGGTGCATACCGCGGGCGGTCTTGCTCTGCTGGCCGGGCTTATCCTTCGCTATCAGGCCACTGGCGGGGATCTCTCCTTCGGTCCCATCGGCGTCGGCAGCCCGAGCCTTTCCACCTATCTGATCATGATCGGTTTTCTCCTGAACGCCGCCGTGCCGCCGTTCCATGCCTGGCTGCCCGACGCCTACGGGGAAGCGACTGTCACCGGCGCGGTCTTCATGTGCGCCTTCACCACCAAAACCGCGGTCTATGCCCTGGCCCGCGCCTTTGCCGGCATGGAGATCCTGGTGCCGCTTGGCGTTTGCATGGCCCTCTACGGTGTCGTCTACGCGGTGCTTGAAAACGATGCCCGGCGGCTGCTGGCCTACCACATCATCAGCCAGGTCGGCTACATGGTGGCCGGTGTTGGTATCGGCACCGAGCTTGCCATCAATGGCGCCTGCGCCCACGCCTTTGCCCACATCCTCTACAAGGGCTTGCTGTTCATGGGCTGCGGTTCGGTGCTGCACATGACCGGCAAAAGCAAGTTCTCCGAGCTGGGCGGCCTGTACAAAAAGATGCCAAAAGCCTTTGTCTTTACCATGATCGGGGGGCTTTCCATCTCCGCCTTTCCGCTTTTTTCCGGCTTTGTCAGCAAGGCGATGATCGTGGCCGCTGGTTTTCAGGTCCACAACTACTGGGCGGCCTTTCTCTTGACCCTGGCCTCGGCCGGAACCTTTCTCCACACCGGTCTCAAGGTGCCGTACTTCATCTGGTTTGGCAAAAACAACTGCAGCCAGGAGACCTGGGACAAGGCCGCTGATCCGCCATGGAACATGCAGCTGGGCATGGGCATTGCCGCCTTCCTTTGCATCCTGATCGGCAGCTACACCCCGTATCTCTACAATATGCTGCCGTATCCGCAGATTGCCGCGGGCTATCATCCCTATGATACCTACCATCTCTCCGAGACCTTGCAGATCCTCCTCTTCACCGCCGTGGGCTTCTTTCTGCTCATCAAGAAGCTGGCGCCGGAGCCCAAGATCAGCATCGATCTGGATTGGTTCTACCGCATGGGCGGGCGCGGGTTCCTCTGGCTGGCCCAAAAGCCCATCCAGTGGGCGGACAGCTGTGTCAGCGAGGGCTACCGCTATGTTGGTCTGATCCCGCTGATGACCACGGCAAAGTTCTGGTCCTGGTTTGACTGGCATGCCATCGATGGCGTGGTCGACGGTGTGGCAAAAACCGTACGCGGCATCGGTGGTCTGGTGCGGCGGGTGCAGAGCGGCCAACTGCAGTACAACATTTTTTATGCGGTATCCTTTGTTGCTGTTGCGCTGGTTTTATACGTATTTGCCTAATTTTTATTACTGAGGATAGTGGGAATGGACTTTTTGATAATGAATGCGATGGGGTTTCCCATTCTGAGCGCCCTGATCTTTCTGCCTTTGGTCGGCGCCCTGATTTTGTTATGTATTCCCGGGGATACAGCGGCCAAGAACTGGACGATGCTGGTGACCGTGGTCACCGCCCTGGTCTCCCTGCCTCTCTATTGGAATTTTGATGCAACCACCGCGAAATATCAGTTCGGTGAACATGCTTCCTGGATCTCCGCCCTGAATATCAACTATACCCTGGGGATCGACGGGATTTCCCTGCTGCTGGTTCTGCTGACGACCATGATCATGCCCCTGTGTGTTCTCGGTTCCTGGCGGTACATCGACAAACGGGTCAAGGAGTTCATGATCTGTCTGCTGCTCATGGAAACCTCCATGCTCGGCGTGTTCATGGCCCTTGATTTTATTCTCTTTTATCTGTTGTGGGAAGCGATGCTCATTCCCATGTACCTGCTGATCGCGGTCTGGGGCGGTCCTCGCAAGGTGTACGCCTCGACCAAGTTTTTCCTTTACACCCTGGCTGGCTCGGTCATGCTGCTTGTTGCCATCATCGGCCTCTATCTTGACCAGGGGACCTTCAGCATTCCCGCCTTGATGGGGCAGGATTATTCAACCACCTTCCAGATTGTTGTTTTCCTCGCCTTTTTTCTGGCCTTTGCCATCAAGGTGCCGATGTTCCCCTTCCATACCTGGCTGCCCGCCGCCCATGTCGAGGCGCCCACCGCCGGTAGCGTTATTCTGGCCTCGATTCTGCTGAAGATGGGTACCTATGGGTTTCTGCGCTTTTGCCTGCCCATAACCCCGGAAGCCACCCTGATGTTCGTCCCCTATATCCTCTGGCTCTCTGTGGCTGGCATTCTGTACGGCGGCTTCACGGCCCTGGCCCAGCAGGACATGAAAAAACTGATTGCCTACTCCAGCGTCGGGCATATGGGCTTTGTCACCCTTGGTATTTTTGTCCTGAACCAGCAGGGCATCGAGGGAGCGCTCCTGCAAATGATCAATCACGGTATCACCACCGGCGCCCTCTTCTTCTGCGTGGGCATGATCTACGAGCGTACCCATAGCCGGGAACTCGACACTGCGGCGGGGGTGGGGAAATATATGCCGGTGTATGTCACCTTGCTGGCGTTTTTCTCGCTCTCCTCCCTGGCCTTCCCTGGAACCAATAGCTTTGTGGGAGAATTTATGATTCTCGCCGGGAGTTTCACGGATAATAAGATCGTTTCCGCCTTCGCTATTCCGGGCGCGGTGCTGGCTGCAGCCTACATGTTCCGCATGCTCCAGCGGGTGGTGTGGGGCCGGCCGGTGAACCCGGACCATTCCGGGTTGTCTGATCTGAATCTCCGGGAGATGGTGACCCTGGCGCCCTTGCTCTTCTTCGTTTTCTGGATTGGCTTGTCGCCGGCGCCTTTCCTGAAGGTGATGCATGTGAGCGTTACCCACCTCATCGAGCAGGTGGGGGTTGCCTCTGGTCCCG
>JBAZSA010000018.1:0-25005 GCA_041662645.1 Desulfurivibrionaceae bacterium
GCGAAATCCTGGAGGAAATCCGTTCCGACTGGAAGCTGACCCTTTTTCAGAAGGCCCGCAAGCTTGAACCCAAGGTGCTGGTCAACTTCCTGCGCAATGAGCATCCCCAGACCGTGGCCCTGGTTCTCTCTGTTTTGGAGCCTATCCAGTCGGCCCAGATCCTCATGGAATTCAGTGAGGAGGTGCAGGTGGAAGTCATGATGCGCATGGCGGAACTCGATAAGGTAAGCCCCGAGATTCTTGTGGATGTAGACCGGGTATTGCAAGACGAACTGCTTTCCGTTGAAGGCATGGAAGGCCAGCGTCTTGGCGGGGTGGAGGCCGTGGCCGAGATCCTGAACAATGCCGATCGTGGCCTGGAAGCCTCTATCCTCGAAGGGATTGAAGAGCAGCGCGAAAACCTGGCCGATGAAATCCGGCGGCTCATGTTTGTCTTTGAGGATCTCATGAGCGTGGATGACCGGGGTATCCAGGCAGTTCTCAAGGAGGTCAGCACCGATGACCTGAAACTGGCCCTCAAGATTGCCTCCGAGGATCTCAAGACCAAGATTTTTGGCTGCATGTCTTCCCGTGCCGTGGAAATGCTCAAGGAAGACATGGAAATCATGGGCCCGACCCGGGTGAAGGATGTCGAGGCTGCCCAGCAGTCCATAATCAAGATCGCCAAGCGTTTGGAGCAGGAAGGCAAGATCCAGCTCATGAGCGGCGGCGGCGGCGAGGACGAATTTGTCTAAGGTTATCAAATTGCAACAGGATCGTGCGGTGTCGACGCAGACCGCGCCAAGCATGGAAACGGAAGAGTTCCTCTCCTTTGAGGATTTCTGGCAGGTCAAGCCAGGCAGTGCCGAAGCCAAACGGCTTGAAAAGCACAAATCTCCTCGGGAGATTGCCATGGAGGAAGCAGCGAGTATCATCCGTCAGGCTGGCGAGCAGGCGGAAAAACTCAAGGATGAGGCATATGCCGAGGGGCTGGCCAAGGGCGAGGCCGAGGGCAAGGCTGCGGGGTTGGCTCAGTATGAGAAACAACTGGAAGAGCTTGCCGCGTTGTTTACCACTCTCAATGGCGAGCTGGAAGCGGTTTTGCAGCAGCATCAGGAGAGCATGCTCGCCCTGATCACCACCATGGTGGACCGGCTGGTCTACCACGAAGTTTCCGTAAATCCCCTGGTGATCCAGTCCTGTCTCAAAAAGGCCATGGAATTTGTGGTGGAAAACTCCACGGTGCAGATTCATCTGCATGGCGATGATTTTGCCCGGTTGAAAAGGGCCAGTCTGGAGGATTCCCGGCTGATCGAGGGCAAGAACCGGATCCAGCTGGTGGAGGACCCGAACATTGCCGTGGGCGGCTGTTTTTTGAAAACAGATTTCGGCGAGATCGACGCCACCCTGGAAAACAGCAAGACAAGGCTGTATGCCGCGGTTGAACAGGCTTTTCGCGCGGCCATGGCTGCGGATGCGTAACCGTTCAGCAGCACCGCACCTGCGTTGTCATCGGCCTGGCTCATGTGCACTAGCACACTTCGCAGGCCTCTTCCTAGCATCTGCGGCACTGCTGAACGGTTACGTTTCGTAGCTTATTTTGCTTTTTTGGTTCCAAGCAGGATAGTTACGCTGATACTGCCGATGCTTATAACTCAAGGATGATGATTCCATGAACCTTTCCCCCTGCCTTCAGGTTGCCCAGGATACCTCCCTCGTTAGCGTGGGCGGCCGGGTGAATCAGGTCATCGGCATGGTTCTGGAGAGCCTGGGGCCGGGGATTCCCGTGGGCAGCATCTGTGAGGTTTCGGTTTTCAAGGGCAAGGGCTCGGTGCTGGCCGAGGTGGTCGGCTTCCGGGAAGGCCGGGTGCTGCTCATGCCCCTGGGCGAGATGCGCGGGGTGGAGCCGGGCAGCGCCATCCGGCTGGTGGGGGGGCAGGCCGGGGTGGTGGTGGCTGAGTCCCTGCTGGGCCGGGTTATAGACGGTTTGGGCAATCCCATGGACGGCAAGGGCCCCCTGCAGCCCGAGGGCCAGTACCCTCTCTACGCCGAGCCCTTAAATCCCATGGAACGGGAGCGTATTCTGGAGCCGGTGGATGTCGGGGTGCGGGCGATCAATGGCTTGCTGACCCTGGGCAAGGGCCAGCGTATCGGGATCCTCGCCGGGTCCGGGGTGGGGAAGTCCACCCTGCTCGGCATGATCGCCCGGCATACGGCCGCGGACATCAGCGTTATCGCTCTGATCGGCGAGCGCGGCCGCGAGTTGAAGGATTTTATCGAGCGGGATCTCGGCCCCGAGGGGCTGGCCCGTTCCGTGGTCGTGGTGGCCACCTCGGATCAGCCGTCCCTGGTGCGGATGCGCGGGGCCTATCTTGCCACGGCCATCTCCGAGTTTTTCAGGGACAAAGGCCGTGACGTGATCCTGATGATGGATTCCGTTACCCGTTTCGCCATGTCCAGCCGGGAGGTCGGCCTGGCCATCGGCGAGCCGCCCACTTCGCGCGGCTACACCCCCTCGGTGTTCGGCCAGCTCCCCAAATTGCTGGAGCGGGCCGGAACCTGCATGGGCAAGGGGAGTATCACCGGCATCTACACGGTGCTGGTGGAGGGCGACGACATGAACGAGCCCATCGCCGACGCGGTGCGCTCCATCGTGGACGGCCATATCGTTTTGAGTCGTGACCTGGCGAGCCAAGGGCATTATCCCTCCATTGAGGTCATGGGCAGCGTCAGCCGGTGCATGACCGATGTGGTGTCCAAGGATCAGGTCCTCGCCGCCCGCAGATTTTTGGAGGTCATGTCCACCTACCGCCGCTCGGAGGATCTGATCAATATCGGCGCCTATGCCAAGGGCAGCAATCCGAAAATCGACAACGCCATCACCATGATCGACCGGTTGAACGGCTATCTCAAACAGCCGGTGGAGGAAAAGGTTTCCTTTGCCGAAAGCGGCCGGCAGCTGGCGGAGATTTTTGCCGCCGAGGGCCAGGGTGTTCCGGGCAAGGGCAAATGATGAGAGGAAGCAATGGCGTATCATTTCAGGCTTGAGACAGTCCTTGGGCTGCGGCGGAATCTGGAAGAGCTTGCCCAGCAGAAACTGGCCCGGGAGCTCACGCTTCTTGAGGAGCAGAAGCTTCGGCTTGCCGCGCTGAAGCAAGAGCGGCAGGACTTGATTGCCGAGTTTGAGGAAAGAAAACACCGGCAGATGCTTGCCCCGGTTTTTGCCCTTTTTATGGAAGGCATCTTCCGCAAGGAGCAGGAGATCGAGGCTGGGCACGCTCTGGTGGAAGCCCAGCAGGGCGCTGTTGTCCGGGCCAGGGAAGAGCTGGCCAGCAAGATGCGGGATAAGAAGGTTATGGAAAAGGCCAGGGAGCGGGATTATCAAAAATTCCTGCTGGCTGCATTAAAGAAAGAGCAGAACGAGGCGGACGAGATGATGGTGCTTCGTTTCGGGCGCAAGGGCAATCTTCATTGAGCAGGAACAGGGGCGCCATCGACCCCCCGGACGGAATCATGAAAAAACGCAATCGCAGGTACCTGATAGCAATCCTCATCGTGCTGCTGACCCTGGCGGCGACCATCCCCGCTTTTACCGAGGAGACTCCTCCGGGCAAGCTCACAACCCAGGATGTTTCCGTTTCCACCAAGTTGAAGGAGCGTGAAGACGCGCTGGCTGCCAAGGAAAAGGCGCTGGCCGAGAAGGAGAAAGAGCTTTCCGCCCTGAACAAGGAAGTGGACGAGAAGTACACCAAACTCAATGCCATGCAGGAAGAAGTCAAGGGACAGCTTGGCGGGGCAGGCAAGGGCAAGGATCAGCAGTTTAAAAATCTGATCAAGATTTACAGTGCCATGAGCCCTTCTAAGGTGGCTCCCCTGCTCGATAAAATGGAAGATGTCGAGGCGGTGGAAATTCTGAGAGCCATGAAGCCGGAGGCGGTGGCGAAGATTATTCCCAAACTGGCCCAGGATAAAGCGGTGCGGGTGAGCAGGCTTCTGGGGTTGCCCTGAGTAGTGCTGTTCCGGTCTTGATTTTCTCAGCCCCTCCGGTGTGTTGCCGGAGGGGCTTTTTTTGTTTGGGAAGTTGGCGCGAATAACAACATGTATTAGAGGCTCTTGCAAAAGCCTTGCGCGTGGTTCGACAGGGCTCTCCTGAGCGAAGTCGAAAGGTTCTTTTGTTATTCATTTTTAGCTCCCGGCAATTCTTGCCTAACCCCATTCCCCCATCCCCCGGTCTGCTTTTTGTGGAGGAATTCTTTTCCTCCCTTACGGTTCCGGCGGCTTATTGTCAGAGTATATCTCCATATGAGTGTGTCGCTTAACTTGCTGTTTGTGCGATATTATATTTTATTTTCCGCTGCTCTGTTTTTGCGTGGCACACCTTTTGCTTTGCCTGATTGGCAAGGCGCTCCAATCGGGCGCGATCGATACAAGAGATTAATTTTACAGCGAGGAGTTTTTTGTGGACGCACTCATGATCCCCATCGTGCAGGCCGCCAAGGCCCAGGTGACGGCTTCGGTTGAAGTCAGAACCCCCGCTGGCAAGAAAACCGGGTCAAACTTTTCCGACTATATGGAAAAGAAGATGGCCACGGAACGCCGGAGCAAGAATGATCTTCTCGGCCTGCAAAAAAGCAAGGCCGCCTCTGCTTCCACCTCCGCCGCCGAACGGAAGGCGTCTGCTTCGAAGGAGAAGGAAGGAGGAGAGGAGGCAACAACCATTGCCGCCCTGCTGGGATTGTTTGTTCAAGATCTTCAGAAGGGTACGAGTGATAAGAACCTCGGGCCTGGGGAATGGTCGTTTCCGGTGCCTGATCCCGAACTGCTTCAGAAGATCGCCAAGGATGCAGGCATGAGCGAAAGCCAGCTGACCACGCTCATGGAAAAAATGAAAGACCAGGACGGCAAGTTGAATCTTGCCGATTTCCTTGCCACATTCTCCCGGCATTTCCAGAGCTTGCAGGAAGAGGTGCCCGTGACCGCGCCGGAGACCGATCTGCCGCTTCTACAGAGCTTTCTTGAGCGCCTTGGCGTGCCTGTCCCCGAAGTGAGCAGGATCAGCGAAGCAGCAGTGCGGGGGGATAATACCCTTGATCTGCAAAAATTTTTAGCCGGGTTGCAGGAGCTGTCAGGGGAAGGAATTGCCGACCTCACTGCCGTGGAAGCGGAGCAGTTGCAGGATGTTCTTGCCAATGCCGGAGTTTCCCAGCAGCTGCAACGCGCTCTGTTGCCCGAGCGGTTGCCGGTTCTTGAAGGGTTGGTTGAATCCGGCCCGACGGTGACGCTCACTCTGGGCCGTTTGAAAAACGTGTTGGCGCAGGCTGTTCAAGAGGTGAAGGCCAACAGGCTCCAGGCGGACCCGCTTGCCTTTCTCGCCGATCTCCAGGAGGTGCTGGCCAAGTCCGGTTTTGAAACCAAGGGCCCGAGCCTCTCTTCCGCTGTTCAAGGGGCATTGGTTTCTGTTTTTGAAAAGCTCATGGAAAGCGTTGATCTCTCCAAGGTCAAGGTGCAACAGGGAATTGCCGCGGATACGGCTCTGGAGAAGAAATTGGACCATACTCAGAACCTTTTTGCCGCACAGGATGCGGATACCGCGGCGCTCCTCGACGGACAAACCACGGAGCCGGTGCTTGCCATGGATCGGGACGGCCAGTCCACACAAGATGGCAAGAACGCTTTTGCCAGCGGTGAGCTTTTTTCCGAAAACAACAACGGTGTGTTTCAAAGCGAGGCCGTTGTGGCGGCCAAAGGTGAGACCGTCGGGCATGCTGCTGCTTCCAGCCAGGCGGCAAAACCTTTTGTCTATACTCCAAACCTGCCCCCCGGCCTCCAGCAGCACAGTTTCACCCAGCTTTCCCAGGGCGTGCTCCAAGGATTGCGCAACCAGGAGCATCATCTGGTTCTCAAGCTCTATCCCAAGGAATTGGGCGAGGTCAAGGTGGAGATGACCGTGCGCGACAATCAGGTGGCGGTTTCCTTTGCCATGGAGAATTCCAAGGTGAAAGAGGTGATGGAAAGCAACCTGGAGCAGTTCAAGGAAAATATGGAAAAGCAGGGGTTTGCCCTGGGCGAATGCATGGTTTCCTTGAACAGGGATAATGACAGCAACGAAACCTGGCAGCAGTTCCAGGCTGCTTCGCTGGAAAAAGGAGCGGTTCAGCGCAGGACAACCCTGGCCGACCTGCCAGAGGATATTCTCTACCAGCGGGCGCAGCCCGGAAACGGCCGTGAAAACGGCGTTGATCTGTTTGCCTGAGAACGAGCGAGGAAAAAACAATGACGACCACCGCAAGCACCACTTCGACCCTGCCCATCCAGGACACCACGAGCTTGTCCACCGTGGGCAAAAGCTCCCTGGATCGTGACGATTTCATGACCCTGTTCATCACCCAGATGCAGCACCAGGATCCGTTGGAGCCCATGGACAGCACGGACATGGCCTCGCAGCTTGCCCAGTTTTCCAACATGGAAGCCACCATGAAGATGTCCGACAACCTGGAGAAACTCCTTGGCTACCAGGTTTCCCAGAACAATCTCCAGCTCCTGACCCTGATCGGCAAAGAGGTGCAGGGAACCGGGAACACCATGGGTGTGGTGGACGGGAAGGTTGCCACCACCCAGTACACCTTGGCCGATGCCGCCGAATCCTGCAGGATCGAGATTTATGACTCGGCAGGCCGCATGGCGGACACCATTGAGCTGGGGTATGTCGCCTCCGGTGAGCACGATTTGACCTGGGATGCGACAACGCCCAGCGGCACCGTGGTCGCCGATGGCCAGTACACCTACAAAGTGGCTGCGGTGAACGCCTTGGGAGAATCGGTCGATGTTGATTACCGTTCAACCGGTGTGGTTACCGGGGTGAATTTTGACGGCGCCACGGCCCAGGTAACCGTGGATAAATCCGTAACGATGAATGTTGCCGACATCCTGGTGGTTCAGTGATGCCGGGGGCAAACGAAGATTCTCTCAATACAGTGAAAAATACCGCTCGATTACACCAAAACACAGAGCAAGGAAACAGGAGGTAGGGACATGGGTGTTTCAAGTTCGTTGTACGCAAGTATCAGTGGTCTCAGCACCATGGGCAACGCCATGAGCGTACTCGGTGATAACGTTTCCAACGTGAACACCATTGCCTTTAAATCAAGCCGGGCGACCTTCCAGGATGTTTTGTCCCAGAGCGTGGCCACCGCCGCTGGCGCGGCCCAAGTCGGACGCGGTGTGACCATGACCACCATCGACGGCATCTTTGCCCAGGGCTCGTTTGAGTCCACCTCCACCGCCACCGACCTGGCCATCGGCGGCCAGGGTTTTTTCATGCTCCGGGCCCCTAGCAGTGCCGAGTCGGACATGTATACCCGGGCCGGCGAGTTCCGCTTCGATAAGGCGGGATACCTGGTCAACCCCACCGGTAACTTTGTTCAGGGCTGGACCATCGACCCCACTTCCGGCGAGGTGCAGGGCACCATCGGCGATATCAACCTGGGCAAGTCCACCCCGCCGGTGGAAACCACCAATGTGCAGGTCATCGCCAACGTGGATTCCCGGAAAAATAACGAGGTCACCGAGCAGCGTTTGTTCGACGCCTGGAATGGCACCAACCCCGCGCAAGCAGTGCCAAGCTCCCCCATCGACGCCAATGCCTATGAATACACCACCTCCATCAAGGCGTATGATTCCAAGGGCGCCAGTCACGACCTTACCATCTATTTTGACCGGACCACCAAGGACAACCAGTGGGAGTACCTGGTGACCTGCGAACCGGTGGAAGACAAACGGGTGCTCGACGATGGTCTTGATGCCACGGGGACTGTTTTAGATCCTGCCGAAAATGATGAGTTGTCCATCTACACGCCGGAAAAGACCTATAACTATACGTACCACAAGGGAGCTGGCGCTCTGCTCTACGGAACCATCGATTTTTCCACCTCCGGCGCCATTGATAAGATCAATGCTTGGAACGTGCCGCCCGACGGGGAGGTGGATCCGGCCCAGACTACCAACCGGCTGTATCTTTCCAATACCGATCAATATTATTCCTTTGAAACGAATTTCACCGGCGCCGCCACCAACCAGATGATTGAGCTGAACCTCGGCGCCAGGTACAGCGGGCAAAGTACAGCTATCCCCCAGATTCTGGTAAGTGACGTTGGCGCTTTTAGTGCGCCCTCCATCCCGATCACCAAGGAAACCTCGATGACCAGTGTGCAGGACAGCACCGGCAATGCCTTGGCCGTTGGTGATACCATCAGTTTTGGCGGATACGACCACAACGGGAAAGAGGTTGTTGCAGGTGCAGCTGTTGGGCCACCCCAAACTCTGTACACGGTTGCCGCCGGGGACAAGGTGCAGGATCTGCTGAATCTCATTGACACGGCCTTTGGCTGCACATCCACCATAGATGCCCAGGGTCGTATCGTCATGACTGACAATACCGGCGGACTCAGCGGCATGTCCGTGACCTCCTTCGTTACCACCGCCGTCTCTGGAGCCGATCCCTTTGGCACACAGATTAATGTCAACACCGCCAAGAAGCAGATTGTCTCCAATGACCGTGCGGTAAACAACGCGAGCAATGCTGAACCGGTTATCACCGCGGATACCAATCTGGACAGTGTGTATGATGATGATGCCGGTGCAGCAGGGCCATTGGCAACTGGCGACACCATTATCTTTACCGGCGTGAAAAGGGATGGCACCGCGGTCGCCGCCGCAACCTTTACCGTGGGGACTTCCTATGGGCCGCCGCTTACCGGTGCAACGGATACGGTGCGGGATCTGCTCACCTGGCTGGAAAATGAGTTTGATGCCGAGGCAAGTATCGATGGCGCTGGCCGTTTGGTGCTCACCGATCGAGTGGCTGACGAAGTCGGTGGCACCGCCAGCTTGTTGGCACTTACAACAATAGCATATGGCGCGGGTACACCGGCAGTGTTCGGCACGGCTGGCGTCCCCGTTGACGCCGACATCGCTGGCGAGGATGGTAGCCGCGCCGGGGATACGGTGAGCATCGGCTTCAGCACCGAGGCCTTGTCCACCACCCAGTACGCCAATGGCTCCACCACCATTTTTCAGGACCAGGATGGTTTTGCCGCAGGCTTTCTCCAGTCGGTTTCCGTGGACACCAATGGTGTCATTACCGGCAACTACTCCAATGGGCAGGTGCTGGAAAAGGCCCAGGTGGCCTTGGCCAGCTTCAACAACCTGGCCGGGTTGCGCAAGGAGGGCGGCAATGTCTTCCGGGAAACCACGGCCTCCGGCGCACCGGTAACGGGCGCGCCCGGCACCAACGGCCTGGGTTCGATCTCGCCCAACTCCCTGGAGCAGTCCAACGTGGATCTCGGCGCGGAGTTTGTCAAGCTGATCACCACCCAGCGCGGCTTCCAGGCCAACTCCAAGATCATCACCACCACCGATGAGATGCTGGCGGATTTGATCAACATCAAGCGGTAAGCCTTCTTCGTTCAGGTCGCTAACCTGATCCGGCGGTTCGGAAGATGTTTCCGGGCCGCCGGTTTTTTTTGTGGGAAAGATGGCGCTTGCTACAACACGCTTCCCCTCCCTCGATGGGAGGGGATCGAGGGAGGGATGAAGATGCAGACTAGCCGCACACTTCGGGGAGTTGCCCCTCTCCCCAGTCCTCTCCCGCAGGTAAGCGCAGACTCCGGGGGGGGAGAGGGGGGCGTTGCCTTGATCTTGTGTGTCGTCACCCCGGCGAGAGCCGGGGTCCAGAAAAAGCAAACGGCCCTGGGTCGGAGTCTCGCTTCGCTCGCTTACCTCCGGCCTTCGCCGGAATGACGGTACGGTAATGCGGTCTCTCATGTCTTTATCGGTTGCATATTAAGCGATGCTTAATTCCCTGTCAAAGGATGCAAAGCCCTATCAGGTTGAAGATACCCGGGCATTTCTTTTAGCGGCAGGAGTGAAAGAATGAAGACCATAATTACGCGGGATATGCGGCACGGATTGAGTTTGATGAGCGCAATGATATCTTTGGCGGCCATATAGCGGGCATCCACTATGTCGTCGGATTTCATGCCGACACAGTAGAAGAGTTGCATATTGCTTTTAAAGAAGCGGGTGATGACTACATCGAAACCTGTGTAAGAATCGGGAGGGAACCGCAGAAACCGGCATCCGGCAAGCTCATGTTGCCGCGGGTGCAGCCAGAGGTGCACGCCGCAGCGCTACGAGCCGCGGCGCTCGCAGGCAAAAGCCTTAACCAGCGGGCGGCAAAAGTTATTAAAGAGGCGGTGCAGGCTTAGTGCGGAGGAGACTTCCTCTCCTGTGATAGGTGCGCGCAGACACCGAGGGAGGGGAAGAGAACTTACCTGATCATCTGAAGCAGTTTTTCGTACAGTTCATCAACAGTGGATAGGCTCTTGGAATTGGCCTGAAAGGCCCGCTGGGTGGTGATGACATCCACCATTTCCCGGCCCAGGTCAACATTGGACATTTCCAGGCTGTAGTTGGTTGTGGTGCCGAAGGATGGCTGGCCGGCGGTCCCGATTATTGGGGTTCCAGCCTCATCCGTTGCGACGAAGTTGTTGCCGCCCATGTCCCGCAACCCTTGCAGGTTTGTGAAGTTGGCCAGCACCAGCTGGGCCTGCCTGATATTTTGGCCGTTGGAGTATTGCCCGGTGATAAAACCCTGGCTGTCCACGCTGATATCCTGCAGTCTGCCTTTGCCGTAGCCGTTCTGGCTTTGATACAGCAGTGTCGAAGGGCTCGCGTAATTGGTGGTGGTTAGGCCCGTTGTTTGATACTGGTCTCCGAGATCAACGGTAAAGGATGTCCCCTGGTTGCCGAATATCTGGGCGATGGCCGGATCGGTGAGCGGCGTGGCTCCGCTTGCATCGGCATGGGTAATCGAGGAGATCGCCAGTTGGCTAGCTCCCACCTCGGTGTCGGTGAGGGTCAGCCGGCCGTCGACGATTCCCGCCGTGCAGTCAAACCGGGTTTGGAGCCCGGCAAGAAAATCAGCCACAGTCTCGGCGGAATTCACTGTGTAGGTGTAAGAGACCGCGGCTCCCACTCCGGTGGTGCCTTGGAGGGTGATCGTGTCCCCGGGTTGTACGGTGTTTCCCAGGCTGTCGGAGACGGTGCTCCAGGGGGAGGTCGCGCTGATGTACCCCGAGGTGGTGGCGGAGCTGAACGCCGGGGCGGGACTGACCACCGTCTGGGGCGTCGGGGCATTGCCAAAGCTTAGGGTTGAGGAGTTGTTGACGGGAGTGCCGGTAAAGTTGAAGTCGAAGCTGTAATAGGATTCACCCCTGTTCAGGGTAAGCAAATTGGTGGTGGTAGTTGGGGCGACATCGCCGTTTGGCGGCACGTTCCAGCACTGGATATTATTCAGGGAGCCGTTGTTTGAGAAGGAGAGAACGCCGTAGAGCAGAGCGCCAGCCCCCTTGTCCGTTGTGTCGTAACGGGTGCCGCCAGTGCTTATCCGCTGGTCCTGCGCAGGGTCGCAGGTGACGAGAAACTCTTGTTCGTTGGGGTTTGCCGTCGCATCGAAATAGACGGTCAGGTCGTAGGTGGCCGAGGGAGTCGAAAATCCTGCGTTTTCATCAGCGGGGCCGTAAATTTTCAGCGAGGTTTTATAGTCGTAGTTGCCCGCGGCAATGGGTTGGGCCGGGTCGGTTCCGTTCCAGCTGTCAAACAGGGTGACCGGGCTGGCGGCGGGTTCAACCAGGGCCGGGTTATTCTGCAGGTTCAGCACAAGTTGCACCTCGCTTGTTGCTGATTGGGGCGCGATATTCTTGACCAGGATATCGCTGATTGCGGTGGGCGAGCCGGTGCTGGCGCTCAAATTGTAGCCCTGCACGAATTGGCCGGTTGGGGTGACCAGGTTGAGGGCATTGGGCTCCGCGCCGATATGCTCCACCAGATCGAAGTTTCCGGAACGGGTGTATGTGTCCGCCGTTGTGGCGTCATCCCTGCGTACCATGAAGAAACCAGGGCCGCTGACGGCCATGTCTGTGGCCTTGGCTGTGGTTTCGATCATGCCGTTGTTAAAGGAAGTCCCGATTTGGCCAAGCTGGACGCCGTGACCAAAAGAGAGGGAGCCAAGGGTGGATTCGAAGATATCGGAAAACTGGGTTTGTTGGGTTTTGAAGGCGTTGGTGTTGACATTGGCGACATTGTTTGCCGTGACGTTGAGCTTCTGGCCCATGGCGTTCACGCCGCTTATTCCGTTGTAGAAAGATGCCAGTAAATCCATGATTCGCCTCGCATGATGTTTTGGGTATGGAGCTGCCGCATTGTTGTAAAGCAAAACTCATGCCAGGGTATGGTTTCGGTTGGCGTTTTAAATATTTATTGTTTTTTCAATATGTTGTGCATGTGTGGGGTGGGGGTGTGTCAGGCGCGGGAACCGGGAAAATTTTTCCAACGGCGATTGTCTGGCGGGGGAATGGAGGTTCTTGCCGGGTTTGGGCTATCCCAGAAACGCGTCGAAGATGGCGAAGGCCTTTTGCACTGCGGGAACTTCGGCATCGAGCAACAGGTAGGACTTGCCCGCGATTTCCTGGGCCACCAGTTCGTTGCTTGCGGGCAACAGGCCGCCCAGGGGCAGATCGGTGGATTCCACCGTCTCCTTGATCTTGGCCAGCAACTCCTCGCTGGCCGGTTCCGGCACCCGGTTGACGACGAGGCATTTTTTCTTGATCGTAACCCCCAACGGGCCGGTGAGTTCGGCAATGCGTTTGGCGGTCATGATTCCTCGGGCCGAGGGGTCGGAGACCACGATGAGGTAGTCGATATCCCGCAGGTTCATGCGGCTGAGGTGCTCCATGCCTGCCTCGTTGTCCACCACAATGTACTTATAGTTGTCGGCGAGATGATCCATGGTCATGGCCAGGTGCTGGTTGGCCGCGCAGTAGCAGCCTGGGCCGTCGGGCTGGCCCATGGCCATGAGGTCGAAGCCGTTGGCCTCCACCAGGGACTGGTGCACCTTCATCTCCATGTACTGGTCCCGGGTCATATTGGGCGGCATGTCGCCCTTGAGTTCCTTTCTGATCTGGCCGATGGTGGAGTTAAGCTCCAGCCCCAGCAGCTCGTTGAGATTGGCATTGGCATCCGCATCCACGGCCAGGATGGGGGTCATGCCCCGTTCGGTGAGGTACTTGATGAGCAGGGCCGAGATGGTGGTCTTGCCAACCCCTCCCTTGCCAGCCAGGGCAATAATCTTAGGCATCTGATTTCTCCAGAATAAACGGATAGTGCATCCGGGTGGTTGTTAATTTGGCATTGCTGATCGCATTGTAAGATCCACCCAATATAGGAACCAGGCCGGGGAATGTCAAACCCAAAGCCGGTCGCAGGGGCGAACCTCCCGAAATCCCGGCGATTTTACCCTTGCAACTTGCGGGTGAGCTGGTATGTTTATCCGCTTGACCTCAGTTCCTAAGATGCAGACCTTAAGTCCTTAAAATAGATGGAGATCACCCATGGATTACCGGGCGACATTGAACCTGCCCCAAACCGATTTCAAGATGAAGGCCAACCTTTCCCAACGGGAGCCGGAGTTTCTCAAGGCCTGGGAGGAGTCAAACCTCTACGCCAAAGTACAGGAACAGACCGCATCCAGGCCCCTCTACATCCTGCACGACGGCCCCCCCTATGCCAACGGCCATATCCACATGGGCCATGCCCTGAACAAGATACTCAAGGACATCATCCTCAAGGCCAGGCGCATGGCGGGGTATCACTGCCCCTACGTGCCGGGCTGGGATTGCCACGGCCTGCCCATCGAGCTTAACGTGGACAAGGAGCTTGGCTCCAAAAAACGGGAGATCGGCAAGCTCGCCTTCCGGGGTGCCTGCCGCAACTATGCCGGAAAATGGATCAAGAAGCAGAAGGATGAGTTCAAGCGCCTCGGGGTGTTGGGCGATTGGGATACCCCGTATCTGACCATCGATTACAAATACGAGGCGTCCATCGCCCGGGAGTTCAACCGTTTTCTCCTCTCCGGCGCGGTGACCCGCAGCAAAAAGCCGGTGCACTGGTGCTCCTCCTGCAGGACCGCTCTGGCCGAGGCCGAGGTGGAGTATTATGACCACACCTCGCCCTCCATCTATGTGAAGTTCCCGGTGGCCGAGGATCTGGGCGATGCCATTCCCGCCCTGGCCAATCAGAAGGTCTCCGCGGTGATCTGGACCACCACCCCCTGGACCCTGCCGGCCAACCTGGGCGTGGCCTTCCATCCCGATTATCCCTATGTTGCGGTGCGGGTAAACGGCGAGGTGCTGCTCCTGGCCGAGGGCTTGATGGCGCAGGCCCTGGCCGCCTGGGGCGTCGACGAATACGAGGTTCTTGCCACCTTTTCCGCCCGGCTATTGGAAGGCAGGAAATGCCGCCATCCCTTTCTGGATCGCGACTCGCTCATGGTCCTGGCCCATTATGTGACCCTGGACACCGGCACCGGCTGCGTGCATACCGCGCCGGGCCATGGCCGGGAAGACTACCTGACCGGGATCAACTACAACCTGCCGGTGCTCTCGCCGGTGGGCAACGACGGCCGTTTCACCGAGGAGGCAGGCCCCTATGCCGGGCTCTTCATCTTCGACGCCAATGCGCAGATCACCGCGGACATGGCGGCACAGGGCTCGCTGATCAAGGAGGCCAAGATCTCCCACAGCTATCCCCATTGCTGGCGCTGCAAAAAGCCGGTGATCTTTCGGGCCACCGAGCAGTGGTTCATCTCCATGGAGGCCAACGACCTGCGCAACAAGGCCCTGGCCTCGATCAAGGACGTAAACTGGATTCCCCAGTGGGGCATGGAACGCATCCTCGGCATGGTGGAGAACCGGCCGGATTGGTGTCTCTCGCGCCAGCGCGCCTGGGGGGTTCCCCTCACCGTGGTCTATTGCGGCGAGTGCGGCGAGGTGCTCAACGACGAGACCATCATGAATCGCATCACCGCTCTCTTTGAAAAAGAAGGGGCGGACGCCTGGTTCAGCCACGAGCTGGCCGAGTTCATCGGTCCGGATGCCAAATGCAAAAAATGCGGGAGCACGAATTTCATTAAAGAAGAAGATATCCTCGATGTCTGGTTCGATTCCGGGGTGAGCTATGCCGCCGTGTTGGAAGAGCGGCCCGAGCTGGCTGCGCCTGCCGATCTGTATCTGGAAGGCAGCGACCAGCACCGCGGCTGGTTCCAGAGCGCGCTCCTTGCCTCGGTGGGCACCCGGGGCATCCCGCCGTACAAGTCCGTGCTCACCCACGGCTTTGTCGTGGACGGCCAGGGTAAGAAGATGTCCAAGAGTATCGGCAACGTCATCGCCCCGGAGGAGATCATCAAGAAATACGGGGCCGAGATTTTGCGCCTCTGGGTCGCCTCCGAGGATTACCGCGACGACATCAAGATCTCCGACACCATCCTCCAGCAGCTGGCCGACGCCTACCGCAAGATCCGCAATACGGTGCGCTTCATCCTCGGCAATCTCTACGATTTCGACCCGGCCACTAACACGGTGCCGGACAGCGAGATGGACGAGCTGGACCGCTGGGCCCTCTATCAGTTTGAGCTGTTGAAGATGAAGGTACTTAAAGGCTACGAGGGGTTTGAGTTCCACCCCGTGTTCCACGGCTTGACCAACTTCTGCACGGTGAGCATGAGCGCTCTCTATCTGGATGTGCTCAAAGACCGGCTCTACACCCTGCCCGCCAATTCCCGCGAGCGGCGGGCCGCCCAGACCGCCCTGTATGAGATCGTCGATGGTCTGACCCGGCTCATGGCCCCGGTTCTCACCTTCATGGCGGCCGAGGTCTGGGATTTTCTCCCCGGCAAGGATCAGCATGAGGAGAATGTCTGCGTTGCCCTGTTCCCGGAACTGAAGCCGGAACGGGTTGCGGACAAGTCGCTGGCCGAGAAGTGGGACAAGGTTTTGAAGGTGCGGGGCGAACTGACCAAGGCCCTGGAGATCGCCCGGCGCGACAAGGTTATCGGCCATTCCCTGGAGGCGGAGGTGGTGGTGGCTGCCGCTGGCGAGCTGGGCGGATTCCTGGCTGCCAACTGGCAGACCCTGCAAGGCGTGGCCATTGTTTCCCGCATGGAGCTGATGGGTTCCCTGCCGGAGCCGGGCTTTGTCAGCACCGAGCTGCCGGAGCTTTCGGTGCTGGTGCGCTCGGCCAGGGGTGAGAAATGCGAGCGGTGCTGGCTGCGTTCCGAGGAGCTGGGCAGCGATGCCGAGCATCCCTCTCTCTGCCCGCGCTGTACCTCCGTGGTGGCGGAAAATTGAAAAAGCCCGATTCGCCCCTTATCCCGTTGGTCTGGCTGCTGGCGGTGGTCCTCCTCGATCAGGCAACCAAGGGACTGGTCATGGAGCGGTTTGCCATGTTCGAGCTGCTGCCCGTCATCCCCGGCCTGTTCAACCTGACCTATCTCACCAATACCGGGGCGGCCTTCGGCATGCTGGCCGGAGCCCAGACCGTCTGGCGGCAGGTGTTTTTTGTCGGCGTGGCCGCGCTCGCCCTTGGGGTGATGGCTTTTTCCTACCGCCAGTTTCGCAGCCAGGGCAGGATTTTTGCCCACGCCATCGGCCTGATTGCCGGGGGCGCGGTGGGCAATCTCATCGACCGGCTGCGTTTCGGCGCGGTGGTGGATTTTCTGGATTTCTACATCGGCAGCCACCACTGGCCCGCCTTCAATGTGGCGGATTCGGCCATTTGTGTTGGCGTGGGCCTGTTCATTTTGGGCAGTTTGCTGTACCCGCCACAGGAAAGTGAGAAAGGCCAATAGTCAATAATTCTTTAAGGTAAACCGGCTTTGCCGGGGGACTCATACAGGTTCCTGATTAGCGCTGATCTTCCGCAAATTCCCTCGCCCTTGAGGGAGAGGGGTAGGGAGAGGGTGGAACGCCACCGTTTACCCCCTCACCCCGGCCCTCTCCCCCACTGAAGCGGGGGAGAGGGAGATTTCGCATGGCTCTCCGCATGTACAAATTACGTCTTGCGGAAGATTGGCGCTAATCAGATAATGGATTGATATAATAAGAGAAAAATACGGGAGTTCAGTTATGGCGGAACAAAAAATAGCGGTTCTTTTTCCAGGGCAGGGCTCTCAGTTTTTGGGAATGGGCAAGGAATTTCTGGAAACAGACCCCGAGGCCCGCGCCCTCATGGGTATGGCGGAAACAATCAGCGGTTTTCCGCTCACCCGCCTCTGCCAGGACGGACCCATGGAGGAGCTGACCCGCACCGTGCATCTGCAACCGGCCATGACCGTGATGAATCTCATCTGCTGGCAGGCCCTGGCCAAGGCAGGGGTGAAACCGGCATTTTTTGCCGGTCACAGCCTGGGCGAGTACGGGGCGCTTGCCGCCGCCGGAATCGTGAGCGCCGAGGAGACCCTGGGTCTGGTCACCGAACGCGGCCGCTTGATGGAGCGCGAAGCTGCCGCTAATCCCGGCGGCATGCAGGCCGTGGTGAAACTGCCCATCGAGACGGTGCGTGGGATCGTGGAAAGCGCCAAGGCTGCTGGCAAGATCACCGTGGCCAACCACAACTCCGCCGAACAGATCGTGATCTCCGGCGAGGAAGCACCCCTTGCCGTTGCCGCGCCCCTGGTCAAGGAGAAGGGCGGCAAGGCGATTCCCCTCAAGGTGAGCGGCGCATGGCACAGCGAGCTGATCGCCGGCGCGGTCCCGGATTTCGAGGCGGCCATGGCCAAGGTGACCTTCAACGCCCCGGCCACGCCGGTCCTCTTCAACGTCACTGCCGCGTCCGAGAGCGACCCTGCCGCGATCCGGCAGATCATGGCCCGGCAGATCGCCTCCACCGTCCGCTGGCTGGAGATCGTGGAACGGCTGATGGCCGAGGAGGTGCGGGTCTTTATCGAGGTCGGCCCCAAGACGGTGCTCACGGGGCTTTTGGGCAAGATCATCCCGCCTGACTACGAACACCGCTGCTTCCAGTTCGACACCCCCGAGGGGCTGGCGAAGATGCTGGAAGCGCTGTAAGGAAACAGCAGGTCCGAAGGCGACAAGGCGGGAAATCCTGTTCGGGTTCCCGCCTTGTCTGCCTATCCATCCCAATACTCCCCTGTTTCTCTTCCCCGAGCATACCAGTAATACCCGTATTTTTTCTGCATTGACAATCTGTTAGGTGCATGCGATTGTAGCTGACGGTGCATATGCTGCCCAGAAATTGCGACGAAACAGCGGACGAATAAGAACTCGCACGACTTATCCGTATTCCGCATACCATCCCATATTGCCCCGCAATCAGGAAAATCAAGCATGCAATGCGTCAGGGTTGACCTTGTTTACCCTTTCTTGGGGTAAGCAAGACGATAGTCCGGAGCAAAAGAGGAAATCCGTATAATATTAATGTTGAGCAGTTGGGGACATGACGTGAAACACGTCAATCTCCATATCAGGTGAAAACGAGTAGTATAAACCGAACGGGCTGAAGAGCCTTGGAAGGATCTGTGGAGGCAGTTAGCAGATTGAGTAGCGTGCATTTACAGATCGATGAACAGGAGTTTCTGCGTCACTTCGTGCAGAATGCGCCGCAGCTTATGTGGTTTCTCGGCGCCGGCACGTCACGTTCGTCTGGTTTGCCGGCTGCAGCGGATTTGATCTGGGATTTGAAGCGGCAGTACTACTGCGCCAAAGAGAATCAGGACGTTCAGGCTCATAACGTCAGCAACCATGCCATCAAGGCGAAGATTCAAAGCTACTTCGACGGCAAAGGCTGCCCGGAAGTCTGGAGTAATGAGGAATATTCCTACTATTTTGATTTGATGTTCGGCGAGGACTACGCCGCGCAGCAGTCCTATATTCAGGATCAGATGTCGCCAGACAAGGTGACGCTGACGATTGGGCCACGTGTGCTTGCTTCGCTTCTGGAAATGGGGCGATCGCGTCTTGTCTTCACCACAAACTTTGATGATGTCCTTGAGGATGCCTATGCCGCCGTCGCTGGAAAAAATTTGACCCCTTTTCATCTCGAAGGGTCATATGCCGCGCTTGAAGCGCTCAATGCGGAGCGGTTTCCGTTATACGCGAAGATTCACGGGGACTTTCGATACCAGAAGATCAAGAATCTTCCCAAGGATCTGCTCAGTAACGATGAGAAGATTCAGGAATGCTTTATCGCTGCGGCCGGCCGCTATGGCCTGATTGTCGCCGGCTATAGCGGCCGGGACAGTAACGTCATGGCCATGCTTGAACAGGCGCTAGCGCAACCTAATCCATTCCCGCACGGTATCTGGTGGACCGTCCCGCACGCGTCCAGTATCGTGCCTGCCGTCGTTGCGTTCATTGAAGCGGCGCGGGTAAAGGGCATTGCAGCCCATATTGTAGAGACCGGGACGTTCGACCTGATGCTCTACAAGGTCTGGCGGCAGATACCTGATAAGCCACGGGTGCTAGATGACAAAGTGCGCTCAGCACGGGCGCATCCAGTATCGATTCCGTTACCCGAGCCTGGCAAATCCTATCCGATCCTGCGGATGAACGCCCTCGAAATCGTAGATGCGCCGCGGCAGTGCGGCATATTGCCTGCTGGCAGCATTCCCGCTGCCGATGTGTTTTCTGCTGTACGCGAAAAGCAGCCGCATGCCGTCATTTCCTATCACGACGGGATCGTCTTCTGGGGGGAATCCGCACAGGTTGCGAATAGTCTGGATGGACTGATCGCGAACAATGTTGGCGTGTGTGAGTTCGCCGATCCGGTCGCCGAGATCGCCGAATCCACATATCTAAAGTCGTTCTACGAGCATGGCATTGCCGAAGCGCTTTGCCATGGCAAACCCGTTCTTTTGCGCAAAAAAGGCAAGACCTATTATGTCGTGGTTGACCACCGCCAAGCTGACGATGAGCGCTTCGCGTCACTAAAGAAGGCTGTTGGCTTTAGTGGTAATCCAGGACCGATTTGCGGAACCGTCCGCGAGCTGCCGGATACACACTGGTCCGAGTGCGTCAGGCTCAGGCTCGAAGAGCGTGCCGGCATCTTGTGGCTTTTGCTCGAGCCCGATGTCTGGATTAAGCCGCTAAAGAATCGTGAAGATGCTCAAGACTTCCTGCGCAAGCGCAAACTGAAACGATACAACAACCAGTCGTACGATATCCTGAGCGCTTGGATCGAAATTCTTATCGGTCCCATCGGTCAGGGCACACCGGTTACTGTCACCTATGGAGCCGATACGGACTACCCGGCTGCCTTTACTGTTTCCACCCGTACGGCGTTCAGCAGGAGGGCGTCCGCATGAGCGCGCAGCGGCACGATGAACTATCCGGGCACGGCATGCTCCCTGAACCGGCACTCTTATTTGCGAGCAAGAAGACTGACACGCACCCACTGCGCGGCCTGATCGCAAACGGACCATACAGTCGTGATCTCGGTTTTCCTGCGCAGGTGCGGCTTGCTTACCTGGCACCCGCTGATCGCATGAACCGGATAGAGTCCATCGTCGGCGAAATGCAGCGAAAGGCTCAAGTGAAAGACGCGGCGAATTACTATTTTGAGTACCCGGGATTTCAGAACGTCTTTCGTGTTCCGCTCGTTCCAGCGAATGATGCCCTGAAGTTTTCGCCGCCTGATGAATGCATGCAGCTTGCGCAGGCGCAGGATGGCGAAGGGCTTGTGCGCACGCTTGTCCACGCCATCGGCGCTATGCGTGCTAAACGTGGCTCCTTCGATGTGCTCGTGATTTATCTTCCACCGGAGTGGAAAAATGCCTTCACGTACGAGGGATTTAATCTCCACGACCGATTAAAAGCGCTGATTGCGCCGCTCGGCATTCCCGTGCAGATCATGAACGAAACCGTCTTTTCGCGCGTCTGCCGTGCTCAGGCGATGTGGGGTATTACTGTCGCACTCTATGCCAAGGCCGGTGGTATCCCATGGAAGCTTGCGGAATTTGATCGCGATGAAGCCTATATCGGACTTAGCTATGCGATGCGCAAGCATGACGATGGTATGGAGTACAGCACGTGTTGCAGCCAGGTCTTCGATCCGGACGGGACAGGGTTTGAATTTGTCGCCTATGACACGCGGGAGTTCGAGACGGATAGGAAAGGAAATCCTTACTTAAGCTATCAGGAAATGATGTCGGTACTCTCGCGCAGTCTGCTGTTGTACCAGAATGGTCACTACGCACATGTGCCCCGCAAAATCTTCGTTCATAAATCGACCCGCTTTACCGAAGAGGAAGTCCAGGGCGCGCTGGACGCTTTTGGCTCAAAGACTGAGGTTGAACTCATACAGATCATCCGAGGTACGGAGTGGCATGGTCTCAAGGTCGATCCGCCACCCAAGACCGATCCGCGTCAGCGCCCCCGTCCGAAAGCTCGGCCGGCTGGCTATCCGCTTGATCGTGGTAGCTACCTGCCACTCTCTGAGACTGAGTGCCTGCTGTGGACACAGGGTAGCGTGTCCGGCGTCAACGCCCAGCAGGCGAATCGGCCTGTCTTTAAAGAAGCTGTCTTCAAGCCTACACCGAACCCCATATTGCTCAGGCGCTGGTCAGGGGCGGGCGGCTGGCATGATACCTGTGCAAGTGTATATTCACTGACCAAGTGTGACTGGAACAACAACACGCTTTATAAGACGTTGCCGGCGACGCTGGTCTACTCGCAGCGTTTTGCCAACGTCGTGAAAGGCACGCCAGATATTGTCGATGACGTATACGACTATCGGTTCTTTATGTAGGCGCTTCCTCCTGCTGGAACGGAAGTCCTTGCGTTAGAGGCTAATCATGCTAGCGATGATCAGATAGACAACGAATGTAATGACTCGTGGTAACAAAGGGGCCAAATCTTTATTCTTGACACACGCTTCAGCAATTACCAAGCCGCTACCATCGCCTGCGGATTTTTAGCTTGCCCAAAGCATGAAATTCTTGCGCATTCATGAAAGAGGCTCGATACCCTGCTTGCCGTCTTCTAAAAAGATTCAGATTCATACAGGGAGAGTCGGTTGTTGGCAGATTTGGTGCTTGACAACCTGCCTTTGGCACAGTATCTTTGTCCGTTTTCCGGCCCGGAGAGGGTGAGGTGTGTCTTTTTTCAGGAATTATCGCGGCTGACGGGCTTTCCCGCAGGCTGCTTGAGTGATTGACAGAATGTTTGAGTCGCTTTCAGACCGGTTACATGATGTTTTTAAACAGCTTCGCGGCCACGGCAGGCTGACCGAGGAAAACATCCAGGAGGCGTTGCGCGAAGTGCGCATGGCCTTGCTGGAAGCCGACGTCAATTTCAAGGTTGCCAAGGAGTTTGTCGCCACTGTCGCCGAGAAGGCGATTGGCCAGGAAGTTGTCGGTTCCCTGGCCCCTGGCCAGCAGGTGGTCAAGGTTGTTCACGACCAGTTGGTTGAGTTGTTGGGCGGGCAGACCGCCACCCTCAATCTCAGCGGCCGTCAGCCCGTGGTCATTATGATGGTGGGTCTGCAGGGTTCCGGCAAGACCACCACCTCCGGCAAGCTGGCCAAGATGCTGCAGGGCAAGGGGCGCAAGCCCTACCTGGTGCCCGCCGACGTGTATCGGCCAGCGGCCATTGATCAGTTGACCATTCTGGGGCAGAGCCTTGGGGTGCCAGTGCATCCCTCAGCCACCGATCAAGATCCGGTGGCTATTTGCCGCCAGGCTGTGCATGCCGCCCAGAGCGGTGGCTATGATACACTGATTATCGACACCGCTGGCCGGCTCCATGTGGATCAGGAGCTCATGGGTGAGCTGGCCCGGATCAAGGACGCGGTTGAGCCCGCCGAGATTCTGTTCGTGGCAGATGCCATGACCGGCCAGGACGCGGTGACGGTTGCCGAAAAATTTAATCTTGATCTTGCCATCAGCGGCGTGGTCCTGACCAAGATGGATGGCGATGCCCGCGGCGGCGCGGCCCTGTCCATCAAGAAGGTGACCCAGCGGCCCATCAAGTTCGTCGGCATGGGCGAAGGGCTCGACGCCTTGGAGCCGTTCCATCCGGACCGCGTTGCCTCCCGGATTCTGGGCATGGGCGATGTGCTCACCCTGATCGAAAAGGCCGAGGCTGCGGTAGATAAGGACAAGGCGGAAAAACTCGCCAAGAAGCTCAAGAAAGAGGGGTTTTCCCTGGAGGATTTTCTTGAGCAGATCCAACAGATCAAGAAGATGGGCAGCCTGGAGCAGATCATGGGCATGATTCCGGGAATGAGCCGGATCAAGCAGCTCAAGGACATGCCCAAGCCCGATGAAAAGGAATTGGTCAAGGTGGAGGCGGTCATCAACTCCATGACCATCAAGGAGCGGCGCAACCACGCCATCCTCAACGCGAACCGCAGGGCGCGCATCGCCAAGGGGAGCGGCACCACGGTGCAGGACGTGAACAAGGTCATCAAGAGCTACACGGAAATGCTCAAGATGATGAAGCATATGAGCGGCAAACCCGGTGGTTTGGGAGCCTTTGTCGGCGGACAGAAGAAAAAGAAACGCCCCAAGGGGCTGTTCCGGTAGGTCCGTAGCCGGATATTGAAAATACGCACAGGACGCACAGATGTGGCCTGTCAAAAAAGTTGAATAACCCACAGGAGGAAACAACACCATGGCTGTAAGGATTCGTTTGACCAGAATGGGCCGCAAGAAGAAACCCTTTTACCGCATTGTCGTAGCCAACGCCGAGGCGTGCCGCGACGGGCAGTTTCTTGAAGTGGTCGGCACCTATGACCCCTGCAAGCAACCCGCCGAGGTTATTGTCAAGCAGGATCGCGTCAAGATCTGGCTCGACAAGGGCGCACTGCCTTCCGATACGGTGAAGAACCTGCTCGCCAAGGCCAGCGTGGCGGAATAAGACCCCATGAAGGATTTGGTCGCATTCATAGCCACCTCGCTGGTGGACGATGCCGCTGCCGTTCAGGTTACCGAGACGGAAGGCGATGGCACTGTTGTTCTTGAGTTGCGGGTGGCCAAGGAGGATCTTGGCAAGGTGATCGGGAAACAGGGCCGTACCGCCAGGGCCATCCGTTCGCTGCTCTCTGCCGCCGCAGGCAAGGACAACCGCAAGGCCCGTCTTGAGATAGCGGAGTAGGATTTTTGAAAATCCTTGATGTTGGCGTTGCCCATGGCGGGCAGATTGCGGTGGGCAAGGTTGCCAAGGCCCATGGCATCAAGGGTGAGATCAAGGTCTATCCTTTTTCCGGCAACCCCGATGATTTTCTCGGCTACCGGCTGCTGACCCTGGTCGAAAAGGACCATGGCTTGACCAGATCGTATGAGATTGAGCAGTGCCGGCCTTCGGGAAACTTGGTTCTCCTTCAGCTTGAAGGCCTTTCCGGGAGAAGCGCGGCAGAAGCTTTGCGCGGCTGGGAGGTGCGGATAGATCGGGAGCTTTTGCCGACCCTTGGCCCGGAAACCTTTTACTGGCATGAGCTGGAAGGGCTGCCGGTGATCACCGATGGCGGACAGGAGCTTGGACAGGTTACCTCGCTTCTGGCCACCCCTGCCCACGATATCCTGGTTATTACCGGGGGGGGGAGCGAGTATTTGATCCCGGCGGTTGGTGCGTGTGTTGCCGGCCTTGCGCCGGATGGCAAAAGTCTGGTGGTCACGCCGCCTCCGGGCCTATTGGAAATGAACGCGGGCGGGACGCCGGGCGATGCAAGCTGAAGCACCTGCGGGCGAGACCATCAGATTCGACGTACTGACGATATTCCCGGAGCTGCTGGATTCTCCGCTCAAGGAGGGGATAATCCGCAGAGCCCAGGAGGCCGGGCAGATAACCATTGCCTGCCACAACATCCGGGAGTATGCGTTCGATAAGCATACCATGACCGATGACCGCCCCTTTGGCGGCGGGGAAGGCATGGTGATGAAGCCGGAGCCTTTGGCTACCGCAGTGCAGGCCGTGCAGGGTATGGCACCGCAACCTGGCCGGGTGATCCTCCTCAGCCCCCAGGGTAGGCCGTATACCCAGGCTGTTGCCGAAGAGCTGGCCGGGCATCCGCGGCTGCTTTTGGTGTGCGGGCGCTATGAAGGGGTGGATGACCGCTTTGCCGACCGGTATGTGGATGAGGAGATTTCCATCGGTGACTATATCCTCACCGGTGGCG
>JBAZSA010000019.1:0-3378 GCA_041662645.1 Desulfurivibrionaceae bacterium
GGTTCCAGCCATAGGCTGATATCCTCGGAAAACGCGACATGGTTTTCAAACTGCATCCCGAGGATATGGGGCCGCTGCTCAAGGGAAAAGGCCTCCACCTGGCATTGCTCCGAGGTGGCAAGCAGGGAAAAATGTTTCGGTAGCGGCTCCAGCACCGTCTGGCTGTGCCACTTGAACATGGGCATGGTCTTGCCGAGATTCTTGAAGGCCGGATGCTCGCGGCCGTCATGGGTGAGATGCCCCTGAACAAAACCGATGCTCGGCTTGAAGTTCGGCCCCACCTGGGCGCCGAGCACCGAAGCAAGCAGTTGATGGCCGAGACAGAAACCCAAGATCGGCTTATCCGCGCCAATCGCCCTCTTGATGAACCGCTTCTCCTCCACGAGAAACGGGTATTTCTCCTCCTGATCCACGTTGGGCGCCCCTCCAAGGAGGATGATCGCCCCATAGCCGTTAAAATCGGGGATCCAATCCTGCCAGACCTTGACGAGATCACAATCGACCCGGTGCCGGTCGAGCGCCTCGAGAAGCAGCCGCCCAGGCCCGGCCCAGGGGGTATGTTGCAGGATCAGGAATTTCATCTGTCGCTTCTTACCAGTGGAGGGGAACCGGCGGCGGATTCGGGACTGCCACGAACCCGCCGCCGGTTGTCACTTCTTTTATCCGGCAGGGATCAGATGGCATCCTTGCCGGTTTCGCCTGTCCTGATGCGGCAGACCGAATCCACCGGCAGGACAAAGATCTTGCCGTCGCCGATCTTACCGGTCTTGACGCTGGTTATGATGGCGTTGACCACCGTGTCGACCATTTCCGCGGCAACAACGATCTCCACCTTTACCTTGGGGATAAAATCCACCACATACTCGGCACCGCGGTAGACCTCCGTGTGCCCCTTCTGGCGGCCGAACCCCTTCACTTCGGAGGCGGTCATGCCCTGGACCCCGATCCCGTTCATGGCCTCCTTGAGTTCTTCCAGCATGAACGGCTTGATGATTGCTTCTATCTTTTTCATGGTGCCTCCAGCCTTAGCGATGGGTTTTGGTGAGATTAAATTCCGGGTATGCATTCACCCCGACTTCGCTCTGGTCAAGCCCTTCCAGCTCCATTTCCGGGGAAACCCGGAGCGGCACGATCTTGTCCAATACCTTGAAAAAGACGTACATGACCACGAAGACAAAAATAATGTTGGTAACGGTGCCGATAACCTGGGCCAGAAACTGCCCGGAGTCGCCATACAGCAACCCCTTGACCGTGCCCTTCACCCTGTTGAGCCCGTCGCCGTAAGTGCCGTCCGCAAACAGCCCCAGGGCCAGAACACCCCAGGCGCCATTGACGCCATGGACTGAGATCGCGCCGACCGGATCGTCAACCTTCAAAACCCGCTCGACAAAGAAGACACTCATGCAGAGAAGAATGCCGCCCACCGCCCCGATGAAAACCGCTGCCCCGGAATCAACAAAAGCACAGGGCGCGGTGACCGCCACCAACCCGGCGAGAAAACCATTGGCAATCATCGAGATATCCGGCTTGCCGTAAACAATCCACATATAGGCCATGGCGGAAAAAGCGCCGGCTGCCGAGGCGAGCATGGTGTTGGTGGCGACAACCGCCAACCTGAAGTCGCCGCCCGCGAGGGTGGACCCTGCATTGAACCCAAACCAGCCAAAGGCCAGGATGAAACAGCCGACAATCGCCATGGGAATGTGATGCCCGGGGATGGCGTTGGGCGTGCCGTCAGCCTTGTATTTGCCCAACCGCGGCCCCAGAACCATGGCCCCGGCAAGAGCCGCAACCCCACCGGTCATATGCACCACCGACGAACCGGCGAAATCAACATGCCCGTGGCCCAGGGCAAAATTCTTGCCGAGCTGCGAGAGCCAGCCGCCGCCCCATACCCAGTTGGCATACAGTGGGTAGACCAAGGCGGTGATAAAAAAGCCATAGACCACGAAGGACTTAAACGTCCAGCGCTCGGCCATGGAGCCGGTGGGGATGGTCGCCGTGGTATCCATGAACACCATCTGGAACAAAAAGATCGCATAGACCGCAACATCGTAGGTTCCGGAAAGGAAAAAACCCTTGGTGCCGAACAGGCCGAAATCCTTGCCGAAAAGAGTGACCACAAACTCACTGTTCAGCACCCCGGCCCCGCCGAGGGAGGCAATCCCGCCAACGCCTCCCATCTGAATGGCAAAGCCGCACATCCAATAACCAAGGATGCCGATGCCGTAGATCATGAAGTTCATCGCCATGGTATGCCCGGCATTCTTCGCCCGGGTGAATCCCCCCTCGGCCATGGCAAACCCTGCCTGCATGAACATGACCAGAAAGCCGCAGACCATGACCCAGACCATGTTGATCGCGATCCGGTTATGGCCGACAACGTCCGCCAGCTTTGCGGCCAACGGCTCGCTCTGCCCCATGGTCGCCAATTCCTCGGCGGTTGGCGCACCGGCGGTAACGCCGACCACATCCGCGGCTCCCCCGGTTACGGTTCCGGCGGAATCAGCAACAGGCTCCGGGGCCGGAGCAACCTGACTCACCGCCGCCGCCTCGGATGGCGGCCCGCCGAGTCCTTCCTCTGCAAACGCCGGTGACAGAAAGCCGCACAGGCAGCTCGTAATCAGCAAAAATGCCAGTAATCTTTTTTTCATTTCTCTCTCCTTTCCATGTTGATCTCCTCTATCTATTTCAGACAATAACCGTTCCACTCATCTCTCCTTTCTCCCCGCCCTTTCCAGAGGAGCCCTCCACTCGACCTCCGTGGTGTCCCATTCCAGCAGGCGGCTATCTGGCACAACAGCAACAAGTGTGCCGTCTTTTTACCAGCTGCTTATTTTTTAATTTATCGAATTGTATCTACGTATTTTTTATAAGATCGCCACAGAAGAATCACTGGATCATCTGCCCCACACATATTACATTTATGACAAAAATGAATTGCGCGCCGCACGAAAATATCACATAAATGTATCTATATGGAATCGCCGTTCACCTGGAAAATAAAAAACCCTTGACGCAACAAGATGGACAAGTCAAATATGTATTTAACTTATTCTTTAAGAACCCATTTTCCCCTTTCCTTAAAAGAAACCGCCCATGAAAAAACGCATCATCTTCTCCATCCTTGGCCTGCTGCTGGTGATCGTCATCCTTGCCGGCATCAAAGGGTTGCAGATCTTCAAGATGGTGGGCGCGGGCAAGAGCTTTGTCCCGCCGCCGGAAACGGTAACCACGGTAACGGCCCTGCCTGATTCCTGGGAGACCACCCTGCCCGCCGTGGGCTCGCTGGAAGCGGTGCAGGGCGTAACCGTTGCCGCGGAGCTGCCCGGCAAGGTGGCGCACCTCGATTTCACCCCCAGATCGGAAGAGCACACG